>JBEKIM010000060.1:0-22115 GCA_050011755.1 Bryobacteraceae bacterium | reverse complement strand
CAAGGCGCAACCCGTTCGCAACCGCCCCCAACAAACCCTCGCGCCCACCGACAAAGGGGATTACGTTCTCAAGATTTGTTCCAGCGCCTGGCGCATTCACGATTGCATCGAATTGCCGTCGATCCTGCGCGAACCTCGCGAACAGAACCGGTTCAATCGCCAATATTTTCTTCTCCCGCAAAGGCGCGGGAACTTTGCCGTCCGCGATGCGCTGTGCGAGCCCCTCGATGATCGCGGTTTTCCCCACGCCCTGCTCCCCAATGAGGAGAAGATTCTTCTTGCGCATGTTACAGAGCACTTCAATCGCGGACTCAAGCTCCACTTCGCGTTCGATCAACGCCTGCAGCGCCCCATCGGCTGCAGCCTGAGTCAGATTGCTAAAAACTCGGGAGGCGGACTTTGCTTCTGCGCCGCCCGGACCATGCATCGTAGGCGCCTCGATTGTTGTGCGCCGTAACTCTTCACGCACGGCGTCAAGTCCAACGCCATGTTCCTTGAGGATCTCCGCGGCAAAGCACTTCTCTTCGCGCAGCAGCCCCAACAGCAGGTGCTCGGTGCCGATGTGCTTGTGGTTCAGGCGCTCGGCCTCTTCGGCCCCATAAGCCAGGACGCGCTTGCACTCGTGGCTCAACGGCAGGTCCACGGAGGTGGAAACCTTTTCGCGAATCGTGGTGTGGCCTTCGATCTGCTTGCGAATGGATTCGACCGCCGCGTGCGACCGCAGAAAACGGTTGGCCAGCGCTTTATCCTCGCGCAGCAAACCCAAAAGCAGATGCTCGGTTTCAATATAAGGGCTGCCGAACTGGCTGGCCTCGTAGCGGGCGAAAAAAATTACCCGGCGGGCCTTTTCCGTATAACGTTCAAACATGACCGTGACGCTCCCTATTATTAAAGATACTACCCATCCTCACGCGGATGCACATTACCCGGACTGGAACCCGGACCGGCATCGGCAAGCAGTGTGCCGCCTTCCATCATCAGGATTCGATCGCATCTCCTGGCGAATGTGAGATTGTGCGTAACTAAAACCGAAGTGAGCGTATGAGAACGATGGAGGCGTTCCAGCAAATCGAAGATCATTTCGCCGGTCCTGAAGTCGAGGTTTCCCGTGGGTTCGTCGGCCAGCAGCACAGAGGGTTCGCCCACCAGAGCCCTGGCCAGCACGACGCGCTGCTGTTCCCCCCCGGATAGTTCCCCTGCGCGGTGTGTAGCACGCGCGTGCAGCCCGACTTCATCCAACCTCGCTAGCGAATCCGCAGCCGCTTTGCTGTGCGGCACCCCCCGGATCAGCAGGGGCATCATCACATTTTCGAGCGCCGTAAACTCCGGCAGCAGGTAGTGAATCTGCCAAACAAACCCAATCTCGCGGTTCCGGAAATCGGCAAGCTCCGCATCGGCGAGTCGAGAAATGTCTATCGAACCGTAGTATATCGTACCACTGGTAGGCCTGTCCAGACCGCCCAATAAATGCAACAAGGTGGACTTGCCCGCGCCGGATTCGCCGACCAGCGCCAGCATCTCGCCGCGGCGCACCTCCAGGTCGATGGCGTCGAAAATCACCAGGTCGGCATCGCCGGAACGGTAGATCTTGGTGAGTTTCTCGGCGCGAAGGGCGGGGGCGGACATGGTTTTAGGGTAACGCACGACGCTGACGCGACGGGGCGCCCCAGATTTAGGCGACAATCGACATATGTGGCCTGTGGCCTTAGCCTTAGTGCTGGCCCTGCTCTCTTGTGGTTCCGCGGCCGCCCAATCCCCCGGCCTGCCCGAAACCAAGCCGTTCGTCCGTTGCGACAACGCGGAACTCCTGCGCGCCGTTCCTGACTTGGCGGGCATCCAGTTCGACGCGCGGCAGGATGGCCTGGACGCGCTTCTCGCGGCTGCGGGCGGGAATCTCGCCGCCGGCTTCTCCAGCATCGACGACCTTTCCGCGGCCGAGGAAGTCCACGAGATGCGCTTCGAAAACAGTGTTGCCAGAATCAGCCGGCGCGAGACCTTCCGCTATCTGGTCCAGCGCGGCGAAGTCGAGGCGCACGAGCAATTTACGGAGGGTCGTGTGGATCCTGCCACGGGCCACCCCGCGCCTGCTCCCGAGGGCGGCTTTCTGGTGACCGGACACTTCTTCGACCTGCTCCGCTACCTGGCGCCGGAGAATCGCGAACGTTCCAGTTTCCGTTACCTGGGCCGCGCCAAGATGTCCGGCGCGGATTGCTTTGTCGTAGCGTTTGCCCAACTCCCGGAAAGCACCGATAGCCACGACCCTTTGCAGGGCATTGTCTGGCTGGCCGCCGCCAACCACCAGATCGTACGCCTCCGCACCGGCCTCCTGCGGCCGCTGCCGGACTCTCCGCTCCAAAGCTTGACCACCGATATCACGGTGCTGCCCGTGAAGTTTCCGCACTTCGAAGGCCCTCTCTGGCTGCCCGCCAGGATCACCGTTCACGCACTTTATGCCGGAGGTGACCTGGACAGCGTGCATCGTTACTCGAATTACCACTTGAACGGAGACGACCAGGCAGGCATCCCAGGGGCAGGCACAACCGATTCCGAGACGGCCTGGGAACTGCTCGACCGCGGCGGCTCCCTGGTGGATCGGAATCTACCCGGCGAGGCGCTGCCGGTCCTACGCGAGGCGGTGCGGCTCAACCCGGAAGCCGCCGTCGCGCATTCCTACCTGGCGGCCGCGATGTACACTACCAACGATCTGGCGGGCGCGGAACCGGAACTGCAAGCTGCCCTCAAACTCGCGCCCGATTGCGGGCCGGTCCACAACCTGTTGGGCATTCTGTTATTCAAGCGCGGGGACTTTCCCGCCGCCGTGACCGAACTGCGGGCCAGCGCCCGGTTGCAGCCCAAGGATGCGACTGTGCACTTCAACTTCGCCCAGACGCTGGAGAAGTCCGGCGACCGGCAGGCCGCCCTTGAGCAGTATCGGGCGGCCATGGCCCTGGCGCCCGATAATGCCAAATTCAAGGCCCGCTATGAACAACTGGCGCGCGCCGCGAACGCTCCCTCCTCCGCCCTGCCGGGCGAGGCAACCATCAAGGTTGAAGTGCGGCAAGTGTTGGTTCCCGTCGTGGTGCGGGATAAAGAAGGGCATCACGTCAGCGGTCTGACCCAGGCCGACTTCCACGTCTTCGAGGATGGCGTGGAACAGAAAATCTCGGGTTTTAGCGTGGAGAACGCCGGAGTCGCCGGCCCTGCCCCTCCCGCCGCGCCAGAGCCGTCTCCCGGAATCGCAACGCCCGCCGCAGCCACGCCGAAGCCGGTTCCCATCCGCCGGACTTATCTGATCTGCATAGACGCTTTGCATACCCAATTTGCCAACCTGGTGCATATTCGCCAGGCCCTCTCCAAGCTCTTTCAAACCGAACAGGCAGGCGATGCGCAATATCTCGTCGTCTCCGTGGGAACCTCGATGCAAGTGATCGAAAACTCCACTACCGATCCTGCCTCAGTGCTGAAAATAGTCGATGGCAAAGATTTCGAGAAACTGTTTCTGGGCAGCCGGAAGAGTTCCATGGAATCCGATCTGCGTGACTTCCGGCGCCTGCTCGACGAGGCGCGCGCCGCTTGCGATGCCGGCGACCCCGCTTGCCGCTCCCTCAAGGGCCGCCTGCCGGCGGAGGCGAATCGGATCGAAGAGCAGGACCGCATGTATACGCGCGCGTTTCTGTCTCAATTTCGCTCGCTGATCGAACAACTGGCGCGCGGCTCTGGCCGCCGCACGATCGTTCTCTTCTCCGATGGCTTCCAGCTTGTGCCCGGCAAACTGGCCTTCGAATTGTTAGTGGCTTATTTCCCGGAACTGCGTGCGTACTCCCTCCGCACGGTGGACCGTTTGCCCGATTTGGAACCCGTGCTGCGGCTGGCCGCGAACAGCAACATTCCGGTCTACACGATCGACGCGCGCGGGCTGTACACCTCCCCGTTTTTCGACGCCGCCAATTCCGGAGGCGTCGCGCGCCTGGCGCCGGACGTGCTGCGCGCCATGGAGAGCAACGCTACGGACGCCGGTCAAACGCTCGGCGAAATCGCGGCCGCCACCGGCGGCACGGCTTTCCAAAACAGCAACGACATCCTGCTGGGGCTGCAGCGCGCTTTCGCCGACGGACGCGAATACTACATGCTGGCTTATGTCCCCAGCAACGCCAATTTGGATGGCAAGTTCCGCGCGATTTCAGTTCGCCTGCGGAATAACAAACTGATCGTCGGCGCCAAGCGCGGCTATTGGGCTGCTGCACCCCCGGAAGTCCGCTAAAATTTACAGGATGCACGCGCGCCCTGCCAGGCTTGAAGACGCCGCCGCGATGGCCCGTATCTACAACCAGGGCATCGCGGAGCGCACCGCTACGTTTGAAACCCGTCCGCGCACGGCAACCGACGTTCGCGCGTGGTTCGACGGCGTTCATCCGCTGCTGGCCGTGGAAGAGGATGGCGCCGTGGTCGCCTTTGCGGCCACCTTCGCCTATCGCCCGCGAGACTGCTATGCCGGCATCGCCGAGACGTCGGTCTACGTGGAACACGCCTTTCGCCGCCACGGCGCGGGGCGCCTGGCCCTGGAGTCCCTGATGGCTGCGGCCGCGGCCGCCGGCTTCTGGAAGCTGCTCTCGCGCGTTTTCGTGGAGAACGCCGCCAGCCGCCGGCTGGTCGCCTCGCTGGGCTTCCGCGAAGTGGGAATCTACGAGAAACACGGCTGTCTCGACGGCGTCTGGCGCGACGTGGTCATCGTGGAGAAGTTGCTCGTGCCTCCGTGGCGCACGCTTCAGCGTGCAGCGGCGAACTTCAGTTCGCCGTAGCGGGACTTAAAAGTCCCGCCGGCACGCTGAAGCGTGCGCCACGGGCTGCGCTTTTCAGCAGATTTGGGCAGGTGAATTGAGTTCCTATATATTGAAGCTTACCGCCGGACCGTGCGCCTCAATATCCTTCGCCTTATCGACTTCCCGAATAACATCCGCGAGCGTGGTGCTATCCAGAATGTGGGCCACCGCATCCCGCACCCGCCGCATCACGAGGCGTGTGCCGCAGGTCTGCTCGTCCTTGCACTCGTCGCAACGCCTGTAGTTGGTTTCGCGCGCGCAAGGCAACGGAGCCAGCGGACCTTCGATCATGCGAATCACAGATCCTACCGTGATATCCTCCGGCGGCCGGCTTAACTCGTAGCCTCCGGCGCGGCCCTTCTTACTCATGACTACACCTCGGTTCCGCAGTTCCAACAGGATGGCTTGCAGAAACTTAAGCGGAATGGCTTCCTCTGTGGCTACCGAGTGTACCAGGATCGGACCCTCGCCGTAATGCCGGCTGAGCGAATAGAGAGCCTCCAGGGCATACTTCGTCTTCTTGGAGATGGTGCGCAATGACTATCCTCGATATCTAGGATACTGCCGACCACGTGCATTTGTATAGGCCTGATACCCTGGTACAATCTCGTGCCTCGAACCCGCGCCGCCAACTGGCTGCTTCTGATGGCCGCCGCCTTCCTGTTTTCCACGGGCGGCGCGGCCATCAAGGCTATCGCGATGACGCCCTGGCAGATCGCCAGTTTCCGTTCCGCGATCGCCGCGCTGGCGCTCGCCCTCTTCGTGCCGGATGGGCGCCGGCATTGGCGATGGGCGCTGCTGCCCGTGGCCGCGGCCTACGCCGCTACCCTGGTCACCTTCACGCTGGCCACCCGCATGACCACTTCGGCGAACGCCATCTTCCTGCAATCCACCGCGCCGCTGTACCTGCTGTTGATCGGTCCGCTGCTGCTGAAGGAACCGCTCGGCCGCTCAGACCTGCTATTCCTCGCGGCCGTGGCTGGAGGTATGTTCTTATGCATAGGCTCGCCGCAGCCGGCGGTGGCCACGGCGCCCGATCCGCGCACCGGCAACCTGATGGGCGCGATCTCCGGTTTGACTTGGGCTCTCACCGTCTCCGGATTGCGCTGGCTCGGACGGCGCGCGGGCGCCGGAAATGCCGCGACGGCAACCGTGGTCCTAGGGAATCTTCTGGCCTTCTTAGTAACTTTACCGAAGGCGCTTCCTCCGCCGCATGCGGACTTACTCAGCTTAGAAGTGCTGTTCTATCTCGGCGTGTTTCAGATTGGACTCGCTTACCTGTTCGTGACCCGCGCCATCCGCCAGGTGCCGGCCTTTGAGGCCACCACCGTCCTGCTTCTGGAGCCCGCGCTGAACCCGGTCTGGGTTTGGCTGGTTCAACACGAGCGGCCCGCGCGAACATCCATCGCGGGCGGCGTGCTGATTCTCGCCGCTACACTGGTAAACGCCTGGTGGCAGAACCGCCGCGGATAATCGCGAACATTACGCCGCCTGCATATGCGATCGCAGCCTCTCCGCCAGGGCCTTCGCATTGGGTAGGCCGTTGATGGAAATGACGGCCTCGCCACCATCCTTGAACACCACCCGGTATGCCGAAACACCCTGCCGTCCGCTCCGGTCCCAGACCTTGGCGACTTCCGCAAGGCTGCGCGTCTCCGGGCCCGTACCGCCCAGCGTTCGAAATCGGAAAGAGCTTTCGTCGCAGGCGAATTCCACGATGGACGACGCGTCAAAGTGATACGAAAGCAGCCACGCGGCCAGCCCCGTGATGGGCCCGAAGGCGATCGCGGCAATCTGCGTAATACTGTCCGGAGCCGGCCCATGGCGCCGTTGCAGATCAAAAAGCACGAATAAGCAGAACAAGAGGCCGCCGCCTCCCAGGAAGAGGCACATGACTCCTCCCGTGAACCTGCTTTGCACTCGCTGCCACTTCGTCATCTGGCCGGTAATCGCCATGCGCAACGCCGTTCGATGCCCTCAGAATACGTCAAACGATCATGCCGTACCAGTAGCCGGAAGTTAACCGGTCTTTATAATGGACTCCATGCTCTCTTTTTCAAGAATTGCTGGTTCTGTCTTGCTGGCGTGGTCTGCCTGCGCCGCCGCCATCGCCCAAACAGGAGTTCCTCCCATTCCGCCGATCCAGTCGGTCACCCCGATGGGAACCGTTACCCAAAGTCCCCTGATTCAGGGGAGGGACGGAACGTTTAGCGCGTTGCTCAACGGCAAATCCTTTTGGCTGTTCGACGATACGGCCATGACCAAGAACAACGCCACAGGCAACAACTTCATCGACAACACCATGTCGTGGGCCACCAACCTGGATGCGTCCCAGGGCATCACGCTCAACGGCAACTATCTCGATTCCACGGGCGTCCCCACGGAATTCATGCCCTTTCTGCCGTGGGAGGCCAAATACAATGCCGCGCACAACTCCAAGAATTGCACCGCGACCCCGTGCGGCGCGGAGTTTGCCATGTGGCCCGGGCCGCTGGTGCCGGATCCCGCGCGGAATCGCGCGCTCATCTTCTACAACGAAATCTGGCGCGTCACAGGCCAATCCTCGTGGACCCAGATCGGCGTCGGCATTGCCATCTGGAAGCCAGGCAAAATCTCGCGTCCGGTAGTGAACCCTGGAACGCAATACGACACGCTCATGTGGACCGGCAGCCAGACCGGTTACGCGGGAGGCTGGGTCACCGTCGGCGATACGCTTTACCAGTATGGCTGCGCCGCCGGATTCCTCGTCCAGAATTGCTCCGTGGCCCAAGTCGCGCTCGAGAATGCTACGGTCCCCGCGGATTGGACCTACTACACGGCATCCGGTACGTGGAGCTCGAATCCGGCGGATGCGGTGACCGTTTTCCAGGGCGGCGCGGCGGGCAATTCCGTCTTCTACGACAACTACCTGGGCATGTACGTGGCGATCTACAGCGGCGTCTATAGCGACGACGTGTTCTATCGCGTGTCTTATACCCCCTGGGGACCGTGGTCCAACCAGACCCAGATCTTCGTGGGATTGCCGGGCTACCAGGGCGATGCCGACTATGCCACGCTGGCTCATCCGGAGTTCGCGCAGGGCAACGGCCAGACACAGTACATCACTTACGTTCAGACCACCGGCTTCCTGCAACAGGTTCTGCAGCTTGTGCAGGTTACATTCGGGCCGCCGCAGTAAGGCGCAAACGCCACCGGGCCGGTCCCCTGAGCCGCCGCACTTGAAATGATATCCTTGTCCTACATGAAGACCGCCTTCTATCTCGCCTCTCTCACGCTGCTTCTGGGAGGAGCGCTCGCGCCCGCCGCCGATGCTCCCTCGCTGCGCGGCTACGCGCCCACGTCGGCGCACGCCGAGCACGATTGGGAAGTGATGTTCCGCGCCATTCCCAGCCCCCAGAATCTGCACGACTACATGCAGCGCCTCTCCGCACGGCCGCATCACGTCGGCTCGCCCTACGATAAAGACAACGCCGAGTGGATCCTGGCGAAGTTCAAGGAATGGGGCCTGGACGCGCACATCGAGACCTTTGAGGTTCTCTTCCCCACCCCTAAAAGCCGTACGGTCGAACTGGTCGCGCCAGAGCATTTCACCGCGAAACTCGCTGAGCCCACCGTGCCGGGCGATCCCACTTCCGGCCAGCACGACGAGCAATTGCCGACTTATAACGCCTACTCGATCGATGGCGACGTGACCGCGCCGCTGGTCTACGTCAACTACGGCATCCCGGCGGATTACGAACAGCTCGACCGCCTGGGGGTCTCCGTCAAAGGCGCGATCGTGATCGCGCGTTACGGCGGCTCGTGGCGCGGCATCAAGCCCAAGGTGGCGGCCGAGCACGGCGCCATCGGCTGCCTGATCTATTCCGACCCCCACGAAGATGGCTATTTTGCGGGCGAAGTTTTTCCGCAAGGTCCGTATCGCCCCAAGGACGGCGTGCAGCGCGGCAGCGTCATGGATATGCCCATTTACCCCGGGGACCCGTTGACGCCCGGCATCGGCGCCACTGCCGGCGCCAAACGCCTGGCCATAAAAGACGCGCAGACGCTGACCAAAATTCCCGTCCTTCCGATATCGTACGGAGACGCCCAGCCGTTGCTGGCCGCGCTTACCGGCCCCGTCGCACCGGCCGACTGGCGCGGGGCGCTGCCCATCACTTATCGCATCGGTCCCGGACCGGCGCGCGTGCATCTGAAGCTCGAATTCAACTGGGACATGAAAACGATCTACGATGTGGTGGCCCGCATCCCCGGCTCGCCCTATCCCGACGAGTGGGTCGTGCGCGGCAACCATCACGACGCCTGGGTGAACGGCGCCGAAGATCCCGTCTCGGGGGCGGTGGCGCTGATGGAAGAAGCCCGCGCTTTCGCGGAACTGCAAAAACAGGGCTGGAAGCCGAAGCGCACACTGATTTATTGCGTGTGGGACGGCGAGGAAGAAGGCCTCCTGGGATCTACCGAGTGGGCCGAGGAGCATGACGCGGAATTGCGCAGCCATGCAGCCATGTACATCAATTCCGATGGCAACGGCCGCGGAATGCTGGGCATGGGCGGCTCGCACTCGCTCGAGAAATTCATCAACGGCGTGGCGCGCGATGTCGAAGATCCCGAAAAGAAGATCCCCGTTTGGAAGCGCGATGAACTCGCGCGCATTTCGCGCGCGCCTGCCGCGGAGCGCGATGAAGTGCGCAAACGTTCCGATCTGCGCATCGGCGCGCTCGGTTCCGGTTCCGACTACACGGCATTCATCGACCATCTGGGCATAGCTTCCTTGAACCTGGGCTTTGGCGGCGAGGATGGCGGCGGCATCTATCACTCGGTCTACGACGATTTCTATTGGTACACGCACTTCTCGGATGGCGATTTCATCTATGGACGCGCACTCGCGCAGACCGCCGGTACGGCCATGATGCGTTTTGCCGACGCCGATCTCCTGCCGTACGATTTCACCAACTTCGCCGATACCGTGAAGCGTTACGTGGACGAGGTGCAGAAGCTTTGGAAGACCGAAAGCGACGAAATCCGCGAACGGAACAAGGAGATCGAGGAAGGCGTTTTCAGCGCCACGGCCGATCCGCGTAAGACGTCCGTGCCGCCGCCGGTCGAGACGCAGCCGCCCTTCCTGAATTTCGCGCCGCTCGAAAACGGACTGGCGGCGCTCACGAAAGGCGCCGAACGCTACGACAAAGCTGTACAGAAAGCGAAACTCGATCAGGCGGGACTCGAGGCTGTGAACCGCAAGCTGATTCTGATCGAGCGCGGCCTGACGCTTCCCGACGGCCTGCCGGGACGGCCCTGGTTCCAGCACCAGATTTACGCTCCCGGCTTCTACACCGGCTATGGAGTGAAAACGCTGCCCGGCGTGCGCGAGGCAATCGAACAAAAACAGTGGAAGGAAGCCGACCAGCAGATCGTCCGGGTGGGAAAGGTTCTGGAGAAGGAAGGCGCGCTGATCGAAGAGGCGGCCGCCGGGTTGGAGTAAGGGTTTCCGTAGCGCACGCTTTGGCGTGCCGGCGGGACTTTTAAGTCCCGCTTTAGGGCATCACGCGTACCGGCCCCGGATATGGTTCCAGCGAACCGCCAGCGGGTCCAGAAACGCGGCCACGCCGCGCCACGTGCTGACCTTGGTTCCGGCGACGTCGCTCCACCTCACCGGCACCTCGATCTCCCGGTAACCCAGGCGGCGGCCGATGAATAGCACCTCCACGTCGAAGCCGAACCCGTCCAGCAATTGGCGCCGGAAGATCTCGCGCGCCGCGCTGGCTGCGAACAGCTTGAACCCGCACTGCGTATCGTGAAACGGCAGTCCGGTGATCAGCCGCATCACCAGGTTGAATACCCTGCCGGCGTTTTCGCGGAACCAGGATTGGTGTACGCCGATCAGGCGCCGGTCGAGCGCGCGCGATCCCACGGCTACCTGCGCGCAATCCTTTTCGGTCGCCTGCCACAGCGTTTCCAACTCCTCGATCGGCGCGGATAGGTCGGCATCCGTGAAGAGCGCCCACTCCCCGCGGCACTCCAGCATCCCGTGCCGCACCGCGTAGCCCTTTCCGCGGTTGCCCGGATTGCAAAGCACGCGCAGGTCCGGGTACTCGGCCCGCATCGCCTCGGCTACGCGCACGGTGCCGTCGGTCGATCCATCGTCCACCACCAGAATCTCGGCGAATTGCCAGCCGCCGCGCTGCAGATAGCAGACCACCTGGCGCAGCGCTCCGGGCAGGCGCTTCTCTTCGTTGTAGGCTGGAATGATAATAGATATTGATCGGGTCAAGGAAGACCTATAATATCCAAATTCCTCGAGGAGAACGATTTGTCCCTGGAAGACGATCTTTTGCAGCAACGCCTGGAGCGCATTCGCGAGATCGAGGCGCTGGGCTTCCGCCCCTACGGCCTGCGCTTTGAATTCAGCCATACCATCCCCGCGATTCTGGCTGAATACGGCGCCAGGACCGCGGAAGAACTCGCCCAGCCCGTGCGTGTGCGCATCGCCGGACGCGTGGAGACCTTGCGCCGCATGGGCAAGGCCGGGTTCGCGCATCTGGCGCAGAATGGCGAGCGCCTCCAGATCTACATCCGGAAAGACGCCATTCCCGAACGCGATTTTTCCGTCTACCAGTTGATCGACCTGGGCGACATCATCGGCGTGGAAGGCTACCTCTTTCGCACCCGCACCGGCGAATTGAGCGTGCACGTGGAGCACCTCGAATATCTTGCGAAGACGCTGCTGTCGATGCCCGAGAAATGGCACGGCCTGGAAGATGTGGAGACACGCTACCGGCAGCGCTACCTCGATCTGATCGCCAACCCCGAAGTGCGCAAGGTCTTCCTGACCCGCAGCCGTATTATTTCGTCGCTGCGCCGCCAGCTCGAAAGCCATGGCTTCATAGAGGTGGAAACGCCCATGATGCAGCCGCTTTATGGCGGTGCGACGGCGCGTCCGTTTGTCACCCACCACAATACGCTGGATATCGATCTGTATCTGCGCATCGCGCCGGAACTGTATCTGAAGCGGCTGTTGGTGGGCGGGCTGGAGCGCGTCTACGAAATCAATCGGAACTTCCGCAACGAAGGCTTATCCACGCATCACAATCCCGAGTTCACCATGCTGGAGTTTTACCAGGCCTACACGGACTACCAGGGCATGATCGATCTTTCGGCGGAGTTATTGGCCCAGGTGGCGCGTGACGCCACGGGCGGGGTGGAAGTGGAGTACGAGGGCCACAAGCTGAATTTCGGCTGCCTGCAGCGCTTCACCATGCGCGAGGCCCTCGTGGAGTTCTGGCGGGGCGACGGGCGGCCCACGCCCGAACAGGTGCGCGATCCCGGATGGCTGCTGAGCCAATCCGGGAAAACCACTCCGGGCGAAGCGCTCACCGATATCTTCGAACGCGTCGTCGAGGACCAGCTCATCCAGCCCACCATCATCTACGACTATCCCGTGGAGAGTTCGCCCCTCTCCAAGACGAAGCCGGACGATCCGGCCTTCGTGGACCGCTTCGAGATCTACATGGCGGGCATGGAAGTGGCCAACGGTTATACCGAGTTGAACGATCCGCAGGAGCAGCGCCGCCGCTTCGATATGCAGCTTGGCATGCGCGAGCGCGGCGACGAAGAGGCGCACCAGATGGACGAGGACTATGTGCGCGCGCTCAGCTACGGCATGCCGCCCGCCGGCGGCGAAGGCATCGGCATCGATCGCCTCACCATGATCCTGACCGGCCGCCGCTCCATCCGCGACGTGATCCTGTTTCCGCTGCTGCGGCCCGAAGGTCCCATCGACCTGGTGGCCCGGCTGCGCGAATTGGACGGGCGCTGAGTGCCTTCCTCCTTCGAGCTGTTCGTGGCGCGGCGCTATTTGAAGGCGCGCCGCAAGGAAGCCGTGATCTCCGTCATTACGGCGATCTCCATCGTCGGCGTGGCCGCGGGCGTCATGGCGCTGGTGGTGGCGCTGGCCATCAACAATGGCTTCCGCGATACGCTCCAGCGCAACCTGCTTGGCGCCATGGCGCACATCAACGTGCAGGAGAAGGTGCCGGGCAACGGCATCGAAAACTGGGAAGCGTTGGCGGCCCGGATCCGCAAGGTGCCGCACGTTACCGCGGCGGGGCCGGCGCTCTATACTCCGGTCTTCCTGACCGGCCCGGTACAGTCCAAGGGCGCCATCCTGAAAGGCGTGAATATCGACACCGAGCTGCAGATCAGCGATACGCTGCGCCACCTGAAGGCCGGCTCGGTAGACAATTTGCGCGCGGCCCAGGATAGCGGAGTTCCCGGCATCATCCTGGGCGCGCGCCTCGCCGAAGATATCGGCATGCTGCTGAACAGCAGAGTAAGTGTGACCAGCCCGCAGGGTGAGCTGACGCCCCTGGGTCCGCGCCCCAGTATCCGCCGCTTCCGCGTGGTGGGAATCTTCGAATCCGGCTTTTACGAGATCGACGATAGCTGGGTGTATACTTCCCTGCCTGCCGCGCAGCAGGCGCTCTCCCTCCCCGACGTCGTCAACGAAATTGAGGTGAAACTGGACGACCTGAACCGCGCTCCTGAGGTTGCCAAAACGATCGCGAAGATTGCAGGGTCGCGGTATGCCACCCTCACCTGGATGGAGCGCAATCATCAACTCCTGAACGCGCTGCAGATGGAAAAGGCGGTGACCGTCGTCACCATCGGGCTGATCGAATTGGTCGCCGCGTTGAACATACTCATCACGTTGGTGATGATGGTCATGGAAAAATATCGCGACATAGCCGTGCTCATGTCGATGGGCGCGCGGCACGGCCAGATCCGCCGCATCTTCATGTTCCAGGGCGTTCTCATTGGAGTGGTTGGCACCACGATCGGACTGGCAGTCGGATATGCGCTGTGCTACTTCGCCGACCGCTACCGCTGGATCCGGCTGGACGAGCAGGTTTACGCGCTCAGCTTCGTGCCTTTCGAGCCGCGCTGGGTGGACGGCGTGTGGATAGCCGCGGCGGCCATCCTGGTGAGCTTTCTGGCGACCATTTATCCGGCGCGCAGCGCCACCCGGATCTCGCCGGCAGAGGTGCTGCGCTATGAGTGACAGGTGGTTTTTCAGGCTGGCTCTTCGCTGGAAATGACGGGTTCGCCGGTCGCCGGAGTGACGGCTTGGGTGCGCGCATCTTGCGGCAAGTGGAATTGGTATCCGATGCAGGGCTCCGTCAGGATGTAGCGCGGCTTGGCCGGTTCCGGCTCGATCTTCTTGCGAAGCTGATTGACGAAAACGCGCAAATAAACCACCTCGTTGCCGTAGTCCGGTCCCCAAACCGCTTGTAGCAGCCGGCGATGCGGGATGGGCGTGTTGGCGTTCGTGGCCAAATATTGCAAAAGGTCGAATTCCTTCCGGGTCAGGCGCACTTCGCGGCCCCCGGCGATGACCCGGCGCGCGGCGAAGTTGATCTCCAGTTCCCCGGTTTCGACCACCGCCGCGGCTTCCGGCGCCAGCGGCGATCGGCGTAGCCCCGCGCGGATGCGCGCCAGCAGTTCCTGCATACTGAAAGGCTTCGTCACATAATCGTCGGCGCCGGCGTCCAGCGCGCCGATCTTGTCCTTCTCCAGATCCCGCACAGACAGGACCACGATCGCCAGATCCCAACTGGCGCGAATGGTGCGGCAGGCCTCCAGTCCCCCCATGCCCGGCATCGCCAGATCCAGCAGCACCAGATCGTGGCGGCCGCGGCGCAGCACATCCAAAGCTTCTTCGCCGCTGCGCGCGTCGCTCACCGCGTAACCCTGCGCCACCAGCATCTTGCGCATCACCCGCCGGATCTGCAAATCGTCGTCGACCACCAGGATTTTAGCTCCGCTCATACGCTGGCCTCCTCATGTGCCAAAGGTAGCGTGAATGAAAATGTGGCGCCTTCCCCAGGCTGGCTCTCCACCCAGACCCGGCCGTTGTGGGCCTCCACGATCTGGCGCGCGATGGTCAGGCCCATCCCCATGCCCGTCAAGTGGCCACGCCCTTGCTTCCCCCTGTAATACTTCTCAAAAATCTGCCGCTGTTCCTCCGCTGGAATGCCTGGTCCCCGGTCGGCTATGCTGACCATCACGCCGCCCTCTTCGACGCTTGCCCTCACGGTGATCGGAGCGCCCGGCTGTGAATACTTCAAGGCATTCCCCGCGATTTGACGGATCACCAGGCGGATCAACCCGGCGTCGGCGGAGACGGGCGGGAGGCCTTGCGGTAAAACGATGGCGACTGGGGAACCCTCCGCCGACTCTTTTTCGAGCGCCGAGAAAACCAGGTCTTCGACCGTATGGGTCTGCATGTCCAGGTCCACGTGTCCGGCTTCAATGCGCGCCATCTGGATAGTCTCCGTCATCATGGCGCTCAAGCGCCCGCTCTCTTCGTTCATGATCTCCAGCCATTCCTGTTGATCCCGCCCGGGAGATTCCGCAAGCATGGCGTGGATCCCCGCGCGGATGGAGGTAAGCGGCGTCTGAAACTCGTGCGCCATGGCATCCAGCAGCATGGACTTCAACTCCTGATGCCGGCGCACGCCTTCGGCTTGGGCGGAGGTTTCCTGCTTGCGCGCCCGGTCCATGGCCAGGGCCACGAGGTTGGCGATGGACTGCATCGCCGGCGCTGAAATCGATGCGTCACAGAATCCCAGGTTGCCAATCGGGTTGGCGCCCAGGCTCACCGCGACCATCGCCGTCGTCCCCTGGACCGCCTTGCCCAAGCGGGCGACCCCGTCCGCGCTCATCAGGGCGGCCTCCGAAATCCCATCGGTCATGCCGGCGCGAAAGCTCTGGCCGGACAGCCCATCGAAAAAAGCTACGCCGCGACAGCCAAAAATCGCGGCAACCTGCTCCGGAATGCTCAGCGCTAAGGCAGCCGGTGAGTTAGCCTGCATCAGGCTGCAACTGAGGGCGTACATCCGCTCGATTTCACGCTGTCTTTGGATTGCCTCCGTCGCCCGTTTCTTTAACCTGGCGGACAACTCGCTCACCACCAGTGCGGTAATCAGGAGCGTGCACCACGCCACCCAGTTCTGAGGATCCGAGATTCCGAAAGAGGGTACTGGAGGCAGGAAATAATAGTCGAGGGACAACACGCTCAAGACCGAAGCAAGAATGGCTTCCGGCAGGCCCCACAGCGTGGCCGCCGCCAGGACTACCAGCAAGTAAGTCAGCGCACCCGTGGTGGTATTGACGTGCACGGCGTGCTGGTATAACACGGATATAGCCGTCAGGACCGCACCCACGATGACGATGCGGAGGATTAACCGGCCCCAGGTTCGTTTTCGCATGCTTCCCGTACTTCGCTAGAGGCTATTATAGCCGCCGGGAATCGGCCCTGCCGGATCTCTCGACGAGTCGTTTGTCCCACTGGTCTAAAAGCTTGACACCGCCGGAACAATCGGGTCATACTGGTTCACTCTCGCTCTTCAGAATTCAGGTTGCAAGGGGAGAATACTATACAGCCGTTCCACGGAGCGGCAATGAAAGGGACTCTAGATGCCAACCGGAAGAATGCTGTTTGCGGCGGTCTTTTGTTTGCTTGTGTTTGGCGCATGTCCATTGGTCTATGGGCAAGCCACCGGAATCATTTCGGGGACCGTTTCGGATGCCACCGGATCCGCGGTTGCCGGAGCGAAAGTGGTGGTGACCGCGCCTGCCATGGGCGTTACCCGCGATTCCACGACCGACGAATCCGGGCACTATCTCGTGCCGCTGCTGCCGGTGGCCACCTATACGGTGCACGTGGAATTCACCGGCTTTCAGCCAGTCGAGCAGAAAGATATCCGCCTCCAAGTGGATCAGCACCGCGAGTTGGATTTTAGGCTGGTTCCCGCTTCCGTGAAAGAGAGTGTGGAGGTGACCGCCACCGCGGTGGCTGTCGAAACGGCTAATCCGACTTTGGGCCAGGTGATCACGTCCCAGCAGGTCGCCGAACTTCCGCTGAACGGTCGCGACTTCGTGCAGTTGGCCACTCTCACGCCCGGCACTATTACGGAAACCAACCCGCAGAGCTTTTTCAATGGCGGCCCCAGCAGTGAAGTCTCCGCGCGCGGTTCGTTTTCGCTGTCGGTCGGCGGATCCCGCGCCAACTCAACCGATTGGCTGTACGATGGCAACGACAACAACGAACTCACCGCGGGCGGCATCGCCATTCTGCCGTCCCTGGACGCCATCCAGGAATTCAAAGTTCTGACTTATAACTATTCGGCGGAATACGGGACCCGCGCGGGACCCACGGTTCTGGTGACAACCAAGTCTGGGTCCAACGACTTTCACGGTACGCTATTCGAATTCTTCCGCAATACAGACCTGGACGCCCGCAGTTTCTTCGCCGCGAGCACCGAACAGTTCAATTTGAATCAGTTCGGCGGTTCGCTGGGTGGGCCGATCAAGAAAGACAAGACCTTCTTCTTCGCCGATTATCAGGCTAAGATGCAGCGTCACGGGATTCCGTTTGATGGCTTGGTACCCACGGCCGCGATGCGCAACGGCGACTTCACCGACGATGCGTTCGGCAATCCGAACTCAACGATGCTGACCAATCCCTATATGACGGGCGCGCCCGACTCGCACTTTCAGTGCGATAGCGCCGGCAATCCCATGGCCGTGTCGGCCAACGGCAGCCAGGCGCCCGGCGTCGACTGCAATAAAATTCCGCAAGGCCTGTTCGACCCGATCGGCCAGAAGATGATCAATTTTTATCCTCTGCCCAATGCCAACAATGCGGCCCTCGGTTACAACTACGTGAACGAGCCGGTGAGAAAGCTCAACGAAGGGGAATTCGACATCCGCCTGGACCACAATTTCTCCTCGAGAGACTCCATGTTCGCGCGCTTCAGCTACGACCAGGCAGCCTCGTTCGTTCCGGGCGGCTCGCCGGGTTTCGCCGAACAGAGCGCCTTTGCCAGCACGGAGAACATCGCCAATCACGGGCGCAACGCGGCGCTTTCCGAGACGCACATTTTCTCTGAGCGGACCGTCAATCAATTCAGCATTGGATTCAATCGCATCAGCAATTACTTCACATCCTTCGGCAGCGGCACGTGCGAATCCGACCAACTCGGCATTCCGGGCGCCAATCTGGGAGGGATCAGTTGCGGCCTGACGTCCACCGAATTGACCGGATACTGGTCGTTGGGAGATCGCGGCTATTCTCCATTTCAGGGCGCCACCAATGTCTTCTCGATCTCCGACTCATTCGATATGGTGCGCGGCAAGCACGACATCAGGATTGGCGGCAACATACGCGCCAACCAGTTGAATGTCCTGGCGGTCGGCTTCCAGGACGGATATTGGGACATCACCGGCGATTGGGGCGGCGACCCCGCCGCTCAATTGTTGATGGGCTTCACCGATCTGGCCATCCACGATCAGACCTTTGACGGCGACGTTACCGGGCGGCGCTGGAAAATGTACCGTCCGTTTGTGCAGGACGATTGGCGCGTGAGCAAGGATCTGACCTTGAATCTGGGATTGGCCTGGGCCATCGTTACGCCTGAAAGCGAAGCCTTCAATCGCCAGACGAATTTCGTCCTGGACACCCAGACTTTCCTGATCGCGGGGCAAAACGCCAATAAATATGCGGGTGTCAACATGGACTGGAGGGCGTTCGAACCGCGTCTCGGTTTGGCCTGGAAACCCTGGGGCAGCCAGACTACCGTGGTGCGCGGTGGCTATGCCATCTACCACGATTCCTCCTGGAACATGGGCGCGCAGGGCTTATGGCAAAACCCGCCGTATTCCTACGAATCCGGGTCGTTTGCTTTTGGCGGCGGATGTCCGTTCGCCACCTCCGCCTGCGCCACTATGTATGGGCAGTCGCCTCCCTTCGGGGGCGCCCTTACGCTGTCGCAGGGCTTTCCCATTGTGCCCTCGTCGCCTCCACTCTTAGACTTCGGGGGCACGATCAATTCCATGAACCAGAACTTCAAGCAGGGCATGGTGCAACAGTACAACATCAACGTGGAACACCAACTGCCCGGGCAGGTGCTGTTGACGGCTGGATACGCGGGCTCCCGTGCATCCCATATTCTGGTCTACGGCAATAACTTGAATGTCGGATCTCCCTCCGCCTGCGGCTCCGTCGCCGGGTACACGCTGGGGTGCGGACCGGGTGGAGCGTCTTTCGGTGTTCCGGAGACAGACTTCCCTTACTCGACCGTCGATAACATGACCGACGACGGGAAGGCGCATTACGATTCCCTTCAAATCAAGGCTGAAACCAAGAGCGCCCGGCATGGTCTCTATGCCCTGATTGGCTACACCTATTCAAGAAACCACGATTCGGGATACACCGACGGCTTGGGCAGCAACATCGGTGCGCTCTACTATCCGCTGCCGGGATGGCAACAGTTGGATTGGGGTTTGTCTCAAATCAATCTCAACCACGACTTCACCGCCAGCGTGATCTATGAACTGCCGTTCGGCAAGGGTAAGGCGTTCGGCAGCGACTGGAACGGTGCCGTGAATGCGATCCTGGGCAATTGGGAGCTAACCGTGATCCAGAAGGTGACTTCCGGATTCCCGATTTTCGTGGTGGCGCCCAATAACTCGGGCGTCAACTTCGAAAACGACGGAAATAGCTTGAATCGCCCGAACCAGGTTTGCAATCCGGTAATGAACAATCCGACGATCAACGAATGGTTCAACGTCAATTGCTTCGCGGCGGCGCCGGGCGGGGAACTGGGGAACGCCAGCCGCACGCCGCTTTCCGGCCCGGACTTCGTAAATACGGATTTTTCGGCGATCAAGCATTTCCTGCTGCCATGGCGCGAGGGGATGAAGCTGGATTTCCGCGCCGAGGTTTTCAATCTCTTAAACCATCCGCAGTTCGGTACACCCGGCAGCGGCATTTGTGCGGCTTGTCCGGAACTCGGTAATCCGGGTTTCGGCTCAATCAACACCACCGTGAACAACCCGCGCTTGGTTCAGGTTGCCCTTAAGCTTCTGTTCTAAGACCGGAATTTATCGCGGCGGCGCGGCTGGGCTTTTATCTTTCAATTCGATTACGAATTGTTGGACCTCGCTCCGCTGGCGCTCGATTTCCCGCTGTAAGTTCCTGGACAATTGCTCGTAAGTCTCGAGTTCCCGCCGGGCTTCTTCCTTGTGCCCGGTTCGGCCGTAAGCCTGGCCCAGGCGATAGTGGGCTTCGTCCATTCCGGGATTCAACTCGATTGCCTTTTGGTAGGCGTCAATAGCGTGAAGATCGTCATTCTGGCCGGAATAGAGAATGCCCAGTTGCAGGTAGGCGGCGGCCAGGCTCGGATCGAGCCGTACGGCCTTTTCCAATAAATCCCGGATGCGGGCCGGCGTTTCGGAATCCTCCGGCCCCTTGCGCTGCTTGGAAAGGCCCACCGCGTAGTAATAGTTCGCCCAGGCGCTATCGGGACGAAGTTTGGCGAATCGCTCCAGCCTTTCCAAATAAGGCGGCAACGTGGTGATCTCGACGCTTTGCACTTTGCCCAGGAACATGTACGGCCCCGGGTCTTCCGGATTCAGGTCACAGGCCTCGAAGAACCGCTGCGCCGCCTGCTCGTAATCGCCGCGCGCATACCGGGCCGCTGCCAGGCCCAAGAGCAGGCGCTGGGAATGCGGGAACAGACGATGGCCTTTGGCGAAGACCTCCGCGGCCGGCTCCGCCGCGCGATGCACCAGCAACTCCGCCCCCCAGTCGAAGAGGTGCGCTTCGCTCGCTTCCAGTTCCGCCGCGCGTTGATATGCGCGCACCGTTTCGAGTGGGCTTCCCGTCTGCACGGCGGGAGATTCTCCGGTCAACTCCGCGGTCGCCTTTGCCAGATCCTCCGTGGAGCGCAGCACCGTATCGGAGCCATGGCCGCCCCGGGCCCCCGGGTCGCTCACCCCGGCCACAATGAAGTTAGGCTCGTCGAAGAACCCATACTGCGCCGTCAGATCGAATTCCTTCGTTTGGTTGTCTGCGAGACTAATGGGATACGGTGCGCCGCTCTCCGCGCGCACCAGATAATCGCCGGGCTGCAGGCCGGTAAAGCGATACCTTCCGTCCGGGCCGGCCTTTGACGTGAGAATCTGGTTGGAAGACTTGCGTTGCAGATAGACGGTGGCTGCGCCACATGCGCGGCCCTGTGCGTCCCGGACGGATCCTTCGAGAGCTCCGGAATTCTGCGCGGCGGCTATGCCCGCCAGGAAGTAAAACGCCGCCCAGAGCCCCGACAGCAGCGGTCTTGAAAGCGGATAAGCCACGTTGCATGCCATTGTACCGGCATTACTGTCCCGTGTTCACCAGCGTCCATTCCGAGCAGATGGCCTGCCCCGGACCTGCCGACAACGTCGACTGAACAGTGACGGCACCCAGGTCCGGAACATGGTCCCATTGCAGCGTGAACACATCCGACACGGGCCCCAGCGCTTTGGAGAACGGCTCGCCGATGGGGCCGCTCGAATTTCGCAAGATCATGTTAAAGGTCGCGGCCGTGTCGATCGCCAGGTTGAAGTCCATGGTCAGCACTGTGCCCGCGAAACTGGCGCTGAAGCCCAGGCTGCAAACCGGCGCGCGCGCGATGCTCTCGCCCGCTTGCTCGGCGATCCAAAGATTGCCATCCGGCCCGGGCGCGATCCCGGTCGGTTTGGTGTCTTCGGTCAGCGTCGGATACTCGATGATCAATCCAGTCGTCGTGATGCGTGCGAGGCGGTTCGCCGCGAACTCCGTGAACCACAGCGTCCCTTCCGGACCGGCCGTGATTCGATAAGGGTTGCTGCCGGGCGTCGACGTTGGATAAGTCGCGGTGACCGTTCCCGCGGTGGTCATGCGCCCGATCTTGCCGCTTCCCCATTCCGTGAACCAAAGTGCGCCATCCGGTCCCGTTGCTAAAGTGTACGGCTCGCCGGGGGGCACCGGAAACTCGGTGATCGCTCCGGCGGTGGAGATGCGCCCGATGTTGTTGCCCTCGAATTCGGCGAACCAGAGAGCGCCGTCCGGTCCCGCCGCGATCCCCACCGGCCGGCTTTCCGGGGTCGGGGTAGGGTACTCGGTGATCGCTCCGCCGGTGGTGATTCGCCCGATCCGGTTGCCGGCCGCCTCGGTGAACCACAGCGCGCCGTCCGGCCCCGCCACAATGCCAAAGGGTTGGCTCCCGGGCGTCGGAATCGGGTACTCATTGAAGGCGCCGGCCGTGCTAATGCGCCCGATTTGATTTCCGATATACTCGGTAAACCACAAGGCGCCGTCCGGCCCCGCCGCGATCCCGTAAGGCGCGGCGTCCTGGGTGGGAATCGGATACTCGGTCACCGCTCCGGCCGTGGTGATTCGTCCGATTTTGTTGCTCGACTGCTCGGTAAACCAGA
>JBEKIM010000059.1:0-22209 GCA_050011755.1 Bryobacteraceae bacterium | reverse complement strand
AACTGGCCGGGCGTTTCCGGCGGCGGCAGGTCGCGCGACAGGCAATGCTCGGTGATCTTACGGGGCATGCCGCCCGGTTCCAGAAACGCGTCCACGTCGATCGGCGCGCGCGCGGGCGCGGCCTCGCCCGCCAGCCGCACCAGTTCCTCGTAAGTGTATTCCGCGCCCTCCAGCGCCCACGCGCGCCGGCACTCCTGTAGCAGCCAGAGTCCCGCGATGTTCTTCAGGAACCGCACCTTTCCGGCGGCGCCGATTTCGTTGGTCAGATTTTCCGCCAGCACCCGTTCGTCGATGACCGGCTCATCCAATTCCGCGCCCATCAGCGACCAGGTTCCCGAACTGATGTAGCACCAGTTCGCGCCCTCGGCCGGCACCGCGGCGACCGCCGAAGCCGTATCGTGGCATCCCGTCGCGTATACCGGCACGGCGTCCAGCCCGGCGGCCTGCGCCACGGAATCGAGCAGCGGGCCGAGCCGCGTTCCCGGCGTCACAATTTCCGGCAGGATGCCGGTGGGTAGTCCGAGCCGCTCCAGCATATCGCGCGCCCACGCTTTCTGGCGCGGGTTGTAAAACTGCGACGTGCTGGCGATGGTCACTTCCGCGCGCGCCACGCCCGTCAGCCAGTAATTCAGGAGGTCCGGCATGAACAGGAGCGTGCGCGCGGCCTCCAGCGCCGGCGATCCGGCCAGTTTCAGCGCATAGAACTGGTAGAGCGAGTTGATCTGCATGAACTGGATGCCGGTCTCGGCGAACACTTCCGCCCGTGGCACCTTCTCGAAAACCTTCTCCATGACGCCGTTAGTGCGCGCGTCGCGATAGTGCCGCGGATTATCGGCCAGGGCGCCATCCCTACCCAGCAAGGCGAAATCCACGCCCCAGGTATCGATGCCGATGCCATCCAGCCGCAGCTTACGTTCCCGCCCGGCGATCGCCAGCCCGCGCTGGATCTCGTGCCAGAGCCGCAGCGTGTCCCAATAAAGGGCGTCGAACACGCGCACCGGCGTGTTGGCGAAGCGGTGCAATTCTTCGATTTTCAGAAGCCCGCCATCGAGGGTGCCCAAGATGGCGCGTCCGCTTTCCGCGCCCAGGTCGAAAGCCAGATAGTGTGACATGAAAGATTGCGCCCGTGGAGGTGAGCCTCTAACCTGCCTTTCTCTTCCGCGATCCGACAGCCCGCTTCTCCGCCTCGATCCGGCGTACCGGCCGCACGACGGTGAACCGATTGGTGAAATAGGCAGATATGTTCACGCCCCGTGATGCCATATCGGCGGTCTCATCGGCTGTCGCCGTTTTCTTGGATGTTCTCGGCATAGTTTGGCAGCCTTGCAGGCTGATCCCGTTATATCATCAACCCCGTACGGTGGCCGGCCGTCAAAGCGGCCTGGAGACCCGCACTGGAGCTTGGACTTGTCCGGTGATGACTGGCCGCTTGCCCGTGGCGCACCGTTGAAAACTCAATTGGGGGGCGGGCAATCATGCCCGCAGCCGCCTTTCAGGCGGCCAAGCCGGCTGGAAAGCCGGCTGCGGCCAGGATTGGCCGCCCTCCAAATTGAGCTTTCATCACATTTGGTGCCCGCGGGGCCATCCTGACACGCTTCAGCGTGCCGGCGGGACTTTAAGGTCCCGCTAAGCGGGTCTGGAGACCCGCAACCCGCCCGCATTATATAATGCGGTAGCACTCTCCGCTGTCAAATGAAGCTCGATTCGAAATATGAGCAGGAGCACGGCGCAGTCTACCTCACGGGCATCCAGGCCCTCGTCCGTCTGCCGATGGACCAGATGCGCCGCGACCGCCGCGCCGGCCTGAACACGGCCGGTTTCATTTCCGGATACGAAGGCTCGCCGCTGGGCGGCTACGACATGGCCCTGGCGCGCGTGAAGGGCCTGCTGGACGAGCACCGCATCCATTTCGTGCCCGGCGTCAACGAAGACCTGGCCGCTACCTCTGTTTTCGGCAGCCAGATTCATCATGCGCTGGGGCAGTCGCGTTACGACGGCGTGCTGGGCATCTGGTACGGCAAGGGGCCGGGCGTCGACCGGTCGGGAGATATCTTCCGCCATGCGAACCTCGCGGGCACGGGCAGGAATTGCGCGGCGCTGGTGCTGGGCGGCGACGATCACGTTTCCAAGAGCTCCACCATCCCGCACCAGAGCGATCTCAGTTTTTACAACCATGCGATGCCCATCTTCTATCCGGGCAACACGCAGGAGACGCTGGATTACGGTCTGCTGGCCATCGCGCTTTCGCGGTTTTCCGGTGCCTGGGTGGCCATGAAGATGGTGACCAATGTGTGCGACGCCGGCGGCACCGTGGCGGTCGACCCGGAGCGCCTCGCCATTCACATTCCGCAAGGCTACGAGAAGAAGGTTGACGCCCGGCTGCTGATTCCCATGACGCTGCTGCTGGAGCCCGAGGCGCTCTACCGGCGGCTGGAGGCCGCGCGCGAATTCGCCCGGATCAACCAGGTGAACCGGAGCTTTGGCGCGGGCGAAGGCGCATGGCTGGGCATCGCCAGCGCCGGCAAGGCATATTTCGACCTGATGCAGGCCCTCGCCGATCTCGGCTTCCAGCGCGACCAACTGGCGCGCGCCGGTGTGCGCATCGCGAAGTTCGGCATGACCTATCCGCTGGAGCCGCGCTTCACCGCCGAGTTCGCGCGCGGGCTGCAGACGATTCTGGTGGTCGAAGAGAAGCGCAGCTTCCTGGAATTGCAGTTGCGCGAGACGCTGTATAACTCACCCGACCGTCCCGCCATTCTCGGCAAAGGCGATCCCACGGCCGCCCCGCTATTCTCCGCCGCCGGTGAGTTGGACCCGGACACCATCGGCCGCGTGCTGGCGCAGCTCATCGAACCGGGACCGGAAGGCGCTTCCCGCATCGCCCTGCTCGACGAAATCGACGCTCGTGAACGCGGCGTGGTCCCCGCGCGCTTCCCGACCTTCTGCTCGGGCTGCCCGCACAATCGATCCACGCTGCTGTTGGCGGGCCAGATGGCGGGCGGCGGCATCGGCTGCCACGCCATGGCCGCGCAGTTGCAACACTCACATCACTCCTATTCGTTCCTCACCCACATGGGCGGCGAGGGCGGGCCGTGGATCGGCATGGCGCCGTTCGTCGACCGGCCGCATATCTTCCAGAACGTCGGCGATGGCACTTATTTCCATTCCGCCTCGCTGGCTGTGGAGGCCTGTATCGCGGCGGGCGTCAACATCACTTACAAGATTCTCTACAACAGCGCGGTAGCCATGACCGGAGGCCAGCAGGCCGCGGGCGCGGTCCCGGTCCCCGAACTGACCCGCAAGCTGGCGGCCGATGGCGTTCGCCGGATCGCGGTGCTCACCGACGACCTCGCGAAATACAAGGGCGTCACGCTGGCAGCCAATGCCCAACTGCGCGATCGCGGCGACTTACCCGAAGTGCTGCGCGAGTTCGAGAAGCTGCCCGGCGTGACGGCCATCGTCTATGACCAGCAGTGTGCCGCCGAGAAGCGCCGCCTGCGCGCGCGCGGCAAGCTCGCGGAACCCACGCTACGCTTCGCGATCCACGAAGAAGTTTGCGAGGGCTGCGGCGATTGCGTGACGCAATCCAATTGTCTGAGCCTGCATCCGGTCGAAACGGAATACGGCCCCAAGACCCGCATTCATCAATCGTCCTGCAATAAGGATTATTCGTGCGTGCTGGGAGACTGCCCGTCGTTCGTCACCGTCAAGCTGAAAGCGGGCACGGGACAGCGGCGCCGGTCTCTGCCGAAGCTTCCGGAAACCGAGGTACCGCCGCCGCGGGAGCGGGTGACGATCGGCGAACGGTATTCGATCCTGATGCCGGGCATCGGCGGGACGGGTGTGGTCACGGTGAATGCGCTGCTGGCCACCGCGGCCTGGATCGACGGCCTCTCCGTGATCACGCTCGATCAGACGGGCCTGGCGCAGAAGGGCGGCGCGGTCATCTCGAGCGTCATCTTGAGCGCGCGGCCCATCGAAGCGTCGGCCAAGATAGGCTATGGCAACGCCGACCTGCTGCTGGGATTCGACCTGCTGGGCGCGGCCAGCGCGGAGAATCTGAAACGCGCGCATGCGTCGCGAACGGTCGCGGTGGTGAACACCGCGGAAGTACCCACCGGCGACGCCATCCGCGGCGGAGCGCGCCTCGCGGGTCCGGGTGCGGCAGTCGATCTGATCAACCATTACACGCGCAAGGACCGCAACTTATTCCTGGATGCTTCGCGCCTGGCCGAAGGATTGTTCGCCAGTCACATGGCGGTAAACATTTTCCTGCTGGGGGCGGCCTGGCAGGGCGGCCTGATCCCGATTTCCGAAACGGCCATCGAGGAAGCCATCCGGCTGAACAAAGTGGATGCCGAGCGCAACGTGCAGGCCTTCCTGTGGGGCCGCCGATACTACCACGACGCGCCTGCCGTGGAATCGCTGATTGCCCCGCCGGCGCCGCCCGCCGACAACCGCTCCCTGGTTGAACGCCGCCAGGCCGATCTGATGCGCTACCAAAATGGCGCTTACGCCACACGCTACGCCGCGTTCGTTGGCGAAGTCGCATCCCGCCGGCCGGCTCTGGCCGAAGCCGTCGCACGCCATCTCTACAAGCTGATGGCGTACAAAGACGAGTACGAAGTCGCGCGCCTGCTGACGAATCCGGAGCGTGAAGCGCAGATTCGCGGCATGTGGGAGCAGGTGGAATCGATCGGCTACAACCTGTATCCACCGTTGTTGCGGGCCTTGGGTTTGAAGAGGAAGTTGAAGCTGGGCGGCTGGTTCCGCGGGCCGTTGTCCGTGCTGGCCTCCATGAAAGGGCTGCGCGGCACGCCGTTCGATCTCTTCGGATATGCGGCGGTGCGGCGCGAAGAGCGCGCGCTCATCCCCTGGTACGAGCAGTTAGTGCGGGGCTGCCTGGACCGCGCCACCGCGGACAACCTGGCGCTGGTACAGGAGATTGTGGCGCTGCCCGGCCAAATCCGGGGCTATGAAAACATCAAGCTCGCCAGCATCCGCAAGGTGAAAGCGCTGGCCGCCGAAAAAGTGTCGGCACTTCAAGGAAAGCTCGTGCAGGTCGGCTAGACATGAAGCGCTCACGTCTTGTGCTGGATAAGCGAATGCGGGAGGACAGCAAGCCGCATCCATCGCGCCGCCGCCGTTGAAATCACGCCGGATTCCGCAGTCCGTTTGCAATAACCGGCGCGCCCGTTTCAAGCGTCATCACCACCAGCGCGACCCATAGTAAATTGGCCAGTAGCAGGTGCAGGATCTGCATCCAAACCGGCGCGAGAAGAACGATGTTCACCGTTCCGGCGGCAACTTGCAGGAACACCAGGGCCGCCAGGATCTTGCCCATGCGAACGGCCGGAGCACGCCCCGATCGTATCGCTACCACCGCAGCGGCCAGCAGAACGGCTCCGCCCGCTACTGCCAGCACCGGGTGCAAAGCGCGCAGCCGCAGCAGCGCGCCGGCGGTGCGCGAGAATTCCTGCCGCATCCCCGAAGCCACCGAAGCGGCGGGATAGAGCGTGTCGCCCAGCGCCGCGATGGCGCCGCTGACCGCCACTACCACCGCCACGGGTAGGGCGGCCACCATCAGTTTCGGCGCGCCACGCCAAACCCGGGACGCCACATCCGCGCCGAACCAGGCGGTGAGGGTCAGCATGGCCAGTAGGATCTGGGTGTTCACCAGGTGCGCGGAAAGATATGCGGTGCGCCCGGCCGAGGCATTGTGCTCGACATATTGAAACAGCACCAGGCCCGCTCCCAGCAACGCCTCCGCGAACAGAAATACAACCGAGAGCGCCGCATAGAATCGCGCGCGATGGCCACGCGGAAACAGGCGGAAGGCCCACAAGCAAAGCGCGGCCACGCCTAGTATCGAGAGGCCGCTGGTGGCACGATGGGTGAACTCGATGAGGGTCTCGATGCGCGCCGCCCGCGGCACGATCGCGCCATTGCACAGCGGCCAACGGTCGCCGCAGCCCGCCCCCGAGCCGGTGGCGCGCACAAACGCGCCCCACAGCACCACCAACATGTTGTACACGAGTACGCCCCAGGCAACCTGGCTGAACCGCCGATAGGCCGCCGGGGAAGAGCGCAACGCGCGCGGGTCCGCCGCCACTTGGGACATCTATTTCAATGTACCAGTCACTGCTGCTGCTGCTGTTGCTGCTGCGGAGGTTCCTCGGCGGCCGGAGCCTGCACCGGACCGGCGGCGGTCTCCTGCAGGTGTTCGTTGCCTTCTTCGTCGAGCGCGGGCCGGACCCGCACATCCACCGAGAGGCGCTGGCCGGCGTGCCCTTTGTATACGCCGCGCACCGGCGCGACATCGCCGTAATCGCGGCCGTAAGCCACGCGCACGTGCCGCAGGCCGATAGGTTCGCCCAGCGTGGGATCGAGACCGAACCATCCTTCGTCCGGCAGGTAGACCTCGGTCCACGCGTGCGAAGCCTGGCCGCCGATCACTTCCGTGGTGCTGGCGCCCGGCTCGGTGGTGGATTTGGGCAACAGGTAACCCGATACGTAACGCGCCGGCAGGCCGTGCATGCGCAGCATCGCCAGCAGCAGGTGCGCGAAATCCTGACAGACGCCGGAGCGCGTCCGCAGCGCATCTTCAATGGACGATTGCACGTGCGTGGCGCCTTTCTCATAGCGGAACCCGTCGTGCACCAGGGCGGCCGCGGCACGCGCGAATCCAGCCACGGAGCCGCCGCTGTCGCGTTCGGCATCGCCGGCCAGTTCGCGCACCGCGGGCAGGTGCGGCACGTAAACGGTGGCGCATAGCAGATCGTAGAATTCGTCCAGCGCTTCGGCCCTCGCGGCCAGGTCGCGCAAGGCGAGACCGTCTTCCGGCAGCGGACGCGGTTCCTGCACCAGCACCACGGAATCGGCCTCCACCCGCAGATGACGATGCTCGGGCAGCACATTGAAGCGATGCACCCAGTTCCCGTAGGGGTCCAGATAGGCGGAAGTTTTGGCCACCGGATCGGTCGTCAGCCGGAACGAGAGGCAGCTTTGCGTCTCATCCTGGCGGGGCCGCAGCCGGACCTCGTTGTAGCTCTCCGAAACCGGACCGTCGTAGCTGAACTCCGTCACGTGAAAGAGGCTGCAACGGTTCATGCCACCACCGCGTAGTAGAAGTAAGTGCGGGCGATGTTCTCGCCGATGCTGCGGCAAACCTTTTGCACGTCGTCCAGAAAAGTGTGCAGCCCCCGCGCGAAAATGTCTTCAATGCGGTCGTACACCAGGGTCGCATGCAGGTTTCCCGTAAGGCGCTCGGCTTCGTCGGCATAAAAGCCGGGACCGCTGCCGCTGATGGCGCGCAACGACTGTTGGACGGTCGCGATGTTGAAGCGGATCGAGCGCGGATGTTGGGCGTGCAGCACCAGCAGCTCCGCCACGCGTTCGGGCTCGATACGCACGTGGTACTGACGCCGGTAAAACTCGTACGCGGCGACGGATTTGAGCACCGCCATCCATTGGTGGTTCCCGGCGGTATCCCCGGTGCCGGGCGATTCCACCAGCTTGTGATACTCCACGTCCACGATGCGCGCGGTCATTTCGGCGCGTTCCAGGGCGCGTCCCGCCTGCAGAAAGTTCCAGCCTTCGTCGTGCGGCAGGGTATCGTCGGCCACACCGTGAAAGCTGTGGCTGCCAAACCGGATGGCGTTGCAGAAACGGTGCGGCCCCACCGCGATTTCCTCCTCGGGATTAAAGCGCGTGACGTTGTGATAGAGGCTGTTGATATCCTCCCAAAGCTCGCGCGAAAGGCGGTCGCGGATGGTGCGGGCATTCTCGCGCACCGAGGTGATGCATTGCACGATGGAACTGGGGTTGTCCGCGCTGAACGCCAGGAACTCGAAAACGTTGCGCGGTGTGGCCTCGGAACATTGCGCGGCGAAGCGCTCCTGTTCGCCGGTGATGGCCACCAGCGGATCCCAGCGCATGCGGAGGGCGTGCGGCGATTCCTCGATCATCATGTGGTAGTTCACGTCCAGGATACGCGCGGTGTCCTCGGCGCGCTCCATATAACGCGCCATCCAGAACAGCGAGTCGGCGATGCGCGAGAGCATCATACTTCACCTCGCAGCACCCAGGTATCCTTGCTGCCGCCGCCTTGGGAGGAATTCACCACCAGCGAACCGGGCTTCAGGGCCACCCGCGTCAGACCGCCGGGCACGATCACCACCTTATCGCCGTCGTATAGGCAATACGGCCGCAGGTCGATATGGCGGCCGGCCATGCGGCCGGTGCGCGGATCGTGGGCTGGGCAGCGGGACAAGCCGATCACCGGCTGGGCAATGTAGTTGCGCGGGTCGGCGCGCAGGCGCTCGCGAAAATCGTCGATGGCGGCGAGGCTGGCCGACGGCCCAATCAGCATGCCATAGCCGCCCGATTCGCCCACGGCCTTCACCACCAGTTCGGGCAGATGGTCCAGGACGTACGACAGATGCTCCGGCTTGGAGCAGAGCCAGGTTTCGACGTTGCTCAAGACGGGATCTTCGCCCAGGTAATAGCGAATGAACGCGGGCACGTAGGCGTAAATGGCTTTGTCGTCCGCCACGCCGTTGCCCACCGCGTTAGCCAGCGCCACGTTGCCGGCGCGGTAGGCGCCCATCAGGCCGGGGATGCCCAGGATGGAATCCGCGCGGAATGCCAGCGGATCCAGAAAATCGTCGTCGATGCGGCGGTAGATCACATCCACGCGGGTGAGGCCGTGAATGGTCTTCATGTAGACGATGTCGCAATCGACCACCAGGTCGCGGCCTTCCACCAGCTCGATGCCCATCTGCTGGGCCAGGAACGTGTGTTCGAAATAGGCGCTGTTGTGGATGCCCGGAGTCAACAGGACCATGACCGGGCGGTCGCCTCCGCGCGGCGAAATCATGCGCAGAATCTGGCAAAGCTCGGCGGGATAGTGGTCGATCGGCAGGACCCCGTGCAATTGGAAGGCGTGCGGCAGCGTGCGGGTCATCACCTGGCGGTTTTCCAGCACATAAGAGATGCCGCTGGGGGTGCGCACATTATCTTCGAGTACCAGGTATTGGCCGGTTTTCGAATCGCGCACCAGGTCGATGCCCGCGACGTGCGTGTAGATGCCGCGCGGCACTTCCACGCCGATCATCTGGCGGCAGAAGTGCCGGCAGGAATAGATCAGCGACCGCGGCACCACCCGATCCTTCAAAATGCGCTGCTGGCCGTAGACATCCTGCAGGAACAGGTTGAGCGCACGGACCCGCTGCGCCAGGCCGCGCTCGATCACGTTCCATTCCGAATTGGGCAATATGCGCGGAACCAGGTCGAAGGGAAAGAGCCGCTCGGTACCCCGGCCATCGCTATAAACCGTGAAAGTGATCCCCTGCAGGAGGAACGAAAAGTCCGCGAGCTCGCGCAATTCCTGGAATTGCGCCGGGGCCAGGCGCTCCAATTCCTGGAAAGTCTTGGCGTAGTGCGGCCGCGCCTGTCCGGGCGCCGCGAACATCTCATCGAAAAACGAGCCGGTATCGTAATCCCGGAATAGGTCGTCCTCGGCGATCTGGGCCTGTTGCACGGTGAATGCAAGTAGTATAACAACCGGGCTCCCGCGCGCGGATTAGAAGTTTTTTGTGGGGCCCATAAAAGGCCGGCCCTAGTGGGCGGGCTGGATACTAGCAACAACCCATCTTGATTTCATTGGCGGCCGTAACCGGCGGACCGAAGGCCTCCGCGGGAGGTTGCGCGCCGTTCAGCACAGCTACCCACCGCCGCGCCGCATCGCCGACCACCAGGACCACGCCTACGATGAAGATCCCCGTCAGCGCCGAATCCAGATAGCCCGTCAGCATCTGGCCCGGCTTGCTCGTCAGCGGCCAAAAGAGGTTCTTAATGGACAGAATGCCGGCCGTAACCGTGGTGATCCCCACAAAACACATGGGAATCGCGGTTATCAGGGCGTATTTGGCCTTGCCCATATTGATCAGGAACGTGGTGCCGATCGACAGCGCGATGGTGGCGAGTAACTGGTTGCCCGTGCCGAATAGCGGCCAGATCGTGGAAATGGTACCGGTATAAATCAGATATCCCCAGCCGCCCACAACCAGGGTTGTCGCGGCCAGGTTGCCGGGAAGCCAGGAGCTGTTGGCGAAGGGCTTATGTACCCGCCCCATGACTTCCTGGAACACGTAACGGGCTACCCGGGTCCCGGCATCCACGGTAGTCAGGATAAAGAGAGCCTCGAACATGATGGCGTAGTGGTACCAATACGCCATCAGCCGGTCCATGCCAGGCAGTCCCTTGAAGATCTGGGCCATACCGACGGCTAGAGAAACCGCGCCACCGGTGCGCCCCGCCAGCTTTTCCCCCACCTCTCGCGAGACCGCCTCCAGATTCACGGTATGCAATCCGAGACCGGCAAAAACGTCGGGGGATGTATTGATCGCGAAATAATCGCCGGGATGCATGGAGGTGGCTGCGATCAGCGCCAGCACTCCCACCAGCGACTCGCAGATCATCGCGCCATAGCCGATGAGGCGCGCGTCTGTCTCTTTGTCGAGCATTTTCGGGGTGGTTCCGGAAGACACCAGCGCGTGAAAGCCGGAGATGGCGCCGCAGGCGATCGTCACGAAGAGAAAGGGGAATAAGGTGCCTTTGATGATCGGTCCGCCGCCGTGGACGAACTGGGTAAATGCCGGAAAGCGGATATCGGGATGCACGAGGATCACCCCCACGACGAGGGTCGCGATGGTGCCCAGCTTCACATAGGTGGAGAGGTAATCGCGCGGGCCGAGCAGCAGCCACACGGGCAGGACGGAGGCGATGAAGCCATAGGCCATCATCAGGAAAGTGATCTGGTGCGGCGAAAAAGTGAGCGCGCCCGCCGCTCCTGTCTGCGCAAACCAGTGGCCCGCGGCCACCGCCGAAATCAACAGCACCACGCCAAAAATACTCGGGCCGGTCACGGTGATTCTGCCCGCGTGACTCCGGAACATCCAGACTCCCATAACCAGGGCGATCGGGATGGTGGCCCCAATCGTGAACACGCCCCACGGGCTGTTCGCCAGCGCATTCACCACCACGATTCCCAGGCCGGCGAGGGAAACCAGAAGGATAAAGAGCACGGCGATCATGGCCACCAGGCCGGCGAATGGACTGATTTCGGTGCGCGCGATTTCCGCCAGCGAGCGGCCCCGGTGGCGCACCGAGGCCACCAGAATCGTGAAGTCCTGCACGCAGCCGGCCAGCACCGCGCCGATCAGCAGCCACAGAAAACCGGGGGCGAATCCGAATTGTGCGGCGAGCGTGGGACCCACCAGCGGACCGGCTCCGGCGATGGCCGCAAAGTGGTGCCCGAACAGCACCCATTTGGGCGAGACCACGTAGTTATGCCGGTCTTCGAACGTGTGCGCCGGGGTGGTGCGGCGGTCATCCAGCGCCAGCGCCTTGGCCGCGATGAACGCGCTGTAGTAACGGTAACCGATGGCGTAGACGCAGAGCGCCCCAAGAAGAATCGGGAGAGTATTCATCGAATCCGTAAATCCCTCTAACAGAAAGCCCAGCCGCGCGAGGCCAATTGTGCGGCTTCACCCCTACCGCCTTTAGTTAGCCCGAATGGCCGAATCAGGCGCAGCGAACGGTACATGGCCCAGTGATATCATATTGATTGTGAGCATGCTCCGGCCATCACTGCAACTTAGGGTCGCCCAAAAACAGATCCTGACCCCCGGCTTGGTCCAAATGGTGACCGTGCTCCAGTTGAACCGTTTGGAGCTGAAGGAGATGATCACCCAGGAGATCGTCGAAAACCCCGTCCTGGAAGAATCCACCGAGGAAGCCGGCGAAGAGATTACAGCGGAAGAACTTCTTCCGCTGCTCGAGCCGGAGCGGGTCACCGATCCTTCGGACCAGCAACTCCTGGAAGCCGCGCTGGGAGACGCCGCCCACACCAACGGCATTGCCGGTGAAGTATCCGCCGATTTAGGCGCGGACCCCTTCCCGGACTTGGCCGAGGCCGCTGCCGCAGCCAGTGCGGAGGCGTCCACGGCCGATCCCGTCGAGGCGGCGGCCGCCACGGACCCCTTCGATGAAATCGACTTTGGTTCCTTTTTCGACGATTACCTGGATCCCGGCTACAAGAGTCCCGCCTCGGAATCCGTCGAAAAGCCCTCCTTCGAGACGTTTCTGTCCGCGCCGGTCACCCTGGCCGATCATCTGCATTCCCAATTGAGTGTCAGCTTGCTCTCGGAGAACATTCGCGACGCCGCCGAATCGATCATCGGCAACCTCGATGAAGACGGTTATCTTTCCGCGTCCCTGGAAGAGATAGCCGGCATGGGCGATCACACTCCCGAAGAAATCGAAGCTGCCCTGAAGGTGGTTCAGTCCCTCGATCCTGCCGGTGTGGGCGCGCGCAACGTGCGCGAGTGCCTGCTGTTGGAGCTGGAGAGCATGAACGGGCTGGGTGGAGTGGCTTGGCAAATCGTCTCTGGCCACCTGCGGCTGCTCGAAATGCGCCAGTATCGCGAGCTCGCCAAGATCCTGGCCCGGCCGATGGAACACATCGAAATCGCCGTGAAGGCCATTCGCAGGCTGAATCCGCGGCCAGGCCTGCGCTTTTCCGGCGCGGGTGCGCGCACCGTGGAGCCCGATGTTTTCTTCATCAAGGATGGCGACGATTACATCATCCAGATGAACGACGAGGATGTCCCCCAGCTCCGGCTCAACGCCCAATACCGCCGCATGCTCGACCGCGATAACGGGGCCACCAAGGAAGTGCGGGATTACGTCCGCGAGCGCTACACGTCGGCCATTCAGTTGATGAAAAATATCGAGCAGCGCAAGCAGACCATTCTGAAGGTCTGCCAGGCCATCGTGCGCCGCCAGACCGAGTTTCTGGCGAATGGGCTCGATTGCTTGAAGCCCATGATGATTAAGGAAGTGGCTGAGGAAGTAGGCGTGCACCCTTCCACGGTCAGCCGCGCGGTGGCCAGCAAGTACGTACACACGCCGCAGGGCGTTTATGAGCTCCGGTATTTCTTCTCCGAAGCCGTGCAGGGCCCCCTGGGCGGCAATACGCCGCTGCTGTTGCTGAAACGCAAAGTAAAAAAGATGATCGAGGAAGAGGACAGCTCGCATCCGCTGACCGACGAGCAGATCACTACCGCGCTGCAGCATGAAGGCATCAACGTGACGCGGCGCACGGTAGCCAAGTACCGCGAGGATATGAAGATTCCTTCAACACACCAAAGACGGGTTCGCCCCTGACGGCACGAAGTCGCGGCCGCCAGGGAGCGGTTCCAGGATCGGTACGGAGGGACGCATGAAGATCACATACACAGGCAGGCAAGTGGAACTGGCTCCGGGGCAGCTCAAGAAAATTGAGGCCCAGTTTGCCAAAGTCGGCAAACTCTTGGATGGACGTGAGGAGAGGGAAGCGCACGTGGTCTTGTCTCTGGAACGCCATCTGCATCAGGCCGAAGTCACGGTGAATTACCATAACCATCAACTGGTGGGGATTGGCTCCAACGTGGACTTGATCACGGCCATCCATTCCGCCATCGAGAAGCTCGAGAAGCAGACCATTAAGGTCCGCGCCAAATGGCGGGACACCAAGCGCACGCCGCACAAGGAAGAGGAGGAAGCACCCTCCGAACCCGCTGCCGATCTGGGCGACGCGGAACCTGCGCGTCATGTGAACCGCGTGAATCACCATGAACGGCGCAAGCCCATGACCCTGGATGAAGCCCTGCTCCAAATGGAGACGGGCGCCGACTATCTGGTCTATCGCGATGCGGTCACCAGCCGCGTGGCCGTGCTGGTGCGGCGGCGCGACGGGAATTTCGATCTCATCGAGGCCTGACGCGGCGCGGAATGACGAATACGACCGATCCTGGCAGGAAACGCCGCGCCACGGACCGGCCCGCGGAACTGGTGATCATCACCGGACTCAGCGGCTCCGGGAAAGGCTCTGTCCTCAAGGTTCTGGAAGACCTGGGCTACTATTCGGTCGATAATCTGCCGGTCGACCTGATTCCGAAGTTCGCCGAACTGACGCAGGATTCCGCTACCGTGCGTGCCGCCGCCCTGGTGGTGGATGTGCGCGAAGGCGAGGGGTTGAAGCGCTTTCCCGCCATCTACATGCGCATCCGCAACCGCGTGAAGACCCGCCTGGTTTTTCTGGAAGCCGACGACGATGCCATCCTGCGGCGCTTCAGCGAAACCCGCCGCCCGCATCCGCTAGGCACCGAAAACTCGATCGCCAAGAGTGTCAAATCCGAGCGCCGCCAACTGGCGCCCATCCGCGCCATGGCGGACCTGATCGTGAACACCTCCAAGTTCACCGTCCACGAGTTGCGCGATTTCATCAAAGAGAGCTTTCGCGGCGAAAGTGACGAATCCAAGATCATGGTCTATGTCACTAGTTTCGGCTACCGCCACGGGGTGCCCGCCGATAGCGATCTGGTGTTCGATGTACGCTTCCTGCCGAACCCGAACTATATTCCGCGCTTCAAGAAACTGACCGGCCGGCATCCGCAGGTGGCTAAATACATCCGCTCGTTCCCCCAGACCGTTGAGTTCATCGACCGCATCTCGGAGTTACTGATTTACCTGATGCCCCATTACATCCGGGAAGGCAAGAGCTACCTGACCATCGCCTTCGGCTGCACCGGCGGGCACCATAGGTCGGTGATGATCGCGGATGAGATCCGGAAACGGCTGGCGCACGCGGGCTTCCGGGTGAAAGCCACGCATAGGGACGTAGCGAAGGCTGTATAAGAAACATCGCATTGGAGGGCGGGCAATCTTGCCCGCAGCCGGCTTTCCAGCCGGCTTCCAGCGCCGGGTTTTAGACGCCATCGAACTCTATACGCCGCTGACGCTCCCCGATTCGGCTCTGACCCGCGGCGACCACTCCACCGGCGTTTATGCGCGCCTGCGGCCCGGCGTCCCCGTGACTCGCGCGCAAAGCGAAATGGACGCCATCTCCAGCGCCCTGGCACGCTGGCGCGAATCGCCACAAAATCCGTTGTCAGCGCCGCTTCCCAAAGCATCCATCATCGTACTGCGAGGCCGGCTTGTGGGGCAGGCAATCATGCCTGCAGCCGGCTTTCAGCCGGCTCCCGGTGCTTTGACCCAGTAGGCGCCGGGAAAAGGAAAACCGCCTGAAAGGCGGCTGCGGTCACCATTGGCCGCCCCACGTTGCAATTAAGCTTTCGCCTTCTTGGGCGGCACGATCGCGTCTTTGGCGGCTTTGGCGATCCGGAACTTCACCACTTTCTTGGCGGCGATTTTGATGGCTTCGCCGGTGGCGGGATTGCGCCCCATGCGCGCCTTACGATCCACCCGCACCAGCCGGCCGATACCGGGCAGCACGAACATGCCGTTCTTCTTGACTTCTTTGATAGCCGTGTCGGACAGGGCGGCGAGCAAGCCCTGAGCGACTTTCTTGGTCACCTCGCACTGATCTGCCAGTGCCTGGACGATTTCCGATTGCGTCATTTTTCTCCTTTTCGGCCCATGCCGACGAAGATTATGGTACCGCAAAACCGAAACATTTCAAAGGGTAAATGTTCCAGCGCGGTGCCGCGCTACGCCTTCAACGCCGGCGGTTCAGGCGCAGGAAAATGTTCAGGATCGCCACGAACACGTTGAAAAGGCCGGCGAACAGCATCAGCGCGCCGGGAATGGGGCTGTCGGCTTCCGGGCTATGCAGGACGGAACTGGTGGCGTATACCAGGATGCAGACGCCGAAGATACCGATTCCCGCTGCGATCAGCATCCCCAGCAACCCGATGTGGAGAAACGCGTTGAGCACCATGGCCGCGGCTATGCTGACGAAGATCCCCAGCATCAGCCCGCGGGGCGCCGAAAATGTGCGATTCGAGGACATCACGAAGAGCGTTACCGCGCCAAAGACGATCAAGGTCATGAGGATCGTAATCTGGATCGTCCCGGGCGCGTACAGGCTGGCGATGCGCAGGATGGGCGCCAGCACCAATCCCGAGACGAACCCGTCCACCAGCAGCGCCGTGACCCCCAAAACCGGATTGTGGCGGGCGGCGATCGCCACGCGGGGAATGAGGTTGAGGAGCAACATCGCCAGAATCCAACCCATCCAGCCTGTGAATAAGTTGGCCAGGGCGTCGGATTGCGCGCCGAGATATCCGCCGCAGAACGCTCCGGCTACACTCAGGCCGAGCAGCATGTACGTTTTCTTGATGGTCTCGCCGCGGGCTGCGGTCATTGGTGTGGCCGCGAAAAGATTGTCGGTGACGATCATGTAACGAAGATACTTTCCACAGACCAGCCTGTCAAGCGTCGCCTTGGAGGGCGGGCAATTCTGCCCGCAGCCGCCTTTCAGGCGGCCAAGCTGGCGAGTTCGACACTAACTTTAGTGCGCTCAATCCCCCGAATCTCTGGGTGAAAAGCCTCAGTTTGTGACCCATACACCTCCGTCGCGGTGGGTTTGGGGCATTCTACCTCATGTGGCTGAAAGATGCCGTAGCATTTATGAGCGGGCTGCCAGATCCCGCCCAACGACGCAAACGCAGTTGAATAAAGGGTCGGGGTTGTGCCCGCTACAGATCGGGCGACACCCGCCTTGTCGATAACCGGAGTTTTTCCACGGAATCTCGCTTGTGGCCTCTGAAGTGCACCGCCTGTGCTCTATCATCCTAATTGGCGCTCCGGGGGCCGCGGTTAAGAGGGTCTTGGAGAGGGATCTATGGGTCTGGGTTCACTGAAGGTCGGGACGAAGCCTTGCGCGATTCGGGCGATGGGCTATGGGTCCGCCCTTCCGGGAATCTCTCAGTCACGGAACAGTTGTACCGCCAGCACCATCGCCATCGCCATGCAAGGAGTTATTTCTTTACTCGTAGTGCTGGGTGCGGCGAATTCCTCTCTGGCAAAAACGCACCCGGTTCCGCTGGAGCCCAACACGGATGCCGCCAAGTGCATCACGTGCCACGAAGATAAGACCAAGGGAAAGTCGGTCCACTCAGCCATCGCCACGGGTTGTTTAAGCTGCCACGAGCTCCGTGTGAGTAAAGATGTTACGCGCATCAAGCTGACCGCCGTTACCCCCGTGAAGTTGTGCCTCCAATGCCATGCCGGGATGGACGCCAGCCAGATTAAAGGCCGCGTCCACAGCCCGGCGGTCCGGGATTGCCTCAAGTGCCACGATCCGCATGCCTCCGGGTTCAAGAACCAACTGCTGAAGGCCACCGACGGCGCCACGAAGGATACGAATCTCTGCCTGCAGTGCCATAACCAGGGAGTGAACGTCCCGGCCTCGGGCAGCCGCCACGCCGCGCTCGATATGGGCTGCGAAACCTGCCATCTCACGCATAAGACGGGTCCTTCGGCGGATGCCGAATTCCGCTATCACCTGACCAAGCCCAGCCCCGCGCTATGCGCCGCGTGCCACGATTCGAAGGACGCGCGGATGGTGAAGGCCCACCAGGGCCAGCCCATCGAGAAATCCGATTGCCTGAGCTGCCACGATCCGCATCAATCGGCCGCTCCCAAGCTAATGCGCGAGTTCCAACATAGCCCGTTTGAATCGAAATCTTGCGATACGTGCCATCAGCCCGCGAAAGACGGCAAGGTGGTGCTCACCTCTCCCAGTGTCAAAGAATTATGCCTGACCTGCCACGACGACGTGGCGAAGAAGATCCAAAGCGCCAAAGTGCAGCATCCCGGCGCGCAAGGCGATTGCACGGATTGCCACAGCCCGCACGCCGGCAAGACGCCGGGATTCATTCGACCCGATCCGGTGACCGCCTGCCTGACGTGCCACAGCGATCAGGCCGAATTGCAGAAGAAGGGTCATCTGCACCAACCGGCCTACGAGCAGGGTTGCGCGACGTGCCACGAGCCGCATGGCGGCGACTTCCCCAAACTGCTGCGGGCCAAGAGCGAGAATCAGTTGTGCCTGGAGTGCCACGGTCCCGACGCGGCTCCCGCCAAGCTCGAAAAAGAGCACCTGGTGGCGATCTTCGACGGCAACGTGAAACTGCCGGAGAACTACTTCGCCAAAGTGCCCGTGCTGCCCATCAAGTACGGGTTGGGACACCCCACCACGCGGCATCCGGTGCAGGACGTGGTGGACCCGGCTACTTCCAGAGTGGTGACGGCCATAAGCTGCGCGAGTTGTCATCAGCCGCACGCGTCCGCCAAGGGCGGCCTGCTGGTTAAAGACCAGGCGAACAACATGGACTTCTGTAAGACCTGCCATACCAACGGTCTGAATTTGAAGAGCGTGAAGGGGGGCAGCTAGGATGTATCGCCTTGCCGCGCAGAATTGGAGGGCGGGCAATCCTGCCCGCAGCCGGCTTTCAGCCGGCTTCTTCTCAATCGCTCTCTTAGCCGCGCTGCCACTGGCCGCGGCGGACAAGAAAGCGAAGAATTCGGATCCCGAGCCCACCGCGCCGAAACGGATCAATATCGACACCCGCAACCTGGTGTGGCCGCAGCCGCCGGAGGTCGCCCGCATTCGCTATCTGGACATGTACACGGGCGAGAAGTTCGACCCGGCCATTCTGGAAAAGCCTAAGCATCAGAAAAAGAATTGGAAAGACGTGCTGGCCGGAGCCCAATCGCAAGCCGAGCAGAACGTCAAGATCCCGTTTCAGTTTCTCCGGGTTTACGGCGTGGCGGGGGATTCCAAGGGAAACATCTATGCCGCCGACCAGGCCGTAGGCGCCATTTTTGTCATCGATCCTGCAACCAAGGAAGCTACGTTGATCCGCAACGGCAAAGAAGCGCACTTTGGCCTGATCAACGGCTTGGCGATGGACGACAACGACCGCCTGTTCGTATCGGATTCAAAACTGCGGCACGTGGTGGTGTTCAATGCCCAGCATCAGCAGGAAGCCATCGTGGGCACCGGCGTCCTGACCGATCCGGGCGGTGTGGCAATCGATAAAGAGAACCGCTTTCTGTACGTCGTGGACACCGAAAAGGACCAAGTGGTGGTATTCGACGCGGACAATTACAAAGTGCTGCGCACGATCGGCACCACCGGCAAGAAACATACGCTGACCGATCCGGGCAACTTCTCGATGCCCACCAATGTCGCAGTGGATAGCGATGGCAATCTTTATGTGACCGACACGCTGAACAATCGCGTGGAAATCTTCGATGCCGAAGGAAATTTTATCAGCGAGTTTGGCAAGGCCGGCGACGGGCCGGGCCGGTTTGCGCGTCCCAAGGGCATCGCGGTGGATTGCGATGGCCACATCTGGGTGGTTGACGAAGTCCAGAGCCGCGTGCAGGTTTTCGATCGCGAAGGGCGTCTGCTGATCTATTTCGGCGAGCAGGGGCCATATCCGGGACAATTCCAGGCGGCCTACGGCATCGCCATCGACGCAAAAAATCGAGTGATCGTTTCCGAGCAGTTTCCCGGCCGGGTGCAGACGTTCCAGTATGTGACCGACCTCGAGGCGGAAGAAGCCCGCAAGAAGCAGGCTGCGCCTGAAGCGGCGCCGGGGAAGCCGGCTAAGAAAGATATCGCGCCTGTTAACGCGCAAAGTTCGGCGGCGCATGCGCCGCGATAAACATTTGGCTCCCTGCGGAGCCAAAACGGATGACGGGGTTCGAGCCCACGTCCGCAGCAGTAACACATCAGGCTTAGGAGGCCTTTTATGAATAGAGTAGCCCTACTGGTTCTCATCGTCGCGCTAGTGTCGATGACAGCCATGGCTCAAACTGACGTCCTTGGAGCGCATAATGTCTACGGTCGTGGCTGCGTTGCCTGCCATGCTCCGCACAGTGGCGCCAACGGTGGAAATGGTATTGGAACCACCACCGATACGGGCACTGGTAATCTCGCTCTCTGGGGACAGAATCTTTCCCCCCTGTACGGCCAGACCATCGCTTTCGGCGACTCCGGCAAGTACAGTGTCACTCTTCCCGCTAACATCACGCTTTTCACGGGCGCATCCGACCCGAACTTCGTGATCATCGCGTGCTTGAGCTGCCACGATGGTAATCTGGCGAAGGTCGGCATGATGACCGGTTCGACGGTCGAGACGCTGCCGATCGTCGGCGGGCATGCTCCCACGCTGCTTGGAAACGATCACTCCACCGTCGGCAATTACAACAACGACCACCCGGTTGGGCCGAGCGCCGCTTTCGGTTGCGGCGGACAGTACAACTGGGATTGCACCATTTCGGCAACCGGCCAAGTCTCAATGAACGGTCCAGCCAGCAGCGTCTTCGCGAATACCAATTACGGCTTCACGGTCTCCCTGGCCGTGGTCAACAATGTCCCATTGGTCACCTGCACGAGCTGCCACGATCAGCATAGCGAGATCATCTGGGCGGGCACCATCGGCGGCGCGAAGCAGAACTGGAACACTTCGTTCTTCATCCGCGGACCCTACACTCCGACCAGCGGCACCGGCACCGTGAGCAATGCGGCCGCACAATTCTGCCGCAATTGCCATGGCGGCGAGTCCAACGAAATGCACGGCCTCACGAACGTTCCGACGACCGGCATCAGCCATCTGTAGAAAGTCGAGGCGCAAGGGGGGACCTCCCCCCTGCGCTCTTCGAGTCCATATGAAAATCCCCTTCTTGGTAAACACGATTTTGATTTCGGCGCTCTCGGCGCAAGCCGGCGCACCCACCGTATCTTCCGCGGCGCCGCCGGCGGCCAGGCCCGTCGCGCGGGTCAACGGAGCGATACTTACGGATCGGGATCTGCACCGCGAAATGCTCAGCATCTTTCCCTATGCGGCGCAACATGGCGGCAACTTTCCCAAGGCCATGGAGCCGAGAATTCGCCAAGGCGCCTTGCAGATGATCGAGTTTGAAGAGCTGGTGTATCAGGAAGCCCTGCGGCGTAAAATGACCGTGCCGCCCGCGCAAGTGGAAAAGGCATGGGCGCAATTCCGGAAGGAGTTTCCGACGGAGGAGGCCTACCGCCAGTTTCTAAAGGTGGAAGTGAACAACTCGGAACAAGTGGCACGGACCCGGATCGAGCGCTCGCTGCTGATCGAACAAACGATCAAGCTGGAGATCACCGACAAGGCATCCGTGTCCGCCGCCGAAGCCAAGGCCTATTACGACAGGAATCCCGCCGCCTTCCTGGTTCCGGAGTCTTTTTCGGTGCAGACGATTTCGATGGTGCCGCCCCGCAACCCTGCGCCGGCACTGATGGAGGAGGCTCGCAAACGCGCCGCCAACGCGCTGAAACAAGCGCAAGCCACCAAGACTTACGAACAGTTTGGACTGCTGGCGGAAAAGATCTCCGAAGACGACTATCGCGTGGTGTTAGGCGATCACAAAGCCGTGGATCGCGCCAAACTCCCGCCGCTCGTTCTGCAGGCCTTGCTGAACATGAAACCCGGCGAAATCAGCGGCGTGATCCAGGTGGATCAGACCTACACCATCGTCCGCCTGAACGCTCACATTGCCGCCGGCAGCCGGAAATTCGAAGAAGTGAAGGATTCGCTTCGCAAACAACTGGAGAAAACCAAAACCGAGGAGCTGCGATCGGCGCTTGGCAAAAGACTGCGCACGAAGGCAAAGATAGAGGAACTCTGACCGTCGTCGAAACGGTGAGAAGGTACAACGACGCCGTGGGAAGACTATCAGCAGGCGCGACTCTCTTATTCATCGCGGGGATAACACCGCATGCGTTCGCGCAGCTTAAAGTGGGGGACCTCAGCACGGACCTGAGCGGCTCCCTCTCGGCCGGATATACCGCCGATTACGGAAACCTCACCGCCTCCGATCATGGCCTCACGGCCGGCGGGACCGCCAGCCTTACCGGGTCGTATTATAACCCGGGCTTTTTTTCATTCAATATCCAGCCCTTCTATAACCAATCCCGGACCAACTCGGATTTTCAATCCATTACCGACGCCAGCGGCGTCAATGCCAACGCCTCCATTTTCTCGGGGAGCAACTTCCCCGGATCGATCAGTTACAGCGACATTATCAACGGCCAGGGAAACTTCGGCGTGCCCGGCGTGGCGAATTATACCAGTCACGGCGACTCCCAGGTCTTCAGCATCGGCTGGGGCGAGCATGTCGCCAACCTGCCCAGCTTGTCGGTCGGCTATCAGCAGGGAACCAACAATTACTCGATCTACGGCGCAAACACGAACAGCAGCTCCGATTTTCATTCATTCGTGGCCAACTCGAGTTATTCGTTAGTAGGCTTCAACTTCAACGCAAGTTTTCATTATTCCACCGTGCAATCGCAGTTGCCTCAACTGTATTCCGATCAACAGG
>JBEKIM010000058.1:0-22257 GCA_050011755.1 Bryobacteraceae bacterium | reverse complement strand
TTCCCGCTCACGGAAGCCTCCGTTCTCACCTACATCACGCTGCAGTTCGAAAACAAGGACATGCAGTTCCAGGCCAAGGACGGAGTGGAGAAAGCGTCCGTCAACATCTTTGGCCGCATCACCACCATGACCCGGCGCATCGTGCAAACCTTCGAGGACACCGTCACCGTGGACTGCCCGAACGAAATGCTGCAGGCCTATGCGCAGCGCGCTTCGATTTACCAGAAATCGCTGCCGTTGCCCCCCGGCACCTACCGCCTGAACGTGGTCGTGAAAGATATTGTCGGCGGCAACATGAATAATTACGAGACGGCCCTGAACGTGCCCCACGTGGACAGCGAAAAGCTGATGTCCAGCACCATCGTGTTGGCCGACCTCATCGAGAAGGTGCCCACGAAAAGTATCGGCACGGGCCAGTTTGTGATCGGTTCCAGCAAAGTCAGGCCCCGCGTGTCGGAGAGTTTCAAGCGCGACGAGAAGATGGGCATCTTCCTCAAACTGTACAATTTTGGACCTGACGAAAAGACCCAGAAACCGAACGGCCAGATTGAATACCAGGTGGTGAAGAACGGCAGCAACGAGAAGATCTTCGAATTCACCGAGGACATCGCCGGGTTACCGGGTGCTTCCGCGTCGCAGGTCACTGTGGAAAAACTGCTGCCGCTGCAAAAGCTGCAACCGGGCCAGTACACTTTGAAGTTGAAGATTACGGACAGGAACCGCAATCAGGTCCTCTCACCGACGGCCCAGTTTACGGTAACCTAGCTCTGGGGGGCACGTCTACAGCACGGGTAGTCCCGTGATATGCTAAGCGTCACCGGAAGATGAGCACGAGGGCGCACATCTCGGCATCGAGCGTGATCGCTGGGTTGGTGTGCCTGGCCGCTGCCGGTCCGGCGGCCGGGGCTATGTCCGTCAAGCTTTCGGGAGCCATCGCCGGTTCGGTCACCAATGGCGAAGGCGTTCCTCAGATGGGCGCGCTGGTCATGCTGTTCGACCGGCACGAGAGCCTTTCGCAGAAGGCGTTTACCGACGAAAAGGGCAATTTCGTTTTTCCGGGCCTGCTGCCGGATATCTATTCCATCCGCGTCACGCTGGCTAGTTTCGTGCCCGCCATCAAGAACAATATCCTGGTCCAGCCCGGTATGCGCAGCATGCTCAATGTGAGCATGGCTACCCTGTTTAGTTCCATTCACCTGGCTTATCCCACCGGCGAACCGGCGTTCATGAACGACGACTGGAAATGGGTCTTGCGTACCGCCGGGTCCACGCGGCCCATTATGCGCATGCTGCCCGGCGCGGTTGCGGACGATGAGGATAAACCGCATCGCACGGTCTTCTCCGATACTCGCGGTTTGCTGGTGCTTTCGGCCGGCGACGGGACCATGGCGTCCGGTTTCGGCAGCAATGCCGACATGGGCACCGCGTTCGCGCTGGCTACTTCGCTGTTCGGCAGTAATCAGTTTCAGTTTGCCGGGAACGTCGGCTCGGGCGCGCAGTCCGGGATTCCGACGGCCGCCTTCCGCACCACCTTCAGCCGTACGGTGGGAGGCGACAGCCCGGAAGTTTCCATCACCATGCGCGAGTTGTTCCTGCCCGGCCGCATGGGTGTTGCCATCTTCGGCGCCGAGGACGGCGTTCCTATGCTGCGCAGTATTTCGGCCAACCTCGACGACCATGTCCGCATTACCGATTCGCTGTCGATGCAGTACGGCATGGCCATCGACTCCGCTTCCTTCAACGAACATCTCAGTTACACCAGCCCCTACGCCCGGTTGACCTATGCGCTCGGCAAGGACGACGATCTGGTGTTCGCGTACACTTCCGGTAATGCCAGGCCGGATTTGGGCGCGCCCGCGGGCCCGGACGACCCATTGCTGCACGAAATTGGCGCCCTGGCCATGTTTCCCATGGTCACCTTGCGCTCCGGAAACGCAGAAGTGCAGCGCGGCCAGGATCTGGAAGGCGGATACTCGCACACCATGGGGTCGCGCAAGTTCGGCGTCAGCGTCTATCATGAATCGGTCCGGAATTTGGCTCTGACCATCGCCGCGCCGGATGGATACCTGCCGGTCGGAGATATTCTGCCTGACTTCTTCTCGGGCACTGCCATGTTCGACGCCGGCAGTTTCGCCGGCATGGGCTATGTGGCGTCGGCCACTCAGAACATCGGGGACAATGTCAGCGCCACGGTGATGTATGGTTCGACCGGCGCGCTGTCGGCCGATCGCGGCGAAACGGTCAGCAACAGCCCCGATGATTTGCGCGCCATGATCCACGGCGGGCGGCAACAATCGATGACCGTGCGCGTGGTTGCCTCCAGTCCACACACCGGAACCCACATCGTCGCCAGCTATCAGGTGGCCGACGGCCGCTTCAGTGTGCCCGAGCCCATCTACTCGACCAGCAGCCTCCGTCCGCAGCCGGGTTTCAATATTTACTTCCGCCAGGCGGTTCCAGTTCTGCAAGGCCTTCCGTGGCGCATGGAACTTACCGCCGATCTCCGCAATCTCCTGCAGCAAGGGTATCTGCCGCTTTCCACCATGGATGGCTCGCGGCTGGTGCTGATGGAAAACCCGCGCATGTTCCGGGGCGGCCTCAGTTTTATCTTCTAAGCGGACCTCTAGCCGATCGGTGATCCCGATAGCTGATAGCTTGAAGGGATGCAACCAGAAGAACCCAAGCTTCCCTTTTCCCGGCGGGACCTGTTTCGCGGCGCGGTGGCCGGAACAGGCGCCGTCCTTCTGAGCCAGACCGCCGCGGCGCAGGGCGATCGCAAGTCCGCGCCTCGTTCCGTCATCGGCATGCCCTTCGAGCCGCGCGCCAACGTCCGCATGGCCCTGATCGGCTGCGGCGAGCGCGGCTCCGACATGCTGAAAGAATATCTCGGCGTGGATGGATTGACCGTCACCGCCGTTTGCGACGTGGTGAAAGACGCCGCGCTGCGCGCGCAGGCTGCTGTCGAGCGCGCCGGCCAGCATCCTCCCGCGGTATACGCCAACGGTGAGCGCGACTTCGAAAACCTGCTGAAACGCGACGACGTGGACTTTGCCTATATGGCTACGCCCTGGGAATGGCACGTCCCCATGGCCCTGGCTGCCATGAATAGCGGCAAACACGCATTCGTGGAGGTGCCCGCGGCCGCCACCATTGAGGATTGCTGGAAATTGGTGGATACATCGGAAAAAACCCGCCGCCACTGCCTGATGATGGAAAACTGCTGTTACGGCTACAACGAACTGCTGGTGCTGAACATGATTCGCGACGGGCTGTTCGGCGGCCTGCTGTACGGCGCGGGCGCGTATCTGCACGATCTCCGGCGTCTCCTGTTCGAAGACAGCAGCGAAGGACTGTGGCGCCGTTTCCCGCATACTCGCCGCAACGGGAACCTCTACCCCACGCACGGGCTGGGCCCGGTGGCCAACTATATGGGCATCAATCGCGGCGATCGCTTCGACTACCTGGTATCGATGAGTTCTCCCGAGCGCGGCCTCGACGCCTGGCGCGCGGCTCACGTGCCCAAGGACAGCCCGAAGTGGAAGGAAAAGTATATCTGCGGCGATTTGAACACGTCGCTGATCAAGACCGCGAACGGACTGGTGATCCGGCTCGAACACGACGTGGTGAATCCCCATCCTTACGACCGCATCAATCTGATCGCGGGCGTGAAAGGGATTTTCCGCGACTATCCTCCCCGCATCTACTTCGACGATCCCAACGCGGAGCAGTACATCCCCATCGACAAATTCAAGGACCAATATGAGCATCCGCTGTGGAAGCACGAGGGCGAACTGGCGCGCAAATTGGGCGGGCACGGGGGCATGGATTTCCTGATGGTTTACCGGCTCATCGAATGCATGCACAAAGGCCTGGCGCCGGACCTGGACGTTTACGATGCGGCGGCCTGGAGCGCGCCGGGACCACTGAGCGAAGCCTCCGTGGAACAGGGCAGCGCGCCGGTGAAGTTCCCCGATTTCACGCGCGGGCGGTGGAAGGAAAAGCGCGGCTGGCTGGCTTAATTGCGCGCAACAACCTTTGGTGCGATCGCCGCGGGGCGTCACAACTCGCTGAACGGCAACGATACAACCTTCGGCGCCAACGGCAGCCTGACCTCTCCGGGATGGATGACAAAGCCCGGCCCCGCCTTCTCTCCGAGGTCCTCCTGGAAGGCCCGAATCCCACTTGCCATCGCCGGGCGCGGTGTCGCGGAGAGCTTTACTTCAATCGGGGTCAGGTTGCCGCCGTCTTCGACAACCAGATCGACTTCCACTCCGGCCGAAGTGCGCCAGAAATGGATCCGCGGCTCTTCGCCCCGGTTGACGAACGCTTTCACGATTTCGAGAAGAACGGCGGTCTCGAAGATCGGCCCGCCCAGCGGACCCGCTGCCGCGTGATCGGGATCCTTCAAGCCGGCCAGATAGCAAAGCATGCCGGTGTCCGTAAAGTACACCTTCGGCGTTTTGACCAGGCGTTTGCCGGCATTGCCGTGGTACGGCCGCAACACGATGACTTGGAAGGTGGCCTCCAGGACGGAGAGCCACGCCTTTGCAGTGTTGACCGCCACTCCAAGGTCGCGCGAAACGTCGGTGAGATTGAGCAGTTGGCCGGTCCGCGCCGCGAGGGCGCGGAGGAAGCTCTGGAACGAGATTAGATCCCCAACCTGGCGCAGCGAGCGCACGTCGCGCTCCAGGTACGTCTGCACGTAGCTGGAATGCCACAGTGAAATATCGCGATCGGGTTCAGCGACGAGTTCCGGATATCCGCCCCGTAGAAAGCTCTTCCACAGATCCGCTGGTGCCAGGTGGTTAGGGGCGGTGCGCTTCTCCCGTGGTTCCCAGGGCAGCGGGTCGAGCGGTCTCCCGAACTCCTCGCGTTGGGAGACTGGCAAGAGCCCCAGCATTGCCGCGCGGCCGGCTAGCGATTCCGTGACTTGTTGGCTGAGCAGCAGATTCTGCGATCCCGTCAGAAAGTACTGGCCGTGTGCGTCCCGGCGTTCATCGATGATCTCTTTGATGTAGGGCAACAGGTCCGGCGCGTACTGGACCTCGTCAAAGATGGTGGGCGCGGGGTGCATCTCAAGAAAACCGCGCGGATCGGCCGCCGCCGCCGCCCGTACGTCGGGCGGCTCAAGTGAGATGTAACCGGACGCCTCGCCAAAAACATGCTTCAGCAATGTCGTTTTGCCCGACTGGCGTGGCCCCGTCAGGACCACTGCCGGGAATTGGGCGGCCGCCTTTCGGAGGACCGGTTCCATCGCACGCGGGATATAACGACGGCGCATAGACATCCTTGCAATTATGCATTATAACTGCACATTTGCAAGAAGGACCCCCAAAGATAAGAGCGAATGAGAGTTCGTGCGCAATCCGTGCCGCGCCACGCATACCGTCCGTGCCTTGGCCGGGAACGCTGCGAGCAGGACCATGATCGGATGCTACCCGCTGGCGCGCATGCGGAGTGCGTAGATCGCCGTGTGCCGAACCTGCTGCACCAGGCGGTCGCGGCCGGCGATAACGAGCACGTCCAGCACCACAAACTCCCGGCCTTTGCGCTCGAAGCGGTCGGCTACTCGGCCGCGGACCGAAAGGCGGTTATGGTCGCGCACTACGCTGAAGTTTCGGACTTCGCTCGCCACGTGAATCCAGGGACCCAGTTGCACGTTCCGCATCAACAAGTGATTGGAGAGCGTGAGCAACGCCGCGGGATCGGGTGGCGTCATCTCGGCGTACATCGTACCCAGAATGCGGCCTGGCGCGAGAGTCTCGGGCGATGCGGGTGGACGAACGGCCGGCAACGGCTCTTCCGGGTACAGCGCCAGGTCCGGCGGCACGTTATCCGGCCACAAGATTTCGCCGCTGGCCAATACCGTGCCGTCTGCCCGGCTGGCATTGACCTGGTTTCCGGCCAGCGTGACCAGGAGTTCGTCGCCGTCGTAAACCGGCTGTTGAAAACGCACATGCATGCCGCCCCGCGCCAGCCATTCCTGGCCGAAATGGTCAATCGTGGGAAGGGCGAGGTAGCCGTAGACGGTGACGCCCGGTACCAGACCGGCGCGGTAGCCGAATGCGGCCGCGGTCTGGTCGTCGTGGATCCGATTTTCGGAATCGGCGGCGTTGTTATGGGCGCGAATGCGGTAGGGTTCCATCGGGTTGCGGCGGGCCTTCCTTCAATTGGGCGATGATATCTTCCGCCCAGTGTTCCGCATCCCCGCCGAATCCAAGAGCCTCGGCGGTGAGTACGCCGTCCCGAATGATCCAGGTTCGGGGAATCGAGAAGTAAGGCATCAGATCTTCGGCCAGATGCCGCGCGAGCAAGGCCGGAAAAACATATCCGTTCTGTTTTAGGAAGGGCTCCACAAGTCCGCTGTCCTCGTCGGTGTTGAACGAGACGGCTTGCACATCGGAACTGCCCTTTAGTTTCTCCACGAGCTTTGCGAAGTACGGCAGTTCTTTGCGGCACGGCGCGCACCACGTGGACCATACCACGGCTAGGGTCGTCCTTCCCTTGAACCGCGCTAATGTCCAGGTGTTGCCCGCGATATCCTGCAGCGAAAACTCCGGCAGTTGCCGCTTGACCGGGACAAATGCCACGGATTCGTGCTGTATGGGCGGCCGGCCTGTTCCGGAAGCCGCACCGATCCACTCGCTCCAGGCTTCATCCGACCCACCAAGTTCCTTCCATAGCCGCCGCTGTGCAGCTAGCACGGGTTCGGATTGAATCCCCCATGCCGTAGATGCGGCGCGGTACGCCGACAAGGCATCGAGTTTCCGCCCTTCGTGCTCGGCCAGGGTTGCCACGCGCAGCCGCCAGACAAAGAGCGCTTGCCCGTATTCCTGCATAACGCCTTCCCCCGCATCCTTGCCATCTCGGGACGGCGCCTTCTGCGCCAGGTAATCCTCGAGCGAACCGAGAACCTGCCTGGCCTTGCCCGCCTGGCCTTGCTTTTCATAGAACTCCGAAAGCAGGGCGACGGCTTCAGCATGCCGCGCCACGTTCCGCATGCGGCTTTCCGCGGTGCGTTCCGGGCTGGGCGCCAGGTCAATCTCGATGACCGACTCGGGATCGTCAAAGCTCTTAAGCGCCTCTTCGACGATCGCCGGCACCTGGTCGAGCAGCACCCCGCGTTCCACGTACGCGCGCGCGACGGTAGTGAAAAACGAATGCGGCACGTAATCCCTGCGCCTGTCGGCGGCCAGCAAATCGTCGCCGGTGCGGGCCAGATCGCTCACCGGAGCTTCGCGCATGACCAGCGCTTGCAGGCGCTCGTTATAGCCCAGCGGGTCGCCGGGCGCCTGCGCAATCCATTTCGCCGCCGCTACCAGCCGCGCCTGGGCGTAAGCGCGTTTGATTTCAGGCGGGTCGTCCGGTTTTGGATATATGTGTGTCTTTTGCCATTCGCTATATTCCGCGAAAAGATCCGACGGACGCTGCGCCGCGAGTTCCGCGATCTCTTTGGCGAGTGCATCGTCACCGGCCAGCCGCGCTCCATTCGCCATGACAGTCCGCATCTCGGGCAGGGATTCGAACGGCCGCAAACGCTCCAGGTCCGCGGCGACCATGCGGCGTTCGGCTTCCTGCTCCGCCTTGGGGCGAAGCCGGAATTCGGCGGCCCATAAGTAGCGATAGAGCCGGAACCGATGGGGGTCTTTGGCAGCCGCCAGAAACGCGCGCAAGCCAGCCGCCTCTCGAGCCACGATTTTGTTGTCCTCGATCTCACCGAGATACTCGAGCGGCTTCCATTCCGAAGGACATACCCGCCGTATCGCCGCAAAACTGGCCGCCAGCTTCCGGCGATCGCGGAATGCCTCCGCGCGGTAGATCTCGAGCTGCGACAAATGCACCCAGGGGTAATCGGGGTCTCGGGCCAGAATCTGCGCGTAAACTTTCAGCGCCGTGGGAGTGCTGCTGCCAACCAGGCTGCGTGCGTACAGGTAGGCGGCGTCGAGACCGTCCGGATGCGCTTCGAATTCGTGCTGGTAGCGCTCGCGCACCGCGCGTTTCTGATAAACGCCGCGTTCCACGATCAGACGGCTCAGCGTGAAATCGCCGGGCTGGTTCTTCAGCGCTTCGTCAATCGCGGCGCGCCGGGCCATCGCCTCGGACGGCAGCCCCTGAATGAAATTCGCCATCGCCGGCGTCACCTGGCAGCGATCGGCCCACGCCGGGGCGGCCATCAGCAGGAGACAAACGAGTCGCATCGGAAGCCTCTATTTTATATGCAGACGCGCGGCCGCGGCCTGGCGTGCAATTGAGAGTTATCATCAAGGCCATGGCACTTCGTCTCCTGGCTTTGCTGTTGGCCCTGATTTCCACCGCTGCCGCGCAGAACTGGCCATCCTTTCGCGGGCCTGCCGCTGCGGGCGTAGCCGACCATCAAAACCTTCCCGTAGCCTGGGACGCCGCCAAAGGCGAGCAAATTCAGTGGAGCACGGCACTGCCGGGGTTGGCGCATTCCAGCCCCATCGTCTGGCAGGATCGGATCTTCGTCACCACCGCTGTCAGCAGCCGGCCGGACGCGTCCTTCAAACGGGGCCTGTATGGCGAGGGCGATGCTTCCGACGATGTCGGCCCGCAGCAATGGAAGCTGCTCTGCCTCGACCGCAAGAGCGGCAAACTCCTGTGGGAGCGCACGGCATACGAAGGCGTTCCCAAAGAAAAGCGCCACATGAAGGCCACCTACGCCAACTCCACGCCGGCCACCGATGGCAAGGTGGTCGTCGCCTTTTTCGGCTCCCAGGGCCTGTATGCCTACGATCCGGCGGGAAACCTGTTGTGGAAGCGCGACTTGGGAAGGCTCAACGTAGGGGCTTACGACCTTCCCGAATATGAGTGGGGCACGGCCAGCTCGCCCATCCTTTTCGGGAATGCAGTCATCGTCCAGTGCGATCGGCAGAAGGGATCGTTCCTCGAGGCGTTCGACCGCGAGACCGGCCGCACTCTTTGGAAAACCGATCGCGACGAACTGCCATCCTGGGGCACGCCGGCCGTGTATCGGGGAAGCGCGCGCACCGAACTGGTCACGAATGGTTCGAATTTCGTGCGCGGATACGATCCGGCGACCGGCAAAGAGCTCTGGCGCCTGGGCGGAAGCTCCAAGATCACCGCGCCCACGCCGGTCTTCGGCGACGGCCTCATCGTAGTGGCCAGCGGGCGCCGTCCGGAGGCTCCCATCTTCGCCATTCGCGCCGGAGCGGCCGGCGACATCACCGGCGACACCAAATGGGTGGCCTGGCAGAAGCAGCAGCGCGGCCCTTACATGCCGACCCCACTTATTTATGGCGGCTATCTGTACGTGCTTGGTAATGCCGGCGTGTTCGATTGCTATAGCCTGGCCACCGGGACGGAAGTCTACCGCGAGCGCATTCCGCACCAGGGATCGGGATTCAGCGGGTCGCCGGTGGCGTCGGACGGCAAGATCTACCTCCCCAGCGAAGATGGCGACATTTTCGTGGTGAAGGCCGGCCCGCATTTCGAGCTTTTGCAGAAAAACGAAATGGGAGAACCCCTCATGGCCACGCCGGCGATTTCAGGCGGCCTGCTGCTGGTGCGCACCCAACATCGCCTCTGGGCCATCGGCTCCAATTAGCTGCGCGTCAGACCTTCGACTTCGCGTACCGCTTCTTCATCCATTCGACAAATGCCGGCGGCGCGCTCATGGTCGACAGGCGGCTCTGCCGGACCAGCGCCCAATCCGCGAATAGGGCGGACTCCTTGATCTCGTGTAGAGTGGTGGGCGGTTCCAGCGTGTTCAGGTATTCGAAATCCACCACGGTGAGCTTGCCGTCCTTCGGATCCGGCCGCGGTTCCGAGGCTACCTTTGCCATTCCCACAATGCATGCGTTTCCCATGCTGTGATAAATGAAAACCCGGTCTCCCGGACGCATCTCCCGGATGGCGCGCAGCGCCTGCGCGTTGCGCACGCCGTCCCAAACTGTCTTATGGTCGCGCGCCAGGGTTTCGATGGAATATGTCTCGGGATCGGTCTTGGCAAGGAAGTAATTCATGTGGTGTTTTTCGCATCGTACCATTACCGCGATGTGCGTGGCTTCACCCTCGATTCCGCGGAACTTGTCAGGGGCGGCACAGATTGCTGTAAACTAGGTAAGAATGTCTAACGTTATTGGTGTGCCTGCGGTGCTAGCCTTGGCATTCTGCGGCATGCTGGCCGCTCAGCAGCCCGCTCCCGAACCCCAATCTCCAGCGGCCGGAGCTACCACCGATCAATCGGTTGCGGCCAAGACCTCCTCGGAAACGGTGCCGGAGGTCAAGCCCGCCGCGCCTGCTGCGCCGGTCGATCCGAAGGCCTACATCATCGGCGCCGAGGATGTCATCTCCATCCGGGTGTGGCGCGAGCCCGAAAACTCCGGCACGTTCGTGGTGCGCCCCGACGGCAAGGTCTCCGTACCTCTGGTTGGCGAAATCCAGGCCGCGGGCCTTACGCCCGAGAGATTGAGCGAGAGCATCGCCGAAAGCTTGCAGAAGGTCATGGTCCATCCCGAAGTGACGGTCGGGGTGGAGAAGGTCATGAGCAAGAAGTATTACATCCAGGGCGAAGTCAACCGGCCGGGTTCTTACCCCCTGGTGATCGATACCACCGTCCTCGAAGCGCTCGTGAATGCGGGCGGCTTTCGCGAATTCGCCAACACCAGGAAAATCGTCATTCTGCGCGGCTCCGAACGCCTCAAATTCAACTACAAAGAGGTCACCAAGGGCAAGAAAATGGATCAGAATATCCTGGTGAAGTCCGGCGACCAGATCATCGTGCCGTGATATGCGCCGTGTAGATTTCCGGTTAAGCCGCCGATTCTAAGAAAGAGAGCATTTCCGATTTATGGTACCCCAGCAAGGATATGTCAGTGTTTCCCGGCGTCCGCCGGATATCGAGGACTATATCGATATCCTGCGGCGCTATCGTTCCTGGATCGTGGGCCCGACTTTCGCCGGGTTGGTCATCGCCGTCGTGGTGGCCTTTCTATGGCCGGATACCTTCATATCCACGGCGGTGATGCGCATTACGCCGCAGCAGATTTCCGAGCGCCTGGTGCCGAGTAACATCAGCACACAGATGGCGGAACGCCTGCTGGCTATGGAGCAGCAGATCGAGAGCCGTACCCAGTTGCAGGAGCTGATTCAGCGTCCCTCGCTCAATTTGTATCCCAAGGAGCGCCAGCGCAAGCCGATGGAAGACGTCATCGAGGAAATGCGCAAGGCCATTAAGATTACGATTCTGGAATCCGGCGCCGGGCAGGCGCAGCAGAAGTTTGCGTCGGCTTTCGAGATTAGTTTCTCTTACTCCGACCGGTATAAGGCGCAGGCCGTGGTGAGGGAACTGGTGTCCAAGTTCACCGAGGAAACCAACAATCAGCTTCGCCAGCAGGCCAACACCACCACGCAGTTTCTGAACGATCAACTCGCGTCCGCGAAGGAGAACATCGATCGCCTGGATGCCGAGATGGCCAAGTTCAAGACCGAAAACGCCGGCCGGCTCCCGGACCAGTTGCAGTCCAACCTGCAGGCGGTCAACACGCTCGAGTTGCAGCAGCAGAGCCTCAACGAGAGCATCAACCGCGATGCGCAGGACAAAATGATGCTCGAGACGCAACTGCAAAACTTGCAGCATGAGTCCACTTTTATCGGCTCGAACCTGGAGCAGACTGCCGCTCGGGAACAGGTAAAAAACGAACACATCATCCAGCTCAACAACAAGATTATGGATCTGGATACGAAACTTTCAGCGCTGCGCCAGAGTTATAAAGAGGACCATCCGGATATCCGCGCCATGAAGGCCCAACTGTCAGTGCTCAAGCAGCAAAAAGACGACCTCGAAAAAGAGGAAACCAACGCTCAGGCCAAGGCCGGCGCGCCTAAGAAATTCACAAATCCGCAGGTGGCGCAGTCGCTGGAGAGTCTGAAATTGTCGATGGCCAATGTGAATGCCCAGATCCAGGCGCGCAATATGGAGATGGAGGAGCGCCAGAAACGGCTGAAGGAATTGCAAGCGGAAATCGCGGCGTACCGGGCGCGCATCGAGGCCAGTCCTATCAACGAGCAAAAATACGAAAGCCTGGTGCGCGATTACAATCTGGCTAAAGCCGACTACGACGATAAGTCGAAGAAAAAAGAGATCTCGGAAACTTCCAGCAACCTCGAAGAGCGCAAGGCCGGCGAGAACCTGGAAACCCTGGATCCTGCCTCGCTGCCCGAGCAGGCCAGCGAGCCCAATCGCCTGCTGATCGCGGGCGCCGGCACGGGTCTCGGCCTGTTTTTCGGCGTCCTGATGGCCGGTGTCAAGGAGATGAAGGATACCTCGCTGAAGAATCTGAAAGACGTACGTGCGTATACCAACCTGCCGGTGTTGAGCAGTATCCCGCTGTTGGAGAACGCATTGCTGGTGCGCCGCAAGCGTCGCCTGTTCTGGCTGGGATGGTCCACGGCTGTCATCATAGGCACCATCGCCATGAGCAGTTCCATGTACTACTACTATTTCGGGAAGAGTTAGGAAGAAGATGAGCCGAGTACACGATGCCTTGCGCCGCGCCGAACAGGCCGGCGTTGTCAGTTTGGAAAATGGGAGCGCTTCGGCGCCACCGGCCTTCGACCACGAGGCCCAGCCGCCTGCGCCGGAAAATGGCCTCGCGCATGTGGCCGTCGAGGATGCCACCCCTGGCGGTCTGCACCCAGCCATTCTCGATAACGTGCCGGAAGTCGCGTTCCTGCCCGCGCCCGAATCGCACCTGCTCGATTTGCAGCGCTCGCATGAAACTCCGGCGGAGGAGTTCCGGACGCTGCGCACGCGCCTGAACCATCTGCAGACGCTGCAGCCCCTCCATACCATCGTCATCAGCAGCCCGTCTCCCGCCGAAGGCAAGACTTTCACCGCCGTCAATTTGGCGCTGGCCGAGTCGCATTTGACCGAAAACCGAGTGCTGCTCGGCGACTTCGACTTGCGCCGGCCGTTGATTCACAACCTGTTCCAGGTGGATCGCGCCCCCGGCCTGACGGATTATCTGCTGGGCCAGGTGCCTCTTTCCGGCGCGCTGCGCAGGGTGTCCGGGATGAATTTGTACGTACTGCCGGCCGGATCGCCCGTTAAGAACCCGCTCGAGTTGCTTAATACCCGGGGAGCCAAGACCTTGTTCGAAGAGTTGCCCAAGGTATTTACGTGGGCCATCTTCGACACGCCGCCGCTGCTGTTTTCGGCGGACGCAAACCTCCTTTCCACGTTGGCCGACGGTACCATCCTGGTGGTCAAGATCGGCTCCACCACGTTTGACAACGTAACCCGCGCGATGCAGTCGTTGTGCGAAAACAACGTTCTCGGCATCGTGGCGAACGGCGCGCGCGCTTCGGAACTGTACAGCAAGTACACATACTATTACTCGAAGTCCGAATAGAATTTGCGTCGGCAAGAATTTGCGTCGCCTTCCAAAATATCAACTAAGTTGATAGGATAGATCGGTGAATATGCCGCTCTCCCGCAGACGCCTGCTCTACCTCCTCTCCTTGACGCCGGGGTTCGTACTCCGTGGCGATCAGCAACCCGGCAAAGGTCTGCTGATCCGCTCCGCCAACCCCGAAGATTTTGAGATGCCCCTTTCCGGCTTCGATACCTGGCTGACGCCCGCTGACAACTTCTACGTACGCACGCACATCTACAAGCCAATTGTGGAATTGACGGACTGGCGCTTGCGCGTGGACGGCCTGGTCGAGCGCGAACTCACGCTCGATATGACGCAGATCGAAAAGCTTCCGCGGGTGGCGCAGGTGGCAGTGCTCGAATGCGCCGGCAACGGGCGCAGTTTCTACGAGCCGGGTGTCACCGGAATGCAGTGGAAGTATGGCGCGGTCGGCAATGCCCGCTGGACCGGAGTGCGTCTGGCCGACGTCTTGAAGCGCGCGGGCATGAAGCCGGGCGTAACTCAAGTCCTTTTCAACGGCGCCGACGTGCCCATGGGCAAGGTTCCGGACTTCGTGCGCACCGTGCCCATCGAAAAGTGCCTGCATCCCGACACGCTGCTGGCCTTTCAGATGAACGGCGCGCCTCTGCCCACCTCGCATGGGTTTCCTTTGCGCCTGGTGCCGGCGGGCTGGGCCGGCGACTCCTGGGTGAAGTGGATCACCAACATCACGCTGCTCGACAAGGAATACGACGGCTTCTTCATGAAGACGGCCTATCGCCGCCCCATTCATACGGTGGCTCCTGGTACTTCTCTCGACCCGGCGGTCATGACGCCCGTCACCGCCATCAAGCCGAAATCCGTGATCGCCAGTCCCGTGGCGGGCGCGCGCCTGCCGGCTGGTCCGGTTACCATTCGCGGCGCGTCGTGGTCCGGCGAGTCGCCTGTCGCGCGGGTGGACGTCTCCATCGATAGCGGCCGCACGTGGCGTCCCGCTAAACTGGGCGCGGATCGCGCCCGCTACGCCTGGCGGCTCTGGGAAGCCTCGTGGACGCCGCCGGGCGAAGGCTCCTACGTCCTGATGGCCAAAGCGACCGATGAGAAGGGCGAGACGCAGCCCTTTCTGGAAGACTGGAATCCGTCCGGGTATCTGTGGAACGTGGTCCCGGCGGTACGCGTGGATGTCGGAGACGGTCCGTCCGCGCCGCCGCCGGCGGTTGCCGAAATTCCGCCGTTCCCCGACCAGGTGAAACAGACCTGCGTCGATTGCCATGGCCAGGACATGATCGCCGGCCAGCATCTCACCCGCGGGCAATGGGAGCGCGAAGTGGACAAGATGACGCGCTGGGGCGCCGCGGTGACACCCGGCAACCGTCCGGAAATTGTCGACTTCCTGGTCCGCACTTTCGGGAAGAATTGACCAGCCGTAGCCGGAGGACCAAACCGTCCCCCAGGCTACTCCGGCCCGGACGAGCCGTCGAGCGTAGCATGATATAAATCCGGCAAGCGCCAGCCGCGATAGCTGGGTGCCGGGCCCGCGCTCTGAAACTGGTATACCGCCAGGCCGCCAGGCGTGAGTTCAGTATTCTGCACCCCCACCGCGGCGCCCAGGTTGATGTTTCCCGACAGAAACATCTAGTCCCCGTTCTGCAGGAGTTGCGCGCTTCCCAGGGACGGAGAATACGAACCCACATCGGCATTCAGCGCGAGCGAGGCTACCATGCCGGTCTGGTCGATTTCCCAAACCTGGCCGCGGCTGTCGGTCCCCTGTTTGGCGTGCTGCGCGGTCGCATCGTCGAACAAAGCCAAAGTCTGCTCTCCGCCGTTGACGAAACCGGCATCATGCTGGCCTGAGAACCAGGGGTAGGCCACCCCGGCCGCGCCCTTCAGCGCAAAGTCTCCTTGATTACCCAGCCGCCAAAGAATATCCCCCGTCCCGGTGGCATTGTTGTAATCGATTTTAACCACCCAGTTCTGGTTCCGTAGGGACACCAGCAGATCTCCATCGGTGCTCAGGGATTCCAGACTATTGGCGTGCAGCCAGTCGTTGGCGGGGGACGACAGCAAGGCGGGCGGGCATCCGCCGTTGGTTTCTCCCTTCGTGTTGGTCCGGCACACTACGTTCCCCGGACGGTTGATATCGAGGCAGCCAGGGCCCGTTGTAGTGCATAAGTGATCGAACGCGTTCCAGTAGCCGAGTACCTGGAAATTTGGGTCCAGCACGACGATCACTGCACCCACGATATCCAGCGGCGCGGTGGAATTCTGCGTGCCCGCCGGAAAAATCCTCTGCGCGTCGCCCAGAACCATGGTTTGCCCGTTCGACAGGCGGATGGCGTCATGGTTGAAACGGCCCAGCGGATCGGTCAGGCCCAGCGCGGTGAGTTGTTCATAGACGCGATCGCAATTCGTTTCGCGTACGATATTACCGGCCAGATCGAATTCCCGGAGCAGTTGCTGGCGCGTGATATTTGGTCCCCAAACGCCCGTGCCCGTCCCCTGCCCGTCCAGCAGCGCCAACATGGTGCCACCGGGGACCGGCCGCGTCAACTGGATCGTCTGCGGATAGTACCAGATGATATTCGCGCCCAGATCGGTCGCCGTCGGGAAGTCGGGCGCGTTGGCATAACCGGTCAGCACCACGGGATCGGCAGTGTCGGCCGGCTGGCCGGGCGGCAGAGATACGCTCATGGCCGGAAATGACAGCGTCACGGGGATCGCGCTGGTAGCAAAAGAGACGGGCGGGCCGGATGTTATGGTACCCCCCGTATTGACCTGGTAAGTCATGACATACGTCTGCTGCGCCGCCATGCCGGCGATATAGAAATTCATGCTGCCGGTGTGGCAAGCTCTCCAATCCGTAATGCCGGCGGCGCCCGATCCCAGCGCTTGAAAGCTAACCGACATGGAACTGCCGGCCGGACACGTTGGCGCGCTGAACAAAGCAACCAGAGGGTTGGCGGCCGGCACGGCGACTGGCTCGCTCCCGGTAACCAGCGCCTTCACCTGAAACGCGAGCACCTGTTGGGCGCTCGTGCCGGCGAGGTAATCTCTTGCCGTGAGGCGCAACTGATATGAACCTTCCACATAGTTAGGGACCCATGAAAGCGTCTTGGCCAGGTCGAAGTCGCGCACCAGGCTGAAACCGGACGAGCCGGGCGCCTGGATCTCCCACTTATAGGTTACCGGTCCAGGGTCGGTATCCGACGCGGACGCGGTCAACTGAATCGTTTTCCCCAGGCATTGGGGAGAAGCGGGCGACGCGCTCAGCTTGACCTGTGTGATGGAGGCTTGCAGGGACGGCGTGAGGACCGTAACGATCGGCAGGATCGTCAGCGCGTAGCATAGCGCGGCGAGATTTAAGTAGTTTCGCATCTTATTATTACGATGCGAATATACCACCGTGCAGCTTAGCCGGCCAGTATACGGAAGTTTGGTACTGTCGGGACTCGTCGGCCCGGGAAAGGCGCGGGCGTTCGGGGCCGCCGAGCCGTCCAGCATGGCGTGGTATGCTCAGCTATCCTCAAAAACTCCGCCGGGATCAGTCAGACCGGCGTAGTAGCGCGTTGCCGCTCTGGTTGCCTTGAGCTTCTTTGATTTCACGGACGATGTCGCGCGGGCAATCGATGAGGCATCCGACGAAGCCTCACGCCTGAGCGCAAAAACATCGGTCCACCGCAAGAGCCTGCCGGCGGCAGTCCTAAAAGCGGGTTTCCGTTACCTGCCAAGGGGTGGCGTCTTCTTGCCGGCAAACCGTGACCTCGTCATCGGAGTCGCCGCATGGAGCGACTCAGACCTGGCCGCGCTCGAAGATTTGGTCCTAAAAGTACGTTCCAGTCCGGCGCGCCTGACTGTCTTTGATATAGACGAACTTAGCTTTCAGGAGATGCTCAGCCTGTTTCCAGGTATGCGCAGGTTCCTGCACACCCCAGTGGTGGTTCAATATGAGGGCGGTAACCTCACTTACTTCGGAGAAGGCCACGACGCCGTGCAATGGCTCGGCAATCGTAAAAGGGATGAGTCGGGCGGAGCGCGGCCTAAACCGCCCAATCCGCCTGATCGCTGCCCGGCATCTCGATCCAGTCCTGCTGCGGCACCGCGTCCATCGGCAGACCACCCTGCCAGAGTGAGAACTGGAAACGCAATGTGCCGGCGTCGCGCGCGCCCAGCGCGGCTAGCGAAAGGCGCGCCTCCAGCACGTTCTTGAAAGCGAACTCGACGGCCTGCGCGGCGGGTTCGGAGGCGTCGGCCAACTTCAGTTCCGTCACGTTGGCGCGGCCATAGTCGAAACGCACGGTCACCTGGCTCGATTGTGCCGGATTGCCCGCCGTGATATTCAGCCGCGCCTCCATCTCCGAAATGGTCTGCTCGGAGCCGCGATGAAAATCCACGCGCAAGTAAAGGTTCCGGCCGTCGCTGCCATAATAAACCTCGCGCACCAGAAACTTTTTTCCGTGCATGGATCCGGAACGCTCGTCCACCCGATACAGGCCCGCGCCCAACCATTCAAAATAAGAAGTGACTTCGCCGTCGATCACCGGCTGAATCGGTCCGCTGGGCGGCACGTGCAAGGCGCTAACGGCCACGCGCAGAATGGGACGCGACAACTCCTCAGGCGGGCTGAGGTTCAAGAAACGATAGACATTGGCCAGATGGCTGCGGTAAAGCTGGTCGAATTCCACCCGATTGCCGGAATCGTGTTCAGGCCCGTACCACCAGCACCAATCGCTGCCTTCCGCGATCAGTAGTTCTTCATAGGCCAGACGGCGCCGGTCCTCCGGCACCTTGACGGCGGCCTGGTACGTTTCCCGTGCGCGCAGCAATTGGCTCCAGGCCTGGTTATCCTCCTCCGCGCCGATCCACACATCGAAGTTGGCGTTGATCCACGAGCCCGGAAAAACGTGCGACAGCGGATCGGGCTCCATTTTGCTCAACGCATCGCTGACGGTCACGGCGGACATCTGCGGGTCTTCGGAAATGAGCTGATATAAATAACGGAGGAACGGCCGGCCGTTGCGATCATAGTATTCCCAGGCGTTTTCGCCGTCCAGGATGATGGGAACCAGGGCATCCCGGCCGCCGGCCACGATGCCGCGGCAGTTTTCGCGGATGCGATGCAGGAAGTCGCGCGCGGCATGCGCCGAGTCCATTCCCGAATAGACGAAGCCGATCAGATCGCTCAGAAAGTGATCGCGGAAAACCACGCCGATCTGGGTACGGTTCTGCTCCCATCGGTACGGCCGGTAAATCGCATCCACGCCGATCGCGCGGCCCAGCGTCCGGCCGAGCACTCCGCTATCGCTGGCGGCCCAGCGGAATCCCACCGCCGCGGCGATACCGAAAGTCTCGTCGGAAACGGAACCCTCCGAAGGCCATAGGCCCACCGGCGCCACGCCGAACTCGTGCTCCACATAGCGGCGCGCCATTTCCAGTTGGGTGTGGGCGTCTTCGGGATAGCGGAATGGCGGCGGCAGCGGAACGCCCGGATGCGCCGCCGCGGCGATATTCGAATCGCACAGCAACGGCAGGATCGGGTGATAGTAAGGCGTGGTGGAGACTTCAATCTGGCCGGCGGCGGCCATCTCACGATAGACCGGGATCACTTTGCCCAATATCTCCAGTTCTTTGCGCCCTACCAGACGCTGGTCTTCCAGCGTGTAGTCCGTGCCTTTCGCGAACAGGTCGCGAACTTCCGGGTCGGAGCTCCGGAACTCTTCATCGAACCAGATCAGTTGGGAGATCACCTGCAAATCGCGAAAATCCTGCGTGGAGAAGCGGCGGCGTGCCATCTCGATACTGCTTTGCGCGTGGCGCGCTTCGTAGAGGCCGGCGTAGCGCGGAAGTGCCCGGGTCATGGACGGCGGATGGACTTGCAGGAACTGCTGCAGCAGGAACGTCTGGTCCGCCTCGGTGAGGGCTTCGGCGGGCTTGAGAGCCGCCACCAGGTAAGGATCGCGGGCTTCGCCGCGCGCATACTCCTCCACCTGCACCATCATGGAAGGCACCAGGTTGAAAGTTTGGCGCACATTAGGGAATTCGCGCAGAATTTCGACCATGCCGTAGTAGTCCTTGAGGGCGTGCAGGCGCGTCCAGGGCAGTTTGTACTCGCCCGACGCCAGGTCCTTGTAGAACGGCTGGTGCATGTGCCAGAGGAAGCAGAGGTAGATGTGGGGCATTGGTTAATCGTGGGGCGCGGAGACCTGCTGACCCGCCCCACAGTTCGTTTCTCGATCGTTCGTTTCGTTATAGATCGTAACAGGCATCAGCGCGAGAAGAAGCTACTGGCGGGCGGCGGCGCATGTACGCCCTTGATCGCCAGCCAGAGTATGTCGTTCAACTCGTCGGCGTCGGCGCGATCTTCCCCTCTGAAATCCAAGCGGGAGGAGCGTTCCGCGGTCGCCGTATGCTTGGGATTGCGTTCGTCGAGCGGCACGCGCGGCTTTTCGGCCTCATAGGGGGTGGGATCGGCCCCCGGCTGAAACGCGGCGGACATGGGGCGCGCGGCGGCGTCAAACTGGGTCATGGGCCTGAGCCCCAGGATCAGTTCCATGGTCCGCAGCATCGAGGCGGTATTGTACATCGTGCTATCCACTACTTTGTGTTTGACATAGGGCGAAATCAGAAACGCCGGTGAGCGGTGCGAATCGACATGATCGGGACCGTTCTGCGCGTCGTCCTCCAACACAAAGATGGCCGTGCTCGGCCAGAACCGGCTCTTCGATACGGCCTCCACCAGCATCCCCAGCGCATAGTCGTTATCGGCGTTCATGGCGAGGGGGGCCAACTTACCCGCGGACGTGCCGTTGGTATGATCGTTGCCGAGCCGCATGAATATCAGTCGCGGCATGGCGCCGGATTTCTCAAAATCATTCAGATCGGACAAAAACACCTTCACCCGCTCCACATCCGGGTAGTCGAGGTCGAAATCGCGATAACGGAGATTGGTGAAGTGTCTCAGAACCGGGTCGCGGACCAGTTCGATCTGGATGCCGTCGGGCGCGGCAGTGGCGCGGTTCTGCGCCATGTAGCCATAATTGCGCATCGAGATTCCGGCGCCTGAGGCGCTGGTCCACAAGTATCCGGCTGGGGGCACCGAAGTGGCTTCCTGCTCCTCATAGTCGTAAGTGTTGCGGCGGTTGGCGTAGCTGTTGGGCCACATCTTCTCTATGTAGTCGTTACCGATGGCCGCGGTCGACCAGGAATGGCCGTCCGCGCTTACGTCGCCATTTACGTAGAAGTTATCGAGCAGCACGAACTGCCGCGCGATCTTATGTTCGTTGGGCGTAACGTTTTCGCCGAATAACACCAACGAAGGATCGCCGTTGCCTTCCTTCATGTCGCCCAGCACCTGATCGTATGAACGGTTCTCCTTGACGATGTAGATGACATGCTCGATGGGCGGGAACGGGTTGGGTGTTTCCAGTTCGGCGTCGCGGTAGGGGGAGTTGGCCATCGCGGTCTTGGTATAACCTTCGAGCTGATCGCTCGTGATGCGATCGATGAAGGAAGCGCTACCGGTCTGGATGCGGCCCACGTACTGCACGATGCCGCCATCGCCTTTGTGACTCGCCTCCGGCCGGCGTGCGGGATTCGGGCCATGCGGATTGGGATGCGAGCCGCCGCCACGGCCGTTCAACACCACCAGGGTGCCATCTTGCAGAACGCGCGCGGCCGTCGGATACCAACCCGTGGGAATGAATCCCTCCACACGGCTGCGCTCCTGGGAGATATCCACGACCGCCACCACATTGGCGTCGGAGCAGACCACGTAGAGGTGCTTGCCCTCGCGGCCGATAGCCAGACCGCTCGGAGTCATGCCGGCCGGCTGGCGCGGCGTCATGGCGGTATTGATCGTCTCGATCAGCCGCAGTTCTTTGCCTTCGGAAACTCCCAGCGTGTAGACGCTGTTGGTATTCGAGGCGGTGATAAACAGGCGCGCGACATATGCCGTTTCACCTTCGGCGGAATCGCTCTTGCCGGCGGCCCAGAGCATGTCGGTGGGGTGCGGTCCGAGGCGCACGGCGGTTAGCTGGTTGCCGGAAGCGGTGTCGTAGTGGCCCACGGAGCCGTCCGTCCAACTCGTGACGAAGAAGGATTTGCCATCGGGATGAAACAGGATGCGGTAGGGGCGGCGGCCCGTCTTTACGCGATCGATCAGCATGCCGGATTGCGGATTGATCACGACTACCGAATCGTGATAGAGATCCGCCGCGTAGATCAGGTGATCGTCGGGAGTGACGGCCACATCTCCGATGAAGTCCACAGGGGTGCGCTTGTCGGGCGCCACGACGGCGAAGGTACGGGTGGGCTCCAGCGCGCCATCCGCGAAAGAAAACTCGAAAACCGCGGCGCGCGAGCCTCCGCCCACGTACACGCGGTCGCCCTTTTTCGAAAAAGCCAGGCCCAGCCAGGCATCCGGCACGTGCACGCGGCTGATCTCGCGGCCGGTGACGGATTCGAGGACCACGATGCTGGGCGGGTTGTATCCGCCGTTCAGCACCAGAAGGTAGCGGCCATCGGGCGAGAGGGCGGAGGACATGGGTAAAGTGTCCAGGGGAATTTGCTTTCCGGCTGGTTCGAGCCGCCACCCGCTATTGAGAAGGAATCCGCCGCCGGGCAGCGGGCCCACCTGCTCGCGGGGGGCGGGCTGCGAGCAGAGAATCGCCGCCGCCAGGAGGATTGCAATTGCGAAGTATGCGCGCATCCTGTCTACGATCATACCGTGCGCCGCCGGTGCGCGTGGCGCGCGCTTCAGCGTGCCGGCGGGACTTTTAAGTCCCGCTGCCCAACAGTTCACAAACCTGAGAAACATCTTACTCCTCCCCTTACCCCATATCCGTCAACCACTTACAACCCACAG
>JBEKIM010000057.1:0-22258 GCA_050011755.1 Bryobacteraceae bacterium | reverse complement strand
GACCCGGAGGCCACTTCCGCCGCCATGATGACCCCCGGATATGCCAGTCCCGAACAGTTGACTGGCGGCGCCATTACCACGGCATCGGATACGCAGGTTCTCAGAAATGAATCCTTGACTTACGAATTACGTGTAATTAGAATACGCGTATGGCCCCCTCTGCCGCACCCCAACTCAGCATGCGCCAGGCGCTCGCCATCCCGGCTTTCCGCAAGCTGTGGCTGGCGACCCTGGTCAGCATCTTCGGCGATTTTCTGGCGCTCTACGCCATCTTCAGCGAGATGACCTTTCGCATGCACGCCTCGGCGCGCGCCATCACCCTGGTGACCGTATTCTTCCTGCTGCCGCTGGCCTTCGTCGGGCCGGTGGCCGGCGTATTCGTCGATCGCTGGCATCCCCGCCGCACCATGGTTGCGAGCGACTTGGCCCGTGCAGTCCTGGTGGTCGGGCTGGTCTTCGCCCGCGCTCCCTGGCACATCTACACCGTGTTCCTGGCCCTCAGCACTTTCTCCAGTTTCTTCAGTCCGGCGCGTTCCGTCACCCTCCCCCAGATCGTGCCCCTGCACGGCCTCATGAGCGCCAACGCCGTCATCCAACAGACCGTACAGATCCTGCAGATGGGCAGCCCGGTTCTGGCGGGCGCGCTGGCCGGGTGGGCTGGTCCGGATTCCTGCTACTGGATCGATAGCGCCAGCTTTGTCTTTTCCGGCCTCATGATCGCCACCATCGCCATACCGCCGCGGCCGGCCCACGCCAACCGGGAAGTGAAGCCGATTTTGCGCGACCTGCTGTCCGGCGTGCGCTTTATTGCCGGCCATTCGGTGATCGGCTTCGTGATCCTGTCAATCGCCGCCGGCACATTCGCTATCAGTGCCTTCGGCTCCCTGATCGCGGTGTATGTGCGCGACGTGCTGCACGCCAATTCGGTTCTTTTCGGCGCCCTCGGATCGGCCATCGGCGCAGGCATGCTGGGCGGCGGGGTTTTGGTCACCCCTCTGGCCCGCCGCGTCCACCAGAAGGCGCACCTGATAACCGCGGGCATCCTGCTGTGTGGCGTTTCCATCGCCGGCATCGCTTTCTTTCCCAACCGCGTGCTGGCCCTCGCGGGGTGTGTAGGCATCGGCGTGGGCGCGTCGCTTCTGACCATCGCCGCCATGACTCTGATGCAAGGCCAGGTGCCCGCCGAAATGCGCGGGCGCGTCAGCAGCAGTTCCATGTCCCTGATTTCGATTTCCCAGGGTGTGGCCCTGCTGTTTGCCGGCGATCTGGCATCGCGGCTGGGCATCGCGGCGGTTTTCTATGGCAGCGCGGCGCTGCTGCTGCTGATTGCCATAGCCGGTACACTACGCCTGAGGAAGCCGCTGGTGGCGGCGAAATCCGAAGCGCTTTGATTTTGATAAGGAGTGCGTTCGTATGAAGAAGACGTTTGAGTTTGGATCCGGCCGGCTTCGCGGAAAGGTCGGGATCATCGCCGAAGGCAAGGACGGGAAAACGCTAAAAGAACTGCTTGGCCAGTACGTCAACAAAGGGGATGGCCGCGGCAACGTCGTCATGGTCCGCGTAAACGACGAAGCGCTGGCCCGCCTGGATCAGTTGGTGGAGGCCGATCTGTTCGGCAGCCGCTCGGAATGCGCCGCCTTTCTGATCGGCGCGGGCATCGCCAGCCAAAAGGAGTTGTTCGCCCGCCTCAGCGTACATACGGACGAGATCCGCAAACTCAAGGAGCAGCTTCGTCAAGTGGCGATGGATGCGCTGAAGCCTGACGCGTAACCGGGCTTTTTACGAACCGAAGCCAGATTGGCGATTGTTCCTTTCTTTGCAATGGATTGCAGTGGGCATGCGCAGTCGCTGGCGGGAGAGAATCGATTGCCTTCATCCGCCCCGGCCGCCGCGCGGCACGCCCTTCGACTTCGCCAGCCAACGTGTCTACTCGTCCGCGCCGCGCGAAAATATTTTACTTTTTATCGTTTTGCTATTGCCTCTGCGCAAAAAAAGGTTATTCTATGGGTGATTGTGCCCCGACAACAGGAGGCGTTCATTATGTTTGATAGTCACAAGCTCGCTGCCAACGACGAAGAAGACATGGAAGACTTTCAAGACTACGACGACGAAGAACATCCGGACCTGACCTCGAAGCTCGATGACTTCGAGGACGAGGACGAGGAGGACGAGGAGGAAGAAATCGTGGTGGTTGCCGTAGAGGTGGCGCCGCCCGCGCCAGCGCCCGCCGGACCGCCGCCGGAAGCCCCTGCGGCCGAAGCGCCCAAAAAACCGGCTAAGAAGGCCACCCAGGCGGCTGCCAGGAAGCCTGCCAAACCCGCCGCCAAAAAGGCCGCGGTGAAAGCGCCGGCTAAACCCGCGGCGAAAGCCGCGCCAGCCAAGAAAGCCCCAGCCAAAAAAGCTGCGGCCAAGAAAGCGCCCGCCAAGAAGGCGCCGGCGAAAAAGGTAGCGGCTAAGAAAGCCCCGGCGAAGACAGCAGCCAAGAAGGCACCGGCTAAGAAGTCACCGGCCAAAAAAGCGCCCGCCAAAAAGGCCGCGAAGAAGGCGCCTGCCAAGAAAAAGGGCGGAAAGAAGTAGCTGTTTTCTTACCGGTTCACGACGGTTCGGCAGCGCTCGAAAAGCTCCAGTAGCGCGTCGGCATATTCTTCGGCAGATCGGGTCGCCGGTTTGCCGGAGAATCCGGCGCCGGTGGCGCCGCCCTTCCCGTAGCCTGTCGCGGCTGCAATGAACTTCGTCAATTCCAGGGCGATCTCGTCCTTGGTTCTGGCTGGCGGCGTCGGGGGCGCCACGGGTTCCTGGGTTTCTTCGGGCATGCTGGTTCTCCTCCGGGGTATGATACAACTCTAGAGTACAGCATTTTCATGCCGCTCACCGCCTGCCGCTACATTCGCCAAATGCGCGGCGGGGCTCAGTCCCACCTGCTCGAAGCGGACGATGGCAACTTCTACATCGTCAAGTTCCGGAACAACCCCCAACACCGCCGCATCCTGGTCAACGAACTCGTCTCCGCTGTCTTCCTGAAGTACCTGCAGATCTCCGCCGCGCCCGCTGAGTTCATTCTTCTCACGCCCGAATTTCTGGCCGCCAACCCGGAAGTCTTCATCCATCTGGGCGCCCAGCATATTCCCGTGCCGCCGGGCTGGCATTTCGGTTCGCGGCACCCCGGTAATCCGGACGTGATGGCGGTATACGACTTCGTGCCGGACGCCTTGTTGGCCGGCGTCGGCAACCTCACCGATTTTCTGGCGGTACTGGTCTTCGACAAGTGGATGGCCAACTCCGACGGCCGCCAGTCGGTCTTCTTCCGCGCGCGCATCGAGGATTGGCACGCGGAGGTCAAGAAGACTTTTGTCGCGGTCATGATCGATCACGGCTTCGTCTTCAACGGCCCTAATTGGGATTTCACCGGTTCGCCACTGCAGGGCCTGTATCCCAGAAAGTTAGTCTACGAGCAGGTGCGCTCTTTAGACGACTTCCAGCCCTGGCTGGATCAGGTTGTGCACTTTCCGGAAAAAATAGTGGATCAAGCCTTCCGGAAGGTTCCACCAGAGTGGCTGGAAGGCGAAGAGGACGAATTCGAACTGCTGCTCGAAAAGCTATTACAGCGCCGCGCGGCCGTTCCGGACCTGGTCTCCGAAACCCGCCTGGCCCGGGCCAACCCGTTTCCGAATTGGCCCGCCTGAACCGCGGTCCGGACTTCCTCAGTGATACAGAGCTACGGAGTCGGGGTAAATCCCCACTTTGGCTATGGTTTCCTTGACGGTATTCGTGGAGGTATTGATCTCGGAAAGAGAGTATCCGTAGGCGTTGGTGACATAGGCCGTAGTGCCGTCGGATGACACGGCGACCGCGGTCGGCAACGAACCCACGGCTATCTTTGTCGTAATTTGCAGCGTGGAAGTGTTCACCGCATAGAGCGAAGAAATATTGGCATTGGTGACATACAACTGGCTGCCATTGGGGGTTATGGCGGCCGAATTCGGAGAGGTAAACCCGGTAATGGTTTCCACGATGCTCCCGGAGGACAGGCTGTACTCCGTCACCGAATTGGCATATTGATTCGCCACCCATACGTGTTGACCATCCGGGCTGATCGCCATGCCGTTAGGCCCTGAGAGGGCCGTCCAAGTCGCAGACACGGCGTTGGTAGCCGTGGAAATTACTGAAATAGTCGAGGAAAGCAGATTCGTGACCAATACCTTGCTGCCATCCAGCGTGGCCGCAATTCCGACCGGCTTGCTGCCCACTGCCACCGTCGCCACTACGGTATTGGTTGCCGTGCTGATAACCGAAACGTTATTCGATTGTTGATTGGCCACATAGGCGTGCGTTCCGTTCGGAGTGATAGCCACCTGAACCGGGCTGCTGCCTACGGGAATCGTTGCAATCACGGTATTCGAGGCAGTGCTGATTACCGCGACGCTGTTCTTGCCTTGCTCGGCAACATAGACATAAGAACCGTTTGGCGTAACAGCCAGTCCGGTTAACCCCGCGCCGCTGATCGAGATCGTCGCGGAAACCGTGTTGGTAGCCCGGTTAACCACGGACACGTTGTTCCCCATCGTATTGGATACGTATCCATAGGGCTGGGCAAAAGCGGCCGCCAGGCAGGCCGCGAATCCTACGCCAAGCCTAAAAAACAACGAACGTATTTGGTAAGTCGCGCGCATTATAATCTCCATTTATGGTCCTTTTATCTGCTTAAATCGCATTACTCGATCCGGCAGCATCCGGTTCGGCGTCCGCAAACGGCCTCGCCTGGCCGCTCTTCGACCACACCAGTCTCTTCGGCCAAACCAATAGAGTACAGTCGACCGGTGGGTCGTGCTTAGGGTCCGATTTGGATCGGGGCGGGCCGTCTTCCCGTCGATCCTGGAAATGGCGCGCTATGGGCGGCAGCGTTCAAGTGGAGCGTGAAAACTCATTTACTGCAGAACACCGATCAACAGCTTAAACCTAACCTCGGCTAAGGGCCAGACTGCTAATGGTTAAAAATAAACTACTAACGAGGGTAAGGTCAAGCACATTTTTCCGATTTGTTGAGGCGTGACGCCCTGCACGATTCGGACCAATGGCGTCGGCCGTGTAAATCCAACAACTTACCACGACAAAAGCGGAGCGCAAGGCGCTTCTTACGTGGTAGTTTATTTCCTTGCGGCAATTCGTCGTGTAAAGAGTACATTGCCGTACTCCGGACTGCCCAAAGCACCCGTCGGACAGCGCCCCAAGCCCGGATGGCCGCGAATACGTCCTATTCAGTACTAAAGCTTAGCCTATTTCGTATGTTTTATCAGGTTCCCCCTTCGTTCCTAATTGCAACTGGGTACTGGTTCAGTGCACACTTCTAACAGGCGACCGGATGCCGGCACCTTGTTCGGAGGAAAAATGAAGACGCTCACTAAGACTTTGCACCAAAAACCTTTGATGTTCGCAATTGCACTGCTGCTTGGATTTGGGCTCCTGGGGGTACCCGCGGCAATGGCGGGAGTGGTGGATGGCTGTGCCGCCTCAGCAGGCGGGCCCACCCCGGGGAACACCGCTTTCCCGGTTGATTGTACCGGAATGGCGCCGGGGACGCTCCTGGCCGATATGTCGGCCGTGTTTACTTACTCGACGACCGCCGGCACGAACAGCGGAACCATTGAATCCGCCGTTTATAATGATGGTGGAACGCTGGATTTCTATTTCCAGATCACCAATGACCCCAGTTCCGCGACCGCTTTGGCACGGCTTACCGCGACCGACTTTGCGAATTTCGCTACGGACGCCGGGTTTCGCACGGACGGCGGCATACTGACGGGAACGACCTTTATCGACGGCGATATGCCGCCGGTCACCGCGGACAGTAACGTCGACGGAACCGTAATCGGCTTTAGCTTCTATCCGCCGACCCAGCCTGGTCCGGAAATCGGTCCTGGGCAGAGCTCGACCGTACTCATCATCAGCACGGACGCCACGAATTTCACCTTGGGCAATGCTTCCATCATCGATGGCGGCACAGACACGGTACAGGCGTTCCAGCCGACCAGCGGCACACCTGAGCCCGCATCCATGGGATTGCTGGGCCTCGGACTGCTCGGCTTGGCGGGCTGGAGGCGGCGGTTGAGCCGCGCCAATCGATAGGGCCGAACAGCGGCGGTGCTCGTCGCAGTGGGGTGTTAAGTATCCAAACAGCCGGGGAGGACTTTCGGGTCCTCCTCTTTTGTTTTGGCGTAAGTGCCGGACAGTCCGTCGTAGAATGACGGATATGCCGATCCGCATTTCCGCCATCTTCCTGCTGGCCGCCGTTCTGGCCGTGCCGGCTGAACTGACCTACCAAAGACCGCCGCGCGAAATTCTGGATGTTTTGAATGCGCCGCCTCCGCCGCTGATCTCCGTAAACCCTTCGCGGGATTACGCGATCCTGATGCAGCCGGTACGCTACCCGCCGATCGCGGAGGTGGCACAGCCCATGCTGCGGCTGGCGGGACTGCGAATTGACATCAAGAGCAACGGTCCGCACCTGCCGCTTTACAGCACGGCATTCACGATCAAGCGGCTGGCGGACGCTTCCGGCATGCCGGTTGCCGCGCCCGCGGATGCCCGGCTGGGCGCGCCAATCTGGAGCCCCGATGGCAAGCAGTTCGCCTTCACGAACACCACCCCGAATGTCATCGAGTTGTGGATCGGTTCCACCGTCAGCGGGCGGATACGGCGGGCGGCGGGCATCCGGCTGAATGCTGTAATGGGTGCGCCGGTGGTATGGCTGGCGGATAGCCGGACGGTGCTCCTGCGAACCATCCCAAGGGATCGCGGCGCGCCGCCCGCGGAGCCCTCCGCGCCCACCGGCCCACACGTGCAGGAGAGCTCCGGCCGCGCGGGTCCCGTGGCGACGTATGAAGACATGCTCAGCACGCCCCGCGACGAAGATCTGTTCGACTACTACGCCACGGCGCAACTCGTCTATCTGGATACGGCCACCGCGAAGATCGAGCCGGCGGGTAAACCCGGCATTTTCGAAACGGCGGAGCCTTCGCCCGATGGGCGGAATCTGCTGGTTGCGCGGGTGCACAGGCCCTACTCGTACCTATATCCCGTATTCCGTTTTCCGCAGACCGTGGAAGTGTGGGACAGGGCCGGGGCGCAACTCTACCAACTTGCCGACCTTCCGCTGGCCGATCGCATCCCGGTACAAGGCGTACGCACCGGGCCGCGCGCATATCGGTGGCGTCCCGACGAACCCGCCTCGCTGGCTTGGGTGGAAGCCATGGACGGCGGCAATCCCAAGGAAAAGGCGCCGCATCGCGACCGAATCGTAACATTGGCGGCCCCGTTCCGTGGAGAGCCTCGCGAGGTCTTCGAGACGGCCGAGCGTTTCACCAGTCTGGAACCCCTGGCAGGCGGCAAGGCTCTGGTCACCGACTACGACCGCGATAAGCGCTGGGCACGCACTATGGAGATTGGCTGGAGCGGTGGGAATGCGGAGGGCCGCGTACTCTTCAGCCGCAATGTGCAGGACCGGTATCACGATCCCGGCCGCCCCCTTATAGAGCGGTTGGCCAACGGCCAGGAGGCCATCCTGCAACGTGGCGACGACATTTACCTGGCGGCGGAAGGCGCCGGCCCGTCGGGCGATCATCCCTTTCTCGATCGATACAACCTCGCAACCCAGAAATCCGAACGCCTGTTTCAGTCCGCAACCGGCAGTTATGAAACGGTAGTCGCGGTGTTGGACGACCATGGCGCGCGCCTGCTGACGAGGCGCGAAGGCCCGGCCGAGTTTCCGAACTATTATGTCCGCGCCGGGGAATCGTTGACACCTCTGACAAGAATCGCGGATCCCACGCCGCAGGTGCGCGGCATCCGCAAGCAGATCGTCAACTATCGGCGCGAGGACGGCGTGCCTCTATCGTTTACGCTGTACCTGCCCCCAAATTACAAAGAAGGGACGCGGCTGCCTACGCTGCTTTGGGCGTATCCGCTCGAATACAACGACGCGGGCACGGCGGGACAAGTCAGCGGATCGACAGACCGGTTCACGCAGTTCACAGGCGCGGAGTTGCACTTACTGTTCCTGCTGCACGGATACGCCGTGCTGGATAACGCCGCGATGCCGGTAATCGGCGATCCGGAAACCGTGAACAATACCTACGTGCAGCAAATTGTTATGGATGCTAAGGCGGCCATCGATAAGGCGGTCGAAATCGGCGTCACCGACCGCCAGCGCGTGGGCGTGGGAGGCCACAGCTACGGCGCTTTCATGACCGCCAACCTGCTGGCGCATTCCGATCTGTTCCACGCGGGAGTGGCGGAGAGCGGGGCATACAATCGCACCCTCACGCCGTTTGGGTTCCAAACCGAACGCCGTACGCTGTGGGAAGCACAGGAGATCTATCTGACCATGTCGCCGTTTATGTTGGCCGACAGGATCAAGACCCCCATCCTGCTGATACACGGCGAGGCGGACAACAATACCGGCACATTTCCCATCCAATCCGAGCGGATGTACCAGGCGATTCGTGGAAACGGGGGAACCGTGCGGCTGGTGATGCTTCCCTTGGAATCGCATGGGTATGGCGGGCGCGAATCGGTCGAGCACGTATTGTGGGAGGAACTGAGCTGGTTCGACAAGTATCTGAAGCAGCCGTGAAAAATGGCTGACGGAGGCCCTTTTCGCGGTGATCGCGCATAATAGCTAAGGAACCTTTATTTTCATGAAAATCCGTAAGGCGGTGATCACGGCCGCCGGACCCAGTCAGCGGAGCCTGCCGCTGCAAACCCTGATCGACCGCGATGGCATCGAAAAACCCGTACTCCGCATCATTGTCGAAGAAGCCCTGCGCGCCGGCGTCGAGGAGATCGCCATCGTCGTCTCACCCGGCGATGAAGTGCCCTACGCGCGCGTGGCCGGCGATCATGCGGGCCGCCTTCGCTTCGTCCCGCAGCCTGAGCCCCTGGGCTACGGCCACGCCGTTCTGTGCGCCCGCGATTTCGTCGGCCGGGACTCGTTTCTGCACCTGGTCGGCGATCATCTTTACATCAGCCGGACCGGGAAAGGCTGCGCCCAGCAACTGGTCGAAGTCGCCGAGGCCCAGGACTGTGCCGTCTCAGCCGTACACGCCACCCGCGAGAACCTTTTGCCGCGCTACGGCGCGGCGGGCGGACAGCGCGTGGCCGGCAGCCAGGATCTTTATCGTATCGACACCGTCATCGAGAAGCCTACGCCTACCGAAGCCGAACAGCGCCTGGTAGTTCCCGGCCTGCGCGCCGGACATTATCTTTGCTTCTTCGGTATGCACGTCCTCACGCCCACAGTGATGGATTTCCTGGCGCCCGGGATCAGCCTCTCGGCCGCGCTTGCCGAACTCGCCCGCCGCGAACAATACCTGGCGTTCGAGCGTGCCAACCGCCGGTACGATATCGGCGTGCGGTACGGGCTGCTCACCGCGCAGCTGGCGCTGGCGCTGAGCGGGCGCGACCGCGATGAGGTCCTGTCTCAATTGGTCGAGTTGCTCGCCACGCGCGAGGCGCCGGCGGCCGGGAGATAGTGGCCCATGAGCCAACTCACCGCCATCGTCACCGCGGCCGATCCGGCGCTCCGCAACCGCTCGCTGGACGCCTTCTGCCGTACCGCCGCAATGGCGGACCTGTGCGCCGAATCCGCGGCCCTCGATCGGTTTCGCCGGACTAGCGGCAATCTCTACGAACGGGTCCGCGCGCTCTTTTTCCTATACGCTATCCACCGGTTCCACTTGCCCTTCAAACCGGGCGTCCGCGCGCAGGCCCCCATTCCATTCGCGGGCTACGATCATTTGCTGAAGCGCCGCTTTGAAGAAGCCATCGAGATCTTCCTGGCGGCGGAATCCGCCAACGGGCCCAGCGCCGCCCTGTCCAGCGCGCTGGCCGCCGCCTACCGCGGGTTGGGTTTCCAGACTCTCGCCGGACAGGTGCGCCGCAGCGTGCGTACGGTGCGTGGCAATCAGTGGATGTTCCGCACCGGGCACCCCGCGGATTATCCGCTGCGATTGCGGCCCGAACTGCTCGCGCAGACCGGCGGCCTGTTTCCCATCCTGCGCGAAACGACCCCGGTCAGGATGGATCTTACGCACTCCGGCTGGAGCGACATCTTCTTCCTGGGCATGGATTTCCCCGAAGGCGCGCGGGTGCTGAACGTCTCCATCGATCTCAGCGTGCGCGGCGCCGGATCGCCCAAGCCGCCCGTGGAGGCTTGGTTCCGTGTCATCGACGAGCCGGTACTGCGTCTCGCGAGCGTCGATCTGCAGGCTTCCGCCGAAATCGCTACGCTCGCGGAAGTCTTCGATTTCGCAAGAGACTATCTCGGGCTGCTGAAAGCCGCCGTGATCGCCTCCGGAATCGTGCCGCCGGGGATGGAAGGCGCGGGGCATCCGCTGGCCGATATTCTGGCGGTCCTCACCGGCCGCCCCGGGCACGGCATCGAAATCGTCAGCCGCGTCAACGATATTCCGAAAGGCTCGCGCCTGGCCGTCTCCACGAATCTGCTGGCTTCGTTGATCTCGGCCTGCATGCGGGCTACCGGGCAAGCCCATGCGCTCACAGGCCCGCTGGCCGAGTCCGATCGCCGGCTGGTGGCCGCGCGCGCCATTCTCGGCGAATGGCTGGGAGGCTCCGGCGGCGGTTGGCAGGACTCCGGCGGATTGTGGCCGGCCATGAAACTGATCGAGGGTGTTCCGGCAACCGATGGCGATTCGGAATTCGGAATCAGCCGCGGTTGCCTGTTGCCCCGCCATCGCATCCTCGGCGCGGACGAAGTCTCCGCCGAAACGCGCCGGAACCTCCAGGCGAGCCTGGTGCTGGTACATGGCGGCATGGCGCAGGACGTCGGACCGATCCTCGAAATGGTGACCGAAAAGTACCTGCTTCGTTCGGAAGTGGAATGGCTCGCACGCCGGCAGGCCATTCGCACGCTCGATGAAATCCTCGGCCACCTGCGCGCCGGAGACGTCGCCGCCATTGGCGCTTCCACCCAACACAACTTTGAAGGGCCCATTCAGTCCATCATTCCGTGGGCTTCCAACCTTTACACGGAGACGCTGATCGGCCGCGCGCGCGAAGAAATGGGCGCCGGTTTCTGGGGCTTCTGGATGCTCGGCGGCATGTCCGGCGGCGGCATGGGATTTATCTTCGATCCCGCGGTAAAGGCGCGCGCCGAAGAACGCCTGGCATCCATCATGGGCGAAACCAAGCGCCAACTCGACCGCGCCGTGCCGTTCGCGATGGATCCGGTGGTCTACGATTTTGCCATCAACGAGCACGGCACCCAGGCCGGTCTGCTCAGCGGTCCCGACGCCCTGATGCCGCCCGGCTACTACACCCTGGCCGTGCCCGCCCTGCTGCGTACCGAAACCCGCCTGCTCCCCGCCGCCCGGCGCGCTGAACTGGACCGTTTCGCAGCCGCATGCCGCACCGCGCCGGAACTGTCCGGCATGGTGCAGAACCTGTTCGATCACATGCTGCCGCGCGCGGCGAACGATGCGGCGGGTCCGGCCCAGAGCCTCGCCGCGCTGCTCGACCGGCATGGCTTCGACCGCGTCCAGCACCAGCAGATCCAGGCCGATCTGCGCAGCGGACGCATCGGCCTGGCGCAGAATCGCCTTCCCTCCACCAGCGGCATCGCGGACGTGGCGCCCGGCGACATCGTGGATGCGACCGCCGGACTGCCGGCGCGCTATCGCCAATCCGGCATGCAGGCGCTGGCGGACGGCATCGTTGCCGTGGTCACTTTGGCGGGCGGCGCGGGCAGCCGCTGGACCAAAGGCGCGGGCGTGGTCAAAGCGCTCCATCCTTTCTCGAAGCTGGCTGGCCGCCATCGCAACTTCATTGAAGCGCACCTGGCGAAGAGCCGCCGTACCGCTCGCATCGCCGGCACGCATCCGCCGCATGTCATCACCACCAGCTATCTCACGCACGACGCCGTTGCAGATTGGCTGGCCGCCGCTGGAAATTACGGCTACCCCGGTCCCTTGCCGCTCTCGCCGGGACGCAACATCGGGCTCCGCCTGGTTCCCATGGTGAGGGACCTGCGCTTTGCGTGGGAAGAAATGCCGCAGCAACTCCTCGACGACCAGGCGCAGAAGATGCGCAAGAGCCTGCACGCCAGCCTGATCGCCTGGGCACAACGGGCCGGCGAGGCGGGGAACTATACCGACAACCTGCCTGAGCAATGCCTGCATCCGGTCGGTCACTGGTACGAGTTGCCGAATCTTTTCCTGAACGGCGTGCTTGCCCGCATCCTCGAAGAGCGCCCGCGCCTGCGTTATCTCATGCTGCACAACATCGATACGCTGGGCGCCGATCTCGCCCCCGACCTGCTCGGCCTGCACATCGAATCCGGCGCGGCCATGACCACTGAAGTGATTGCGCGCCAGATCGACGACCGCGGCGGCGGCCTGGCCCGCGTGGACGGACGCGTGCGGCTGGTCGAAGGGCTGGCACTGCCCGACGAGCGTATCGAGTTTCAGCTTTCTTACTATAATTCAGCGACTTACTGGATCGACTTAGACCGTTTGCTGCCCGTATTTTCACTGACGCGCGCCGACCTGATGAACCCCGGCAGCCACGATCGGGTGGCGGCCGCCGTGCGCGCCCTCGCCGCCCGCATGCCGTCCTACATCACCCTGAAGGACGTGAAAAAACGCTGGGGCAAGGGCCAGGAAGATATCTTCCCCGTCGCCCAATTCGAAAAGCTGTGGGGGGATATGACGGCCCTGCCGGAACTGGACTGCCGCTTCGTGGCGGTCCCGCGCGTCCGCGGCCAGCAGCTTAAAGAGCCCGCGCAGCTCGACGGCTGGCTGCGCGACGGATCGGCGGCCTACTTGGAATCGTTGGGGGATTGGTAGACTCCACCCAAAGGCCCCCGGCAACTTCCTTCGCAAAATAGCCTCAACGTTCCGGCCCTCCCGGCGGTAATACCTATTAGAAATGGAGCCGGAAGGAATTGCGGTGCACATAACGGCCTGGCGGCGGGAGAAAACCGGCGACCTGGCCGTGTTCGAGCGGGTTATGCTGCAATGCGAACGCCGGGTTCTGCGGGTCGCGCTGCGCTTGTTGAATAATCCTCAGGACGCGCAGGACGCCGCCCAGGAAGTCTTCCTGCGGCTCTATAAACATCTCGGCGAGCTCGACGAGACGCGCGGGTACGAGGCCTGGCTGTACCGCGTAACCGTGAATGTTTGCCGGGACATCGCGCGCCGCCGAGGCCGTTCGGTGGGCCTGGCCGAGGTGCCGGAACCGGTGACGCCGCAACCGGATGCGTATCATGATGCGGAGCGCGCCCAGCGGTGCGAGATCGTTCGCCGTGGGCTGAACTGCCTGGGCGGAAAGGAGCGCGCCGCGCTGGTGTTGCGCGATGTGGAGGGGCTGTCCACGTGGGAAGTAGCCGCCATTCTAGGCTCTTCCGAGAAAACGGTGCGCTCGCAAGTCTCGACGGCGCGCCTGAAACTCCGTGATTTTACGGGCCGCCTGATGAGGAGGCGATCATGAGTTGTCCGAAATTCGAAACCGAAGTCGCGCTGTATGCCGGTGGCGATTTGCCGGAAGGGCGGATCGTCCCCGTGAAGGCGCACCTCGCGGAATGCGCGGATTGCCGTGCTCTGGCTGAAGAGTTGCGCGGACTGATGGGCGAACTTCGCGACGAACCGTTCGAGGAAGCCATGCTCGCGCAAGTCCGGCACAACGTGCTGGCACAGTTGTGGGGCAAGCCCGCCGCCCGCAGCGGCGTCGTAGGCAGATTCGGCTGGAAGCTGGCCCTGGCGGCCGCGGCGATTCTGGCGGTCGTCCTGCTCTGGCCCAGGCCCCATGCGGTACGGCCGCGGATGGCTCGGGTGGCGCCCGCGCAAGCTACGCCGATCGCACCTGCGCCGTCCGCGAGGATCGTTCCTGTCCACCACCGCGTGCGCAGGCGCCGCCGTGCGCCGGCGGCCCAACCCGGCCCACCGCTGCTCGTGCAGTTCGTGACCGACGATCCAAACATAGTGATTTATTGGCTGGTAGATCAGAAACCTCAAGGAGATTGAACCATGAAAATCGTGAAACGAATCGTTCTCGGCCTCGCTCTGGCTGGCGCGCTTGCGGCGCAGACCGCCGCCGTGGCGCCGCCTGCGCAAGTGGTGCCCGATGTGCCGCGACAGCAGCGCATCTTCATGCTGAAATACGCCGATGCCCGTCGCGTCGCCGATGTGCTGGCGGTCTTCGGCTACGGCATCAGGTCGGATAGCGAGATGCATGCTGTTGCAGTCAGCGCGCCGCCGGACGCCATGGCCGCCGTCGAAGATGCCGTCAAACGGCTGGATGTGCCCGCGGCGGCGCCTAAGGATGTCGACCTGGTCGTCTACATGGTCGTGGCGTCGGAACAGGCATCCGCCGGCGCGGCACTGCCGCCGGAATTGCAGCCGGTGGCGGACGAACTGAAGAAGATCTTCTCGTACAAGAGCTTCCACTTGCTCGACTCGATCCTGCTGCGAACCCAACCTGGCGATAGGGCGCGTACCAGCGGCGTCGTACCCAACGGCGCATACAGCTTCGAAGTGCAGCCCACGTCCGTGACCGAAGACCCTAAAGGACGGCTAATCCGGTTGAACGATCTGACCCTCAACATTTCCATGCCGGAAGGCCGGCATGCCGGCATACAAACCGAAATCACCGTCCGGGAGGGTCAGCGCGTAGTGGTAGGCAAATCGAATATGGGCGGCGACCAATCGCTCGTCCTGGTGGTCACCGCCAAAGTTACGGAGTAGAATCCATGCTACCTGGCTCGTGGACCGTCAATCATTTCTTTGAGCCCAGGGTTTCGAGCAGCCGCTCCGTGGCTGCCGCAACATCTCTCACCGCAGCCTCGAAGGCCTCCTGGTTGGCCTTCGAGGGCTTGCGAAAACCGCTGACTTTCCGCACGAACTGCAGCGCTGCCGCCGAGACTTCGGGAGGGGTGGCGGGCGCCTCTGGACGCCTGAGGACTTTGATGCTTCGGCACATGGCTTCAACGCCATTTTATCGTACCGAATGCACCCGCCTGAATGGCTCGTCAGTTCGGGCAGGCGCGGTTTAGCAAAGCGCCCATGATGCGGTTGACGACGTCTTCGCGGACGTCCTCGTTCGGCGCGTCAAAGGGCCCCACCTGGATGTGCACCAACTCGTGCACGATAGTGCATTCCATGTCGAGCCTGAGGTCGGCGCCGCGGAGATTGTAGTCTGCGGGGTCGAGCACGCTGATGATGCCGGTTTTGCCCTGCGGGTCCCACTCGGCGTTGCCCCATGTATTCTTTGCCAGATCGTTTTGCCTGACCAGCTTTATGGTCAAACGCCAGTCGTCCATGCCAAGGCGCCTCTGCCAGGACTTCAATTGCCGGTCCAGATGCGATTCCACCGGTGTCATGGGGAAGCAGCCGATGACGCTCAAAAGGAGCACCGCTAACACTCGCATGCTCAGATTGTAGCCGAAGTTGTACGGAAGAGAACTCCAAACTGGTACGCATCTAGTACTGTCTTTGGTTAACTACTGCGCGCTATCGAACGTAGCGCCGGGATGCCGGTGGCGGGACCGTCAAGTTCCAATCTGACAATGGTATCGACCGCATGGCGCCGGTCCGCGGGCACCTGCACTTCGATGCCGGAATCGGACTGCTTCACCCGGGCGCGGCCGCCCGTCAGTACTACGTGGCGCACGATGCGGCGGGGGATCGCCGGCAGCGTTATCCTATCGGCGGGCCAGCGCAGGATATGCAGGTAAATGCGGTCGTCCTTATACGTGCTGCCGCCCCACCATTGCCCTCCGGGAAGGGCGAAACTATCTTCGCCGGGCCGGTTCTTTTCACCTGGAGCGACGAAGGGGCCGCCTCGCGTGGCGTAGATGCTCTCGCCGTACTCCTTCAGGAACTCCCCCATCTCGCGCAGCCGGGCCGCGTGCGACTCCTCGATTGCACCGTCCGGCCGGGGACCCACGTTGAATAACAGATTGCCATCGCCGATGGCGCAGCAGACCAGCCCGCGCAGGCACTCCTCGATGGGACGCAGGATGTCGTCCGGGTTGTAAGCCCACTGCCGGCCGGCGGTGGCGCAGGTCTCCCAGGGCCGGTTGTTCTGGAAACCGCCGATGCGCTGCTCGGGCGTATCGTAATCGGCCGGGATGCCGGCGCGATCGTTGACGACCAGTTCGGGCTGCAACTGGCGCATCATGCGGATGAGCCGGGGGGCGTCCCAATCCGCGGCCACGCCGTCGAGGCCGTCGAAAAACCACATGCCGGTCTGGCCGTAGTGGGTCAGCAATTCGCGGACTTGTCCGTGCAGGTATACGATGTACTTCGCGTGCGCCGCCCCGTTTCGATAATCGGGATGATGCCAGTCGGGTTGCGAGTAGTACACGCCCCAACCCATGCCGCCGCGGTGGCAGGCGTCCGCGATCTGTCGGACGATGTCTTTCCCGTACGGACATTGCGGGCTGGTGATTTTATAGTCCGTAAGCTGCGAATCGAAATTGCAAAAGCCGTCGTGGTGCTTGCAGGTGAACACCAGATAGCGCATGCCGGCATCCTTGGCGAGTTGCACCCACTGGTCCGGGTTGAACCTTGTCGGATTGAAGATCCGGTACAGGTTATCGTAAATCTCAACGGGGACTTTGCCGGTATGCGCATCGTGACGGCCGCGCCTCTCACCGGCCCGCGACCAACTGATCTCGGTGCCGACAATGCTCACCGGCCCCCAGTGGATAAACATGCCGAAACGCATATCCTTCCAGCGCTCGATGGCGGCCGCGGGCGCTCCGGGGTCGCTCTGCGGCCATGCGGGGAGTGCCGCCAGGGGAAGAGCGCAAAAGGTTCGCCGGTGCATTCGAGGCTGAGTGTATTGCGCTGCCCGGCACGTGTCAAGCCCAAGGCTGCCCCTGTCAGCTGCCCCACGCCGGCAGATCGAGAATTCGCACCCGCATATCTGCTTTTTCGGCCGCTCGAAAAAAAAGTACTGCGCGAGTGTAACAATGTGGCCGCTTGTGTCACTAATCTGTGTGGACGTTTGTTGCGAGCTGCGCTCCTAAGCAAGCATGGTTCCTCCCCACTCCGTAGTTGCCTCGGATACACGTAGCTCGCAGCGCGTTCACAAGTGTTTCAGCCGTCCCGCCGCGTAGGTTTGTTACCATTAAATCTAAGTTGACCGAGACAGTCCCAGCCGTACTGGCCCGTATTGTCGCTCATAAGCGGGCGCGCCCCTCGCCGGGTCCAGATGTGCGCGAACGATGGGAATGGCTGGCGCAACAGGCTCGCCCCGGGCGGCGCGATTTCCGGCAAGCGCTCAGCGCGCGTGCGCCGGCTATCATCGCCGAGATCAAGCAAGCCTCTCCAAGTAAAGGCTTGCTGGCGGAAGATTTCGACCCGGCGCGCCGGGCCCGCGACTATGCCGCGGGCGGAGCCGCGGCGATCTCCGTATTAACCGATGAGGCATTCTTCCAGGGCCGTCTGGCGGATCTCGCGACGGCCCGCGGCGTGTGCGATTTGCCGGTGCTGCGAAAGGATTTTACGCTCGGCGAGAGCGATGTGCTGGAAGCGGCGGCGGGCGGCGCCGACGCCATCCTGCTGATCGCAGCCATTCTGGATGCGCACCAGATTCGCGACCTCCGGGCGGCGGCAGACCACCACGGGATGGCGGCCCTGATCGAGGTGCACGACGAACGGGATCTCGCGAAAGCGCTGGATGCGGGTGCGGGTATCATCGGGGTCAACAACCGGGATTTGGCCACCTTCGAAGTGACGCTGGAGACCTCCCTGAATTTGGCGCCGCGCATCCCGGCGGGCATCCTGAAGGTGAGCGAGAGCGGCATAACTTCGGCAGGGGATATCGAGCGGCTGCGCGCGGCGGGATATCAAGCCTTTCTGGTGGGCGAGCACCTCATGAAATCGACGGATCCGGCGGCGGCCATCCGGACTTTGCTGGCCCCCTCGGTGGCGGCATGATGGTCAAAATCTGTGGCATCACCAATCGTATGGATGCGCTGGTGGCGATTGAAGGCGGCGCGGCGGCATTGGGTTTCAACTTCTACCCCTCAAGCCCGCGTTATATCCCCCCGGACGAAGCGGCGGAAATCGCGGCCGGGCTGCCAGCCGAAATTTGGAAAGTGGGTGTGTTTGTGGACGAGTCCCCTGAGTCCGTGCTGCGGACTGCCGGACGGGTTGGCTTGGATATTGTGCAGTTGCACGGCGACGAGTTGCGTGAACAGTACCCCATGGGCATACGGGTCTGGAAGGCGTTCCGGGTCACGCCAGGCCAAATTGTAGCTCCCGCCAGTTTCCCCGCCGCGGGGGCCGAGGCCGTGTTGTTGGACGGACCGGCATCCGGACAGACCTTCGATTGGGCGTGCGCGCCGCACGGCATCGGGAAGCTGATCCTGGCCGGAGGACTGGACGCCGGCAATGTCCGGGCGGCCATCAAGCAAGTACATCCTTGGGGCGTGGATGCCTGTTCGCGCATCGAGGTTTCACCGGGACGCAAAGACCATTTCAAATTGGCGGCTTTTTTGAAAGCCGCACTGGCGGCCTCGCAATGATGAGCCCACAACCGGACGCGGGTGGACATTTCGGACCTTACGGCGGCCGTTTCGTGCCGGAAGTGCTGATGGCACCCATCGAAGAACTGGAGAAGGCTTACCTGGAAGCCCGTGGCGATCCCACGTTCCAGGCGGAACTCGACGATCTGCTGCGAAATTATGCCGGCCGCCCCACGCCGCTTTACTTCGCGCGGCGGTTGACCGAGCACCTGGGCGGCGCGCGGATCTATATCAAGCGCGAAGACCTGTTGCACACGGGCGCGCATAAGATCAACAACACGCTGGGACAGGGGCTGTTGGCGCGGCGCATGGGCAAGCGGCGCGTAATAGCGGAAACCGGCGCGGGGCAGCACGGTGTCGCCACCGCCACGGTCTGCGCGCGCCTGGGCCTCGACTGCGTAGTCTACATGGGCGAGGAGGACATGCGGCGGCAGCGCCTTAATGTCTTCCGCATGCGCCTCCTGGGCGCGCAGGTGGTCCCTGTCACGACGGGCAGCCGCACACTGAAGGACGCCATCAGCGAGGCGATGCGCGATTGGGTGACGAACGTCACCAGCACCTATTACTTGCTGGGATCGGCGTTGGGATCGCATCCCTATCCCATGATGGTGCGCGATTTTCAGAAGGTGATTGGCGAAGAGGCCCGCCGCCAGATTCTGGAGGTCGAGAAACGCCTGCCCGACGCCGTCTTTGCGTGCGTGGGTGGCGGCAGCAACGCGATCGGCATTTTTCACGCGTTCGTACCGGATGAAAAGGTGCAATTGATCGGCGTGGAGGCCGGTGGACGCGGGCCGAAACTCGGCGAGCATGCGGCCCGTTTCCGGGGCGGAGCGCCGGGCGTCTTACAAGGCGCGCGCAGTTATCTGCTGCAGGACGAAGACGGCCAGGTATCGCTGACGCACTCGATTTCGGCGGGCCTCGACTATGCGCTGATCGGGCCGGAGCACGCTTGGCTGCACGACCGGAACCGGGCTGAGTATGTGGCCGCGAGCGACGGCGAAGCGTTGGCGGCGGCGCGCCTGATTTGTCATCTCGAAGGGCTGATTCCGGCGCTCGAATCGGCGCATGCAGTAGCTGAAGCCGTGCGGCGCGCACCCCAGGCCGGCCATCAAATCTATATCGTTAACATGTCCGGACGGGGCGACAAGGACATCGACATTTACCGCGAAAACGTAAAGGAACTGGATGCGGACTGAGCCCGCTGGGGCAGGACTCCAGTCCCGCGGCCGGCGTCCGCGCCGGGCTGGAGGTCCGCCCCACAAATGAAAACCCGAATTGTCCGCTTGTTCGAGGAGCTCAAGCGCGACGGACGCAAGGGCCTCATTCCATACCTGACCGTTGGCGATCCGTCGCTCGAACGCACGCCCCTGCTGGTGGAGGCGATGGAGCGCGGCGGCGCGGACCTGATCGAGTTGGGCGTACCGTTTTCGGACCCCATCGCGGATGGTCCGGTGATCCAACGCGCGGGACAGCGCGCGCTGGCCGCGGGAACCACGCTGCGCAAAGTCCTGGAGGTTGCCGCGCAGATCCGGCGTCGCTCCGAAATTCCCTTGCTGCTGTTTACCTACCTGAATCCAGTGCTGCGCTATGGCTTGGATGCGCTGACGCGGGATGCGGCGGCCTGCGGGATCGACGGCTGCCTGCTGACGGATGCCAGCGTGGAAGAGGCGGGCGATTATGTGGAAGCCATGCGGCGGCACAACCTGGACACCGTCTTCCTGGCCGCGCCCACCAGCACCGAGCGGAGGTTGCGGCTGATAGCGCAATACTCGACCGGTTTTGTCTACCTGGTCTCGCGAACTGGCGTAACGGGCGCGCGCGCATCGCTCTCGGATGCGGTTGCGCCGCTGGTGGCCGCGGTGCGCGCCGTCACGGATCTGCCGCTGGCGGTGGGATTCGGCATCTCCCGTCCCGAACATGTGGCGGAATTGGGGAGGCAGGTGGAAGCCGTAGTGGTAGGAAGCGCCATTGTGAATCTGATCGAACGGAATCGGGATAGCGCGTTGCTTGAAACGCAATTGGAATCCTTCGTGCGCGAGTTGAAGCAAGGCTTCGATGTGCGGGCCGCGGAGGCGCCGACGCGTGAAGAGGCCATCCAGGCGCTGGAAGAGTTTCGCGTGGAGATCGATGCCCTGGACCTGCGCCTGCTCGACTTGCTGAACCAGCGCACGCGCGTGGTGGAGAACATCGGCCGCGTGAAGCGCGCCGCGAAACTGCCCATCTACGAGCCGCGCCGCGAAGAACAGGTGTTTGAGAATATCACCTGTCATAACGCCGGACCGCTCACGCCGGACGGTGTCAAGCGCATCTTCGAACGCATCATCGACGAGATGCGCACCATCCAAAGAATTCGTATGCAAAACAGCGTTGACACCAGTCAGGACGGAGATTCATAAATGTTAGTCGTCATGCAGCAGGGAGCCACCGAGCCCCAGATTCAAGCGGTCATCGATCGCATGGTGGGCGAGGGCTACGACGTGCATCGCTCCACCGGTGTGATGCACACGGTGCTCGGGGGCGTGGGCGGCAAGGTGGATGTGGACCTGGAGGTTTTCGAAGTGATGGAGGGCGTGAAGGAGGCGCACCGCATCGCCTCGCCCTACAAGCTGGCCAGCCGGAATTTCAATCCCGGCGGAACAGTGGTGAAGATCGGCGGGCTGTCTATCGGCGGCGAGCAGGTCGTCGTGATGGCCGGCCCCTGCAGCGTCGAAAGCCGCGAGCAGATCGATTGCGTGGCGGCGCAAGTGGCGCACGCGGGCGCACGCGTAATTCGCGGCGGCGCGTTCAAGCCGCGTTCTTCGCCTTACAGCTTTCAGGGCTTGGGCGCCGAAGGCCTGCAAATGCTGCGCGCGGCGGCCGACCGCAACGGCCTGCTGGTGGTCAGCGAAGTGATGGATCAGACCCAGATACCGCTGGTGGCCGAGTATTCCGATATCCTGCAAGTGGGCGCGCGCAACATGCAGAACTTCAACTTGCTACGCGAGCTCGGCAAGCTGCGCAAGCCGATCTTGGTCAAGCGCGGTATCGCGGCAACTATCGAAGAGCTGCTGCTTTCGGCGGAGTATATTATGGCTGGCGGCAACTATGACGTGATCCTGTGCGAACGCGGCATCCGCACGTTCGAGACTTACACGCGCAACACCATGGACATCTCGGCCATTCCGGTGGTGAAGAAGCTATCGCACCTGCCCATGGTGGCCGATCCCTCGCACGGCACGGGGAGGCGCGATAAAGTAGCGCCCATGGCCCGCGCCGCCTTGGCCGCCGGCGCCGACGGACTCCTGATCGAAGTGCATCCCGATCCCGACCGCGCGCTCAGCGATGGCGCCCAATCGTTGCGCCCCGAGCAATTCGAAGAACTGATGCACCAGTTGCGGATGATCGCGCCCGCGGTGGGCCGGACGATCTGAGGCTTGCGGAGGCTTGCAGATGGATACGGTTGCCATCGTCGGCGTAGGTCTGATCGGTGCATCCTTCGGCCTGGCGCTGAAGGAGGCGGGCTTCCGCGGTACGATCCTCGGTGTCAGCTCGGAAGCGTCCATGCGCGCGGGGCTGGATCGGGGCGCCATCGATCGCGGCGCAACGCTCGAACAAGCCGCCCGCTCCGCCGACCTGCTGTATCTGGCGCAGCCCATCGGACGCATCCTGGACACGCTGCACCATCTGGACCCGCTGGTTCGGCCTGAAGCGCTCGTCACGGACGCGGGCAGCACC
>JBEKIM010000056.1:0-24946 GCA_050011755.1 Bryobacteraceae bacterium | reverse complement strand
TCTCGTTTGTCCGCCAGCACGGCAAGATCTACATGCTCGAAGGTTCGACGAATCCACATCCTGGTTGGACCGACTGATGCAGCGATCCTAGCGGGCCGGAACGGCAGTGGTCCGGATTGTCGTTTTAAACCGGCCAATGTTGAAAACGAGGTGATGCGGGCAATATGCAAAACGCGATATTCTTTTTTCGTTCGGAACTGACTTTACCTGGAGGGTGAAGGCCGGCTACCAGATCGAAACTTGGCAGCGACGGTCAGGGCCAGCCTTCACACCAGCCGTGATTCTCTTTATCGCACTGCCTGAGCCAGAAAACAAGACCGACCCGGGGTGACCGAGATCCCGCTGGAACTGCTCCCCCGGCTGTGCCCGGTTTGCGGCGAGCGGACTATCATCGGTCACGGACAGCGCCTCAAAAATGCGCACGACGAACGGCACCAGCAGATCTGGATTCGGCGAGGCCGTTGTCGCCCCTGCCACAAGACCTTTACGGTGTTGCCCGACTGGTCGCCGCCGTCCGGGCACTACACCCTCCACTGCCGGCAGCAAGCGTGGGATCTGTTGCACCAAACGGATGGCACCTGGGAGCGATCCATCCCCGACGTCGCAGACCCATCGCGATCGCCAGACCCATCTACGGTGAGACGGTGGGCTGGACGCTTGCTGCATCTGGGAACCCTGCTGGCAGCGAAGCTCTGGCAGGCCGCCGGCTGGAGCATTTCGATCTCACCCACCATCCTTGCCTGGGATTGGACCGCGATTCGCCGTATTCTGCTGTTGGAGGCGAGCAGTCCGTGAGCCGGAAAGAACTCGATGAACTCAAACAGCAGATTCCCTTGCGGGACTATCTGGAAGCGTACGATTGGCGGCCGGTGCGGCGGCTCAGCCGCGGCCGATGGATGGGGTTGTGCCCGCTGCACGCCGATCGCCAGCCCAGCTTCCTGATGGATCCCGGCCAGAACTTGTTCTACTGCTACGGCTGTGGCCGCGGCGGCGATGTGATCCGCTTTGCCGAGCTCTACCATCAGGTGCGGTTTCCGCAAGCCTTGGCATTGCTGCACCAATGGCGTGGTGCAGCACCCTTGCTGCACGAAGTCGCGAGTTTCTATCGCATGCAGTTACACCGTCACGCCGAGGCGGTTGCTTATCTGCACCACCGCGGACTCCGCTCGCCGGAACTGATCGAGCACATGCGCATCGGTTACGCGCCTGGCGGGTGCCTGCGCGGTTGGCTGACACGGTTGGGTTATACGCTCCCCAATCTGCATCAAGCCGGTTTGGTCTCCGCCGTGGGATACGACACCTACATGCATCGCATCGTTTTCCCGCTGGAAGGCAACCTCTATGGCCGCAGTCTGTCAGCCACGGCGCCGCCGCACCGGTTTTTGCCAGGGGCCAAGGGTGGGCTGTATTTGTGGGAGCCAGTCCGGCAATCTCCGGAAGTGATTCTCGTCGAGGGTCTGTTCGACTACGCCGCGCTGTGGCAGGCCGGTTTTCACAACGTCACCTGTGGGATGGGAAACCATCTCAATGCACACCAGTTTCGGCAACTGTGCGACGGCCGCGCGCGAACCGTCTATGTCACCTTTGATGCCGACCGCCATGGCAGCGGCCAGCAGGCGGCCCAAGTGCTGGCAGGCCGACTCAGGGAAGAAGGCTTGAACGCTTGCCGAGTCTCCTTACCCGATGGACACGACCCGAACAGCTTCTTCGTCCAAGGCGGCGATGCGCGCCAGTTCCAGTCGCTGCTGGAGGCTGCCCGGCCATGACGTTTCGTGTGGTCCACCAGCCCTCCAACAATCAGACACGCTGCCCGTATCGCGTCATCGTGCAGGCAACAGGACGTGAGATTGACTGGATCAATCAGTACCTCGATTACGAGACCGTTCGCCGCCTCGCTGATCATACCCTGCAAAGTTATGCGAACGAGTTGTTGTACTTTCTCCGCTGGTGGGAGAGTGTTCATCGCACTGACGCGATCACCAAAGATGCCCTCACGGAATCGACACTGCTCAACTATGTGCGCTTCCTGTCGGGTCAACAGCCCCCGTTGTCCGGCTCAACCATTAACACACGCATTGCCATTGTCGACAAAGCCCTACGCCACGTGTTCCCTGATGCTCCGCCTCAGATCGCTCCGGGATTTCAGAATATCTCTTGGCAACGTGCACCAATGGGTATTGGCAGACCACGACTGGCCCTGAGCCGGTTGCGGGTGAGGACCCCCAAACGAACCATTACGCCGCTGTCGGTGGACGAGGTGGCGCGCTTTTGGTCCAACTTTCGTACCTCACGGGATCTGGCCATTGTTGGTTTGATGCTGCTTCAAGGGCTCCGATCCCAAGAGATTCTGGATCTGAATCAGGACGATCTGCTCTTGCCGGAGGCGCAGATCCGCGTGCGCGGCAAGGGTAATAAGATCCGCTTTCTTCCCTTGGCTCCGGAAGCAGCTCAGTTGCTCGATCATTATCTGCGGCTGGAACGGCCCACCAACTCGTCTACTGCTTTATTCGTCTCTCTCAAGGGTTCGGCTCGCGGCGCCCGGATGACTCCCGCGGGTCTGCGCTCGCTTTTTCGCCATCATCGCCAGACTAGCGGAGTCAAAATTGCAAACCCCCATCGTTTTCGGCACACCTTCGCGTCGGATATGGTGCGCGCCGGCGTTAGCCTGCCGGCCCTCATGCAGTTGATGGGTCATGCAAATATCCAAACCACCCTCGTCTATATGCAGGTCACTCCTCTCGAGGTCTATCAGCAGTATGCGCGAGCAATCGCTCAACACATCAGGCCGGTGCCGGTCTCACGATCATGAAATTATCTCGCCTCGCTTCTGTTGACCATCCCCTGGCTCTCCAGTTCCAGCGAGCCGTCGAGTCCCTCACTGCCGCCCAAGTGTGGGATTCAGCCCGTCAATACCGTGGCACCGCGCGCGACTTCCTGATTTATCTCGGCGAGAATCACCCTGACGTTGCTTCGTTGAGCCAGTTGCGCCGCGACCCGCATATCCTTGGCTGGTTCACCCACCTGCGCTCCTTGGCGCCGGCGGTCTACATCAATCGTCTCACGCACCTCCGACGTATCCTTGAGGAACTTGCCTGGACCGCCCAACTTCCCGAGTTGGCGCATCTGATCAGTCGCGCGGACTCTCCGCGGCCTCCGCAACGTCTTCCCCGTGCTTTGACGGCGCAACAGGATCAACTAATCCAGGAGGAGTTGCTCCGCCGCAACGATCTGCCGGCCAATATCTTCCTGCTGCTCCGCCATACCGGTATGCGCATTGGTGAATGTGTCGATCTCTCCTATGACTGCCTTCGCAATGTTGGCCCCGATCGCTGGGCAATTCACGTTCCGCTGGGCAAGTTCAAGACAGAAAGAATGGTGCCGGTAGACTCATTTGTTTGTGAGCTGGTGCATCGCCTGCGCTTTTTCCGTTCTTTCGATCCATTGCCTTCCGATGGCCGGCTGCTGTCACGTCCACATGGCAAGCAGGCCTTGATTCGTCAACTGCGCTACTGCCTCCACGAAGTGACTGCTGCCGCCGGGATAACCACCCGCATCGTTCCGCACCAGCTTAGACACACATACGCGAGCGAAATGATCCGCTCGAGCGTAACCTTGCCTGTACTAATGAAGTTGCTCGGCCATACCGATCCAGAGATGACGATGCGGTATGTCGACGTCACGTCGAATGATTTGCAGCGCGAGTACCATCTGGCCCGCGCGAAACCTCGACATATAACCCCACAACCGAAAGCGCCAACAATTTCACCCCGCACCGGTTTGGACGGCGTCATTGACTCTCTGCTCTTCGCACAACATGCCATCGAGATGTTCCGTCGGTCCCTGCCAGATGGCCCTCCGCGACGCTGCCTCGATCGACTTTCGAATCGGCTCACCAAAATCCTCTCCCAAACTCGCAAACTCAACCCGCCCAAATAACGGGCAGAGATTGGCCGTATAAGTCCAGTTTCTGCCGGTAGGCAGCCACCTGGGAGCACAACCGCGGTCAGATTGGACCCGCGGCTTCGGCCAAGACGCAGCAACACACGTTGAATCGAAAATGTTTTGAAGGCCTGCCGGCAAAAACTGGCGGAGATAGACATGGAGAAACTGGCGCGGGCCGGCAAGTGCCGGGTTAAAGCTCAGGAATAACGCTGCGTTTTACGTGCCGCGCAATTGGGCGGGAACACGTTTTGACCAACGGTTACGCAATCCTGAGACGACTGAACACGCGGACTTTGGCAAGGTCTGCGACGAAAGCAAAGATCGCTGCTGCAACTAATGTTCCTGCTACGGCGAATGCTGGCACAGGACTCATGGCGACGCCGCAAATCGCGAGCGCAGATGCGATCGACACATCGAGTATAGAAGACCCGATCAGCCACGGGCTGGGACGAGCCGAGCCTAGGCGCTGCCGTTCCCGATTCGTATAGGTCGTCGCCTGATTGCCGAATACGATGGCTACGAAGGCCACCGTTCTCAGCATGTCGATTCCTAAACCCATGCGGAATTTGCCGATGGCCAGCACGGCGGTGCAAAAGGCCAGTTCGCAGAGCCCCATGAAGACGCCCGCGATCGTCAATTTACCTATGCGCCATGCATTTGGCATCGGGGACGGCCGCACGTTGTCCGTCGCCAGCGACATGCCGAGCAGATCGCCGGTGAGCATGATGATCACCATTAACATGGGGGTCAGGATCGCGTGTCCGGTCATCACCAGGCCTACCGCCAGAAAGAGCACCTGCACTGTCTTCTTGGTTACCGAGTTCAGCGTATACGTCAGGATGCGTTGGAACGTCACGCGGCCCTCTTTTACGGAAGCGACGATGCCGCCGAGCCCCGGCTTGGTCAACACGATACCGGCCGCGGATTTGGCCACATCGGTCGCCGTGGAAACCGCGATTCCCATCTGCGCCTGGCGCAGCGCAGGAGCGTCATTGGCGCCGTCGCCGCACATGCCGACGATGTGGCCGCTCTTTTGGAATGCCTTGACCAGGTTGTACTTTCCCTCGGGAAGGACGCCGGCGAAGACGGCGAAGTCTTCGGGACGCACAGCGTCTGGTATTGGCCCGGGCGGACAGACCTTTCCGTCCAGGCCCACGTCATGAGCGACGATGGCAGCCGTAGCAGGGGCATCGCCGGTTATCATTACAGTGCGCACGCCCAATGTGTGCAACTCCGTTATCAGCGCGGCCGAATCCGTTCGAGGTGGATCGCTGAGGGCGATGATCCCCGCAAGCTTCACTGCCTCCGGCGGGCCCATCGCGACGGCCAGCACGCGGAAGCCCTGTGCCTCAAGCTCGCTCGCGGTCTTCGATGCGTCCACCGCCGGCGCCATCAAGCCGGCAACCGCGGCAAACGCCCCCTTAACCACGCGTACCGCAGCTCCGCCCGTACCTGTCGCGGTCGCCTCCGACATCTTCGTCCCCGGATCGAACGGAGTGAACTCGACCAGTTTCGGCAGATCGGCGGCGGTCATTTTTGCCGCGGCGGCCCGGATGGCTACGTCTACGGGATCTTGCCCGCCATCGGAGCTCGCCAAGGCAGCCAGCCCCAACACGCGCGGCTCGTCAAAGCCGGGCATGGCGTGGATGGCAGTTACCTTCAGTTCATTTTGGGTGAGCGTGCCGGTCTTATCCGCGCACAACACGTTAATGCTGGCCGCTTCGTCGACGGCGGAGAGCCGGGTGGGCAGAATTCCCAGCTTTCCCAGATCCCGCGCGCCCAGGGCAGCTGCAAGCGTAAAGGTGGCCGGCAGCGCCACCGGGATGGACGCCAGAATCGCGGTAAGCACCAGGGGAATGATCTCACCAACCGGCATTTTGAGCGCCCGGGAATAACCCACCAGCATTAGGATGAGGACGCCATTGAAAATGGCCAGATTGCGTACCACGCGCAGGACAGCTTTCTGCTGGGAACTTTCGACATGTGCGGTGCGAACCAGCTCCGCGGTGCGTCCGAACTTCGTGCGCGCTCCGGTGGCAGTAACCTCCGCCACCGCTTCCCCGCGCCGCACCAGCGCTCCCGCATAAGTTTCGAATCCGGCGGCGGCTTCGATCGGAACGGACTCGCCGGTGAGCATGGACTGGTCGAGCAGCACCGATCCCTCAGTCAGCCGCACATCGGCGGCAACCACGGCTCCGAGCGAAAGCTTCACGATATCGCCAGGCACGAGTCCGGCCGCGGGCACGGTGGCCCAGGCGTTATCGCGCCGGACGGACGCGTTCAGCGCGAGCCGCGACCGCAGGGCGGCCAGGGTCGCCTGCGCACGCCCTTCCTGGAAAAACCCGAGCGCCGCGTTAAAGGCCAGGAGAACCGCGATGATGGCGGCCTCGACATACTTGCCGAGGACAATTTCGAGCACGATGGCAGCCTCGAGCATCCATGGGACCGGCGCCCAGAACTTGGTCAGCGCCCTGCGTAGAGGATCGACGGAAGTGTCGGGCACGGCGTTGGCGCCGAACTTCTGGAGCCGCCGGCGGGCCTCATCGCTGGTCAGGCCGGCCGCGAACACGGCATTCTTAGATGGAAGCGGTGTAGCGACGTTGGCCATGACTATTCCGTGAGCGCCTTGCGGATCGATTTCAATTCCTCCAGGCGTTTCGCGGTGGTCTTGGGATATGCCATCTTGAGTTCCTTAAGCGCATCAAGCACGATTTGCGAAACAATCAATCGGGCATTCTCCTTATCGTCGGCAGGCACGACATACCAGGGGGCGTGATGCGTGCTGGTGGCGTTCAGGCAAGCTTCATAAGCCGCCATGTAAGCCTTCCAGTATTTCCTCTCGTGAATGTCCGCGAGGCTGAATTTCCAGTTCTTTTCCGGCTCATCGATGCGCTCCAGGAATCGCTTGCGTTGTTCATCCCGCGAGAGGTGCAGGAACACTTTGATGGTGCGCGTGCCGTTGCGATAAAGGTGGCTCTCCAGGTCCACGATGGAACGGTACCGCTCCTGCCAGATGCTCTTCTCGTCGCGCAACTCTTCGGAAAGGCCCTGGCTGCGGAGAATCTCCGGATGCACCCGCACGACCAGCACTTCCTCGTAATAGGAACGGTTGAATATGCCGATCTGCCCGCGTTCGGGGAGACGGCGTGTCGTGCGCCAGAGAAAATCGTGCTCCAACTCGTCGGCGCTCGGCTGCTTGAAACTGGAAACCTGGCAGCCTTCCGGATTGACTCCGGACATCACGTGCCGGATGGCGCCGTCCTTGCCGGCGGCGTCCATCCCTTGAAAGATGAGCAGCATGGCATAGCGGTTGGACGCGTAGTGCAACTGTTGCAGTGAGCTCAGCTTCGCTACGTGCGCTGCCAGCAGTTTTCGATACTCCTTCTTCGACTCGTAAACTGGTTTCACACCCGTCGGCCACTCAGCGAGTTTGACTTTTTTGCCGGGCCGCACCAGGAAATCCTTTGCATCGATCCTCATCTTAGTGCCCCCACTCGATGACTTCCTTGATCGCGTCCGATTGATGCGCATCCATGAGTCCGGCAAATTGATCCGGCGAAGATCGATGCGTGATCAAGCCTGAGACCTGTGCGCCCCAACGCAACTGCGCCTGCGCAAGATCGTCGACGGCCATTTGAAAGTGGCCGCGCGCGGCATTCACGCTGCCCAGCATGACTTGATTGTCCAAGACCAACTGCCGGATGAGTTCCGCGCCGGAGATTTGGAGCGGCCGGTCGCCCCCCGGTATGCCGGCGAGCGCATAAATCCCGTTCAGCGCCAGTGCGTCCAGCAAGTTGAACTCGAGCGCGGCGATCCCGCTGGCGTCCAGAATGAAGTCCATGCCCCCGATTTTCTTTTCCACCTGGTCCGCGGGCACCTCGCGGCCGTCTATATAGTGACCGCCGATGGCGGCCAGCCACTGCGGACGGGCGCTGTTTCGATCGACCACATCCAGACCGTAGACCTCGCCGCCCCGCAGACGCAAGACCATCGAGGCCAGCAGGCCCACCGGTCCCAATCCGGCAACCAGGCAGCGGCGCCCATGGAACCAGCCGGGAGTCGCGGCGGCGTCCGGACGGCGCACTGTCTGCACGCGCAGAGATTCATCGATGGCCTTCTCGACGACGGAAAGCGGTTCCATCAAGACTCCGGCCGCCTCCAGTTCGGCCGGCACCTGCACCACGTATTGTTCTTTATCGACCGCATATTCCGTTTGGTATCCGTCCAATCCCCGGATGCCTCTCTCGCGGTATTTGCCGGTCTGACACATGTCGGAGCGGTTCATCAGGCAGGAGGGGCACTCGCCGCATCCCCGCCGTACGGTGAACACAGCGTAGTCACCGGCTTTCACGCGCGTCACCGACGAGCCCGTACCCACAATCTGGCCGAACATTTCGTGCCCGATGACGAGTTCCTTCTGGCCATCCGGGGCCTGCGCGCGCCCGCCGGAAACCTCCTCGCGGTCTGTGCCGCAGATGCCCACTCGTATGATGCGGATCTTGACTTCGTCCGGAAGGGCGAGCGAGGGCTCCGGACGTTCCACTAGACGTGAGCCGGCAGTGCCCGGTACGATAGCGATTGCTTTCAAGAGTTTTCCATCCTTTCTACTTACCGTCTCCCTGTTGCACCCAGCCGCTCGAGCAAATGATCGCCCACGCGCAGAGCGTTCGCCATGATGGTCAAGCTGGGGTTTACGGCGGCGATCGATACGAAGAAGCTGGCATCCACTACGTAAAGGTTATCCAACTGGTGCGCCTTGCAGTTCACCTCCAGCGCGGACGTATTAGGATCGCGGCCGAAGCGAATGGTTCCGGCCTGGTGCGCCGTGCCCCCAATCGGAATATTCTTGCCCAGGTAGAGCGAACGCGGCATCAACACATCGTGAAGGCCGATCGCGGTGAGCATGGCTTCCAGTTTCGCCTTCAGCCGTTTGTGCCCTTCCAGGTTGTTCTCCCGGATGCTCAGCACGATGTGCCCATCGGGATCCACAGTGACGCGGTTGTCGGGATGGGGCAGATCTTCCGACTGCAGCCAGAAATCGATGGAGTGTTCCGCCATGAAGTCCAGCGCAAACTCGGGCTTCCAAATCGCCCAGCCGGGCGCTTCGCCCTTGAGCATTTCTCCATCGGTCTTGCCCAGCATCTGAATCTCACCCAGCGGATATTCCCAATCGCCGGAGCGAAAATAGAAGTCGTTCAATGCCAGAGTCTTCTGGAACACAGTCGGATTGGGCTCCTTCGAAATGGCCATAAAGGCCGCGCAGTTGTGCCGCATGTAGTGCCGGCCGACCACATCGGAGCGATTCGCCAAGCCGCCAGGGTGTTTCTCGTTAGCGGAGCGCAAAAGCAACGCCGCGGAATTGATTGCGCCACAGGCAACCACCACGATATCGGCGGAGTACTCCTCCACGGCGGCGTTGCGCTTGACGATGACTTTGGTCACTACGCGCCCTGACGGACTCGTTTCAAGGCGCTCCACATAGGCGCCGGTAAGCAGTTCGACATTGGAGTGCTCCAGGGCCGGATCCACGCATATCACCTGCGCGTCCGCTTTGCCGTTGACCAAACAGGGAAATCCATCAAACGCGGGACATCTTACACAGGCGCTGTCGTGCCGGGCCTTCCCGCCCTCCTCGTCCAGCAGGATGCCGAGGGGCAATGGGAACGGGTGATAGCCAAGCCGGCGGAAATCGTCGCAAAGCTCCTGAATGCGCGCTTCATGGCTCACCGGCGGATAACTATAAGGCGCACTCGCGAAACCTTCCGTCGGATCGGCCCCGCGCTGCCCGTGGACATGATAGAGGCGCTCCGCCTTGGTGTAGTACGGCTCAAAGTCCGCGTAGCTCAAGGGCCACGCCGGCGAGACGCCGTCGGGGTGCCCGATTTCTCCGAAGTCCCGCTCACGGAACCGCAGCAATGCAGCGCCATAAACCTTTGTGTTGCCGCCGACGTAATACTGGATGCCGGGATGAAAAGCGTTGCCGTCCTTATCAAGCCACGTTTCGTTGGCCCTGTACTTCGATTCGACAAACACGGCTCGCGCATCCCAGTTGTCTTTCTCGCGCGGCAGATAACCGCCCCGTTCCAGAAGCAGAATTCGCTTTCCGGATGGCGCCAGGTGGTAAGCCAGGGTGCCTCCTCCGGCTCCCGTTCCTATGATGATGACGTCGTAATGATTGTCTGTAGGCATATAAGTGTCTATCCGAATACCGGCGCCAACGATATGGAAACCAGACCCAACACAAATAGGCTGAACATCGCCGCGAGCAATCGCTTCACATCGCTGCCGGCGCCGCGAAACTCTTTCCACACGAAAACGCCCCAGACGGCGGAAATCATGGTATTGCCCTCGCCGAGCGCAAACGAAGTGGCCGGCCCCACCATGGGCGTGTAGGCCGCCACAAAGCTGCAGATGGTCCCGGTACCCCAGATCAGACCACCTAACGCTCCCCAGGCATGCGCCGCCGGTCCGCCGTGGAAGTAGTCGCCGATGGAAAGCCGCGAGCCACTCACCGGCCATCGCATGAACGAGTAATTGAGAGGAAAGTTGGATACCAGAGCGCCGAGCGCAAATACGAAGTAGACGGTATACGGTCCGAGATGGTTCTCCCCCTTCAAGGCTTTCGCGACGAAAGGATAGAAGAGACCCAGAACCACACCACAGAGCAGGCTAAGGGCAATTCCCTTGGTTTCCGCCTTGGAGCCTTTCGACAGTTTCCGATAGGCCATGGCGTTGGCGGCGATAGCCGCGCAGACCAGCAGAATCCCGCCAAAGAGCAGCCATGGATTGCCGGCTGGCGAGATGAAATAATTGAGAACCGCGCCGATCACCAGGGCCAAGCCGGCGCCCAGGGGAAAGGCCACGGCCATGCCCGCGACCGAGATGGCGGCTACCAAAAGCAGGTTTCCGAGATTGAAAATCATCCCGCCCACGAAAGCTTCGGCGAGGGCCCGCGCGGCTGCACCGTCAAGATTGCGAAAGAAGCTTACCGGATCCGCCGGATTCGTCCGCCCGATGGTAAAGCCGAACAGCAGGGCGCACGCCAGAATGCCCCACATGTAGTCCCAATAGTAGAGCTCGAATCGCCAGGCCTTATCGATCTTCTGTGTGTTGGCCCAACTGCCCCAGCAAAGCATGCTGAACAGCATCGTCAAGAGCGCGATCGGGTAGGTGTGGGGAGTGTACATGGCTCAACCGGCGATTGACACCAGATAGTCGCGTCCTTCCCAGGAATTGCTTGCCGGCCAGAAAAACGTAAAACGGATGGGCGCCTGCTGCGCCGTGGGAATTGGAATGTCTACGAACTCGACTTCCAGCTTCGTGCCGGTCGAGGGAGTGTCTTGCGCCGTATGCCATTCGTCGCCCGACCAGCGCAGCCGGAACGAGGCCTGCGCCTGGATACGAAGCGCATAGCCGCGTTTGACCTTCCGCACTTGCCGGGTGAACTTCCAGACTTCGAATAATTGCCGGTCCCGGCGTTCGCCGCAATACCGCTCCGCTACCTCGGCAATCAAATCGGAGACCTTCCCATCGCGGACCGAGCGCAGCAGCTTGATGTACTCTGCGTGGGCCCACATCAGCGGCATGGCCGACCCGGTCGGACGTCCGCAGTACATGTAAGCCTGCTGCAGATCCGGGCTATCCCACACCTGTTCCGGCAAAAGGCCGGTGGCCGAGGCCAGGGTCTCCATAGCCCGAACGAATGGTTTTGTGTCGTGCCCGGCAGCTAACTCGTAGTGACCTCTTTCGCCTGTCAGCAGCGGCCACGCACGCCCCTGGCCCCATCCTACGAACGGGCCGCCGTCTTGGCGTTGTCCATATCCGTCGTGATTATAGCGGCGCCAACAAGGGCCGGATGGCGTCTCCACTTTCAAGACCGCGTCCACTACTTTGAGGGAATCCACAATAATCGGATCCGAAGCACTGCGGATTCCATGCCGCACGAGCTCAAGAAAGCCGGCGTCGACGACTTCCTTGGCCGAAAAGACGTTTGGTGCGCCGGGCGCGAGGTTCGCAATGGAAATGTTTCCCAGGTTCGGATCCTCCTCGGGGTGAGGATTATCGGCGCTCTCGGGAAGAATTCGGATGTAATGCCGAGCCACCCCCGGCAGCAGCGTCCCTTCCGTTGTGACAGTCCATCTCTCGATATGGCATTCCAGGAAATCGGCGTATTCCTCCAGGTATTTCGCGGCCGCCGCATCGCCTCTTTCGCGGGCAAAGCACGCAGCACAGATCAGGGCGGCGATGTTGGACGCCAGGGTGGATGGGGAATAGCCGCTGACCTCCTCCCAGCGCTCCTGCGGAGTCACGGGGCCATGCCGGACGAGGTAAGCGGCCGCCCGCAAGACCATGGGGTACGGGTCAAAGTCCTGAAGGGCGTTCTCACATCTGAGCCGCCAGGCGAGCAGAATGGGAAAAGCCACTTCGTCGAGTTGGACTCCCCGCCAATAGGGATGGCCGTCAATCCAGAAGTTCTGGGCGAATCCTCCGTCCTCCTGCTGTGAGACATTCAGATAGATCAGGGCCCGTAAAGGTGTGTTACGGTCTCCGGCGGCCAGCATCGCACCCGCGCTATTGACCATGTCCCGCGTCCATACCAGGTGGTAGCCACCCTGGTCTTCGTCGCCCGCGGCTTCGCCCCAAGGAATCGCCAGCGAAGCGATAAAGGCGCCAGGATACGACTTGTCTTCGTGCGCGCGCAGCAGATTGAAGCCGGTGCGATACAGGTTACCTCCATCGCCCGAGGCCTTCTCCAGCGGAAGGATGTTCGCGCTCGATCGCGCCCATTGTTCCACGTACCGCTTGGCATGCTCCGTGAAGGGCGTGCTCAGGGATTGGAGCAGCGTCGAGATAGCGTGGTGCCGGCTATTGCCGAACGCCAAGCCCAGGGTGAATTCACGGGCATCGCCTAAATCCAATTCTCCTGTGAGCGCGATGTTTCCGTCGGGGGCGTGATCGAACGCCCAGTCCATTTGAAAATTGCCGGACAGGTCCGTCCAACCGTCGCTTCGCCCAACATACCCGCACGAAACGCGGGAAAAAGGAATCGTGGCCGCCAGCGCCAGCCATATTCCCTTTTTTCCGGCAATGAGGACGGTCCGGCCCGCCACCTGCGCCACGTAGCCGTTATTGCCCCAGCCTCCTACTTCAAGATGCGGAGCGCACAGGGCGTAGAGCCGCAGCTTGGAGAGGAACGATTCGTCACCAGTTAGCTGGGTGCGTTGAAGAACGCAGGCCATGTGCGGGTCCGCAATGATCTCTTTGACAACGGCGTAATGTCCGGCTGGATCCGAATTCGTACAGCGGTATCCTAAGCCGTGGTCCGGCAAGCATTCCAGCTTGGACTTGAGATCGCGCTTTTCGTCGTGGAAAAAGCTCTTGCCGTCTGTGATCAGATACTGCAGGTCCCGGAGTTGCGGCCGGTCCACGGTTGGATAATAGACCTCGGTGACGATGCCGTTCCAAAGTGTAAACCAGAGACGGCTGGAAGCCGCGTAAGCGGTACCCAGTCCATCCTTGCCTCCGTGCGTCCATCTGGGCTCGATGCCCGGCCATCCGAAGGCCTTCGTCTGGTTAGGTATGCTGATGAGTTTCATTCCGATCCGTGCGGGTAACCTCATGTTCCGCCTCCAGCCAATCTTGATCCGCCTGGCCATCGTGGTGGCCGCGCTCCTCGTAGATTTCATACGCCCGCGCGGCGATACGCGGCGTAAGATCAGGCGGTTTCCGGGCCGGTGAAGCGGCTCCCTTGGGATCGAAGATCCGGTAAGCGAGAAGTTTGACGCGGTCGTTCACCAGGGCCCATGTTATTGCATAACCCCAAACGAACGCCGCCCAGCCCCACCCGAGCGGTGTCATAAACAGCCCAAAGACAGCAATCAGAGTCGCCACCGTTTGCGTGCCCAATACCGCTGCCCATAAGATTTTCGCGGGCCGTATGGACCAGAACGGCCCGCGTGTGCGCGTCAGGAAAATCGTCAGATGTCCGGCCACCGAGAGCTTCAAATACATCAGCGTTTGGATGTGTGCGCGGTCGAGATGAAATACCCGCTCGCCGAGATAAAACAAGCCGAAGGCGGAGACGACCCCGATCACGCCCAGCGCCGTGGAGATCCCCAGCACCACGCGCATGTTCCAGGCTTCGGGCTGGTCCTTGTAATGCACGTGGTCATAAGCGATGGAAAGGATGGCGCCGTCGTTGAGCAACGCCAGCATCACGATCATCACCGCGGTCAGCGGATAGAAGTTAAAAACCAGGATCGCCAGCGTCATGAAGAATAGCACGCGCAGGGTTTCGGCGATGCGGTAGATTGCATAGCTGTTCATGCGCTGGAAAATCTTACGGCTCTCCTTGATCGCGTCGATAATCACCGACAGGCCGGAAGCCAGCAGCACGATGGAGGCCGCCGCGCGTGCCGCATCGGTGGCGCCCGAGACGGCAATGCCGCAGTCGGCTTTCTTCAGCGCGGGGGCGTCGTTCACTCCGTCGCCGGTCATCCCGACGATGTGGCCGCGCTGCTGCAGGACATCCACAATGTGGAACTTGTGTTCGGGAAACACCTGGGCGAAACCGTCCGCCTTTTCGATGGCCTCCGCCGATTGCGCCGACTCCTGGCGTTTCGTGTCGCCCAAGGCACTGGCATCCAGGATGTTCGTGCCCATCCCGAGCTGCTTGGCGGTCTCGCGCGCGATGGCCGTTTGATCGCCGGTCACCATCTTGACGCTCACGCCCATCTGCCGGGCGCTGGCGATGGTTGCTTTGGCCTGCTCGCGCGGCGGATCGAACAAAGGCAACACCCCGGCAAACTGCCACTTGCCTTCCTCATCCGCACGGGCCACACCCAGGGAACGGAATCCGCGCCCGGCAAATTCGTTGACGGCCTTCTCCACCGCTGGCTTTACCTCGCCGGCGTCGGTGGCCATCTGAAGAATCACCTGCGGCGCTCCCTTGGCTACAAAAAACTGTTTTCCGTCTGCGCCCTTGACGGTGGCTTCGGTGCGCTTATGCACTGGGTCGAACGGCTGGAAATGGACGATCTGATAGCTTTTCAAGGCGTTATCGTCCTTCACGCCGCCGATCACCGCCAGGTCGATAGTGTCTTTGTCTTCCGCGCGCGAGGCGAGCGCAGCCCAGAGAATCAATTGGTCGGCAGGGATGCCCTTCACGCTGAACGGATCGCCCAGCGTCAGCTTGTTCTGAGTAAGGGTGCCAGTCTTGTCCGAGCACAGCACGTCCACGCCGGCCAGTTCCTCGATAGCCGATAGCCGCGTCACAATCGCTTCTTTTTTCGCGAGGAGCCGCGCGCCGACCGCCATGGTCACCGACAACACGGTGGGCATCGCCACGGGGATCGCGGCCACGGTCAGCACCAGGGCGAACTGCAATGTGGCCAGGATCGGGTCGTGGCGGAAGAGGGCGACGGCAATGATTACAGCCACCAGAGCCACCGCGAGCACGATCAGGTAGTCGCCGATCTTCAGCACTGCACGCTGGAAATGGCTGACGGTGTGCGCCTCCTGCACCAGTTGCGCGGTCTTGCCGAAATAGGTTTTGCCGCCGGTGGCGTAGACCATCGCTTCGATTTCGCCGCGGCGCATAATCGACCCGGAAAACACCGCGTCGCCGGGTTTACGCTCGGCGGGCAATGATTCTCCCGTCAACGCGGACTGATCCACCTCAACGGGGTCGCCCGCCAGCAGACGCGCATCCGCCGGCACAATGTCGCCCAGGCGCAGGCGGATAACGTCGCCCGGCACCACCTCGCGCGCCGCCGGGTCGATCCACTTTCCATCGCGTTTCACCTTGGCCTTGACCGCCAGTTTGGCCTTGAGGGCGGCGATGGCGTTGCCGGCCTGGCGTTCTTCCCAAAATCCGACGATGGCGTTGGAAAGAAGCAAGAGCAGGATGATGAAGAAATCCGGCCAGTGACGGACCACTCCCGACAGAATCACCGCCGCTTCGATCATCCACGGGATGGGACCCCAAAAGTAGGTGAGGAACTTGAGAAACGGATTGATTTTCTTCTCCTCAATCTCGTTAGGACCATATTGGGTCAGCCGTTTCTGCGCTTCGGCTTGACTGAGTCCGTCCGGAGACGACGCCAGCTTTGACTGCAGTTCCGGCATGGGAAGAGTCTTTAGATCGTCCTTAGACTCTGGATTGGATTCCGGCCGATCCGTATTCGTTTTCACGATGACTACACCTTTGCTTCCGGCGGGTCGGCGCCTTCTCCAGGTGGCAGGACCTCCGGCAGGTCAAGGCGTGCCGCGCCAATCCGGTTGTCCGCCATTCCGTAATAAACGTCGAAGCGCTCTGGTTTACCGAGATCGTCGCGCCGGTCGATGCCCGTGGGGAACACCACATTCGCAACGGTACCGCTACGTTCCCGCGGCAGGGCCGGCGTCAACACCGGCTCCGCCGATCGATGGAGGATAATCTGCGGATGCTCCTTGGAGAGCACCATCACGCCTGCCGAGTAGCACAACTGATGTCCCGCGTTGCCCGGTTCGCCCAATTCGCTCACGCCGTGGTAAACGATCAACCAGCCGTGCCGGGTCAGGCTGGGTGGAGTGCCCGCGCCGATCTTAAGCCGCTCCCAGGGCGACACCGGGCTGGCTAGCCGGTGATGAGAGGTGAACTTACCGAACCTATCTGCCGGACAGTAGGATATCCAGATACTCTCCCGGTTGAGATCTACGTCGCGCAGGGCCGGACGGTTTGCGGTTTCCTCCGGACGGGTGCCGGGGAAAAGCGGCCGGTGCAGGATTGCCATTTCCGGATGCCCGGACGGATTAGGAATAGCGATCGGGAAGAGACTGGAATCTTTGTCGTCCACGTCGTCGAGTTCAATGCCCTGGTATGGGCCGAAGCTAGCGAGTCCTAATCGACGCCAGTGGCGGAGATCTTCCGATATTGCAAGGGCGATGCGTGGACCGCGGACCGAGTATGCCGTGTACGTCATCACGTAACGCTGCAGTGGCTCTACAAACGTGATACGAGGGTCCTCACAGCCACCGCCGCCGTTGGGCCGCCGCTCATAATCGGCTTCCGGCTCGAGGGCGATGCCCAGCCGATCCACCCCTATGGGGTCGCCGGCCGCGTTGAACCGCACGCGTGCAATGCCGATACGCGAGTAGTTCCCCTTCGCTACCAAACGCGGGAACAGATAGAGATGGCCGTCGGGCCCACGCGCGGCCGCTGGATTCAGGACACCTTCGACCTCCTGGGGATTTCCCGGCTCCGGCTCCATCACCAGCCCCAGGCGCCGCAGCTTGAATCCGGTCATCAAATGCCCCGATCGCCATTCAAGCAAGCGATGATTGCCTCGGTCACCGGCTTGGTCTCATTCGGACCTCGCACCGGGATCGAAACCACACCTGCTTGTTCGGCCGGATAGTCGTTGCCTCCCGGGAACAAGGCGTCGCCTACGAAAATCATCTCCTTCAGTGAAATGCCCAGAATGTCTCGCAGTTTTCGGATTCCGTAGCCTTTGTCGACGCCCGGCTTAGTGACATCGATCGATGTCGCGCCGCCCATACGGACGGAAAAATTGGGAATCAGAGTATCGAGGATCGCTTTAATCTTCCTCCGCTTGGCGTAATCGGGGTCCCACTTGTCCTTTTCTTCTAAGGGGGCCTGCTGGCCCAATGCGGAAAATGTGATCTGGCTCCCCCGGTCTTCAATTACTTCTCCCCAGACCTTCGCGGCCTTGAAACCCGCTTGTGCGATGGCCTTCGTCAGAGAACCGACAATTTCCCGCTTCTCGTCCGCGGTGAAATCTTCCGAGTAGATCTTGCGCCAATCGTCTTTGTATTGAAAGAACTTGGTTCCGCATGTCGGAAGAATGGATAGATTCACCAGGCGTTCGTCGTGCGGAAGTTGGGAGAGTACCTGCTCTTCGAACTGGGGCCAATCGCCTCCGGAAATAATCGCCACTTTGGCGACGCCGAGAAGATTGTGCAGCCGCGTCGACATTTCAGGATCGATCACCGACTTACTTTCGGCAAGTGTGCCGTCCAGATCGTAAACAATCAGTTTTTTCATTCCGGTATCTCGATCTCCAGCACGTTCACTGCCCCTCGCGGCTGAAAAGTACACGGTCCGAGAACCGCTGGCAACAGAAACACGTCGCCCTTTCCGGCTACATAAGTGGCGCCGCGGTGCTCTATCTGCCCCTGGCCATCGATACAAACCAGGACGCGCGGCACACCCGCGGCGCCGACCGTAAACGGCGATTGTCCGCGCAGACTCCACAACCGGAAAGGTTGGCAGTCGAAGAGCGCCTCGCGCTCAACGGGCGTCGCGGCCTCCACCACGGGTGCTACCAGACCGCCTTCGCTCTCACAAAAGTCGATGCACGCGAGCGCCTGATCGACCTGGAGCGTCCGCGGTTGGCCAGTCTTGGCGTCCACATGGTCCCAGTCGTAGAGACGAAACGTCACGTCGCTGTTCTGCTGAACTTCGAACACGACTACGCCGCCACCCAGTGTGTGAACCGTCCCTGCCGGTATGAAGACGGCGTCGCCGGCCTTCGGAGTGAAGCATGCGAGGTGCTCCGCCACCGTCCCGTTGGCCAGCGCGCGCCGCAGAGTGTCCGCCGTGTTACCCGCTTTCAAGCCCGCGTAAATGCGGCTGTCTGTGCCCGCCTCCAGCACGACCCATGCTTCCGTTTTCGCGCTCTCGCCGGCTGGTATCAGGTCCGCATGCCCGTCCGAGGGATGGACTTGGACTGAAAGCATTTCACGTGCGTCGAGAAATTTCAGCAGCAGTGGGAACCGGGGAAAGCGCCCCGCCAGCCTTCCCATCGTTTGCACCGGACACTGTTCCATCAATTGACCGAGGCTCCGGCCCTTGAGCGGTCCATCGGCAACCTTGCTCGGATGATCCTCACGGTCGCTGAGTATCCACGCCTCGCCGATAGGGCCATCGCCCGGCAGCGGTGCAGCGAGCACATTAGCCAAACTTCGGCCACCCCACAACCGGTACTGGTAGATTGGTTCGAATCGCAGAGGGTACATGTCGCTCCGCTATCTTCGGATCCTGTCGGCCTGCGCGTGCCGCGGCCGGCCGTTAGGCATGAACGACAAATCCTCGCTCAGCACATAGATAACGATGGCCGCCAAACAGAAAAACAGGCCGACCCAAACACGCCAATCGCGGTGCGCCCCTTTCCAGTAGGGACGGTGACCAGGATGCGCACGGCTGTGCTCCGGCCCTTCGTTGCCAGGCTGGCCATAGTTACCGCTGCTCATTGGCCTCGCCCAACCACTTGCGCGCCTCAGCGGCGTGCGCTTGGTCGAAATATCGGATCGCGGCCTTCGTGAATGGCTTGCAGAACGCCGCCATGCCCTGTTGCCACTTGGCTTCCCCAACCATCGCGAGCCGCTCGATGTCGGCGAAGTGTTTAATGTCGAACTTGATGTCTTCCCACAGGGCAGCGGCTTCCCAGCCGTGGAAGCCGGTCATGTCGAACAGCACCCGCAGCTTTCCATGCTGGTGGACCAGCCGCTCAAACTCGGGAACAAAGTGCTCGTAATCCGCCGCGGCCAGTTTCCCGCTGACGTGAACGGATAGGATTTTCCCATCGTTTTCTTCATTGAGTTGAATTGCCATTGCGGTCCCCCTTCGGCGTTTCGCCCTGGCTCCACTTCCAGTTGCGGATCTCCGGCATATCTTCGCCATGCTTGTCGATGTAATGCTTGTGCTCGATCAGCTTGTCCTGCATCGTCTGCTTCAGGTAGGTCCCCCTGGAGCCCAAATGCGGTAGCCGATCGATAACATCCTGTACCAGGTGAAAACGGTCCAGGTCGTTCTGGACTCTCATGTCGAATGCCGTCGTAATGGTGCCCTCTTCCTTGTAGCCCCGGACGTGCAAGTTGCGGTTGGTGCGTCGATAAGTCAGGCGGTGGACCAGCCATGGGTATCCATGGAAGCCAAAGATGATGTGCTTGTCTTTGGTGAAGAGCGAATCGTAGTCGGTATCGCTCAATCCGTGCGGGTGCTCGCTCTTAGACTGTAGCTTCATCAGATCGACGACGTTGATCACCCGGATTCTCAGACTGGGTAGCTGTTCGCGAAGAATGGAAACGGCCGCTAGAATCTCCAGCGTGGGCGTGTCGCCGCAGCAGGCCATCACCACGTCCGGCTCGCTTTCCTGGTCGTTGCTGGCCCATTGCCAGATGCCAATTCCTTCCGTGCAATGCACTACCGCCTGGTCCATGGTCAGCCACTGCGGGAGGGCATGCTTGCCCGCCACCACTACGTTGACGTAATGCCGGCTGCGCAGGCAGTGATCGAAGACCGACAGCAGGCAATTGGCGTCGGGCGGCAGGTAAACGCGCACGATATCGGCCTTCTTGTTGATCACGTGATCGAGGAAGCCGGGATCCTGGTGTGTGAAACCGTTGTGATCCTGCTGCCACACATGCGAGGCCAGCAGATAATTCAGCGACGCGATCTTCCGGCGCCAGGGGAGCTCCAAAGTTACCTTCAGCCACTTGGCGTGCTGGCTGAACATCGAGTCGACGATGCGGATGAAGGCCTCATAGCTGTTGAACAGACCGTGCCGCCCGGTCAGCAGATATCCTTCCAGCCAACCCTCGCACTGGTGCTCGCTGAGCATCGAGTCCAGCACGCGTCCGGCGGGCGCCAGGAATTCATCGTTCTTCACTTTTCGCGCGTCCCACTGACGGTTTGTGACTTCAAAGACCGCGCCCAGAAGGTTCGAGACTGTCTCATCCGGACCGAAGATACGGAAATTGCGCTGATCCCGATTCAGCCGGGTCACGTCGCGCAGGAACCCACCCAACACCAGCGTATCCTGGCCGTCCACTGCGCCGGGCGAAGGTACTTTCACCGCATGGTCGTGGAAGTCCGGCATGCGCAGGTCGCGCAGCAGAATGCCGCCGTTGGCGTGTGGATTTGCGCCCATGCGCCGCTCGCCTTTCGGCGCCAGTTCGGCCAACTCCGGTCTCAGACGGCCATTCTCGTCGAATAACTCCTCGGCCTTGTAGCTTTTCATCCAGCTTTCAAGCTGCTTCACATGATCGGGATGTTCCGAATCCACCAGCAGAGGCACCTGGTGCGCGCGGAAGGTGCCCTCTATTTGCAGGCCGTCGACGACTTTCGGTCCGGTCCAGCCCTTGGGCGACCGCAGTACGATCATGGGCCAGCGCTGCCGGGTGGTGTCGTTATTCTGGCGCGCGTTTTCTTGAATCTCCCGGATGTCCTGGATGGCTCGTTCCAGAGTGGCGGCCATGAGCTGATGCATCTCTTCCGGTTCGTCGCCTTCCACAAATAAGGGCGTCCAGCCGCAGCCGCGGAAGAATTGGTCCAGTTCCTCATGCTCGATGCGGGCCAGCACCGTCGGATTACTGATCTTGTACCCATTGAGGTGTAAGATCGGCAGCACGACCCCGTCACTGATTGGGTCGAGGAATTTGTTGGACTGCCATGCCGTCGCCAGCGGCCCGGTCTCCGCTTCACCGTCGCCCACCACGCAGGCAACAATCAGATCGGGATTGTCGAACGCCGCCCCAAAGGCATGGCTCAGCGAGTATCCCAACTCGCCGCCTTCGTGAATCGACCCCGGCGTGGTCGGCGCAACATGACTGGATATCCCGCCGGGGAACGAGAACTGCGTGAAGAGCTTCTTCAGCCCGGCTTCGTCCTGGCTGATGTTTGGATAAATCTCGCTATAGCTGCCTTCGAGGTAGGTATTGCCAACCAGCGCCGGGCCGCCGTGGCCGGGACCGGCAATATAGAACATGTCCAGATCATACTTCTTGATGACCCGGTTCAGGTGCACATAGATGAAGTTCTGACCCGGAGTCGTGCCCCAGTGCCCGACCACCAGCGGCTTTACGTGAGACAGTTTCAGCGGCTCTTTCAGCAGCGGGTTGTCGTAAAGATAAATCTGGCCGACCGACAAATAGTTGGCGGCGCGCCAGTAGGCATCCATCTTGCGGAGCAGATCGGGGGTGAGTACGCCTGTTGTCGCGTGGACCATTTCCGGCATGAGTACGTTTGTCGCCATATCCAATCCTTTATTACTGCGCCGGTGGCATCATCGCTGCCACAGGATTCTTCCTTCTTCCAGGGGGATCGCAACACCGTCGTAGCGCGGTGTCACTCGTACCGTATAGTCCGAGGGCGGGCGGTCCCTACCTTCACTTCACCGAAGCGCATACCGGACCACTCCTTTTCCAGGGAGTGCTGCCAATCGACCACTTGCCTGCCCGCCGCACCCTTGTTGGCAGCGCGCTCACGATAGGTCGCCGCACCGGGAAGATAGTGTTGCTCCGTGTATTCGCGCACCGCGCGGTCTGCGGAAAAACGCGGCGTCAATCTCGCCATGCTCTTCCGCATCCGCGCCACCCAACCGGCCGGGATACCCTGCCCGTCGCGGGCATAGAATTCGGGAATCACCTGGTGTTCCAGCAGGCCGTAGAGGGCTTCGGCTTCTGTGGCGTCCCAAGCCGGATCGTCGCCATGCTCCTGCCCGTCTCCCAACGCCCACCCAACTTCAGGCGTGTAGGCCTCCGCCCACCAGCCGTCTAACTCCGATAGATTCAGGCCCCCATTGACCAGCACTTTCATGCCACTTGTCCCGCTGGCTTCCCAAGGCCGCCGAGGCGTGTTAATCCAAACGTCTACACCTTGCACCAGGTGCTCGGTCAGAAGCATGTCGTAATCACTGAGGAAGATCGCATGCGGGCGTGTCTCGGGTTGCCGGATGAAATGCATCCATTCCCGAATCAGGTCCTGTCCCGCCTGGTCTGCCGGATGCGCCTTGCCGGCGATGATGAGTTGCACTGGACGTTGTGGATTGGTCAGAATACGAAGCAGCCGCTGCGAGTCGTGCAGCAATAGGTTCGGTCTCTTGTAGGTTGCGAACCGGCGCGCAAAGCCCAGCGTCAGGGCGTTGGGATCGAAGAGATGCTTCGCAGCTTCGGCCTCCTCGGAGGGCGCGCCCGCCGCGGTCAGGTCCCGCGATAATCGTTCGCGAGCATACCCAACAAGTGACTTGCTGGCGGCCATTCGAAATTGCCACAGCCTGGCGTCGGAGACCTTGTAAATGTCCTGCTCCAGGGTCTCGGCGGTTCCCAGCCAGCGGTCCTTCTTACAGTTTTCCGTCCAAAGATCGTCGGCGGGGGCCGAGTCCCAGGTGGGCATGTGAACTCCATTAGTCACGTGTCCGATCGGGATTTCGTCCTCCGGCCACCGCGGGAATAGAGGCAGAAAGAGGCGCCGGCTGACTTTTCCGTGCAAGCGGCTGACCCCATTCACCGCGCCGCTCCCCCGGATTGCCAGATACGCCATGTTGAATGGCTCCGACGAGTCGGACGGATTCTGGCGGCCAAGGGCCAGCAAATCGGGAAGTGCGATGCCCAGCTTCTTTTCGGCATAACCGCCAAGGTATTGCTGGATCAGGGCGGGAGCAAAACGGTCAAAACCGGCGGCCACCGCGGTGTGCGTTGTGAAAAGATTACCCGCTCGCGTGACCGCCAGTGCGACTTCAAAGGATTGTCCTGTCTCTTCCATGAATGCGCGGGCCCGCTCGAGTACGGCGAACGCCGCGTGCCCTTCATTCAAATGACAGATCTCCGGCGCCAGGCCGAGCGCGCGCAGCAATCGCCAGCCACCGATTCCGAGCAGCATTTCCTGCTGGAGGCGCAACTCAGGTCCGCCCCCATACAACTCGCTCGAAATCCCCCGGCGGTCGGGGACGTTCGCTGCGTCATTACTGTCCAGCAGGTACAGGTTAACCCTGCCGGCCTTGGCCTGCCAGGCGCGCAACCAGACCGAATACCCAGGCAACGCGACCTCCAACCGGAGCCACTCCCCGTTCGGTTGGCGCAAGGGCGTAATCGGTAGCTGCCCGGGATCGTTATAGGGATAGAGTGCCTGTTGGTCTCCGTCTTTGCCGATCACCTGGCGAAAATAGCCTTGCTGGTAGAGCAGTCCCACACCGGCCACCGGCACACCCAGATCACTGGAGGCCTTGAGTTGATCGCCGGCCACATTCCCAAGTCCGCCCGAGTAAATGGGCAGAGCTTCGCTCAACATAAACTCCATGCTGAAATACGCCGCACAAGTCAGCGGAACTTTCGCATGAGTCCGCTGAAACCACGCGGGCGCTTCCGCCGCCTGGCGGCCGGCCTCGATCAGATCATCAACATTTTTCCGGAAATCCCGATCCGATAATACGCGCTCGATCCGGTCGCGCGAGGCCGCCTGCAGGACCACCCAGGGGTTATGCGTAATCTCCCACAGTTCGGGATCGAGCTGCCGCCACACGGTGTCGGTGGCATGATTCCACGACCAATGCATATCCAGAGCAAGTTCCGCCAGGGAATCGACTCCCTCGATCTCCGTAGGCAGGAGATGGTATGCGGGGTGGCTGACCCCGGTTTGTTCGCTCATGATTTCTGTGCCTTAAGCTCCTGCTCCGGCGCGCACGGCGTGCGCCTTCGAGTCGATGCACAGCAGCAAATCGTTCCAGGATTTCACGAATCCATCGGCGCCCTCTAACTGTAGTTGTGCGGCAAGCTTTCCCGCGTCAACGCCGGCGCGGGCGAAACTTTCTAGCACCGCATCGCAGTCCCCGCCATCGCTCGGTAAGGCGTTCGGAACTTGTCCATGATCGGCAAACGCCAACAGAGTAGCCTCCGGCATCGTGTTCACGGTGTCCGGAGCCGCCAGACCACCGACGTAAAAGGTGTCCGGCGCCTTCGGATCCTTTGTGCCGGTGCTCGCCCAAAGCAGGCGCTGGGCGGAGGCGCCCCGGGACGCCAGTTGCAGCCAAGGCGGCGAAATCAACAGATCGCGATAGGACTTATACGCCTGCATGGCAACTGCAATGCCAAGACGGTTATTCAGTCCATCTGGTTCTTTACCCGCAACCGCCTTATCCCAGCGGCTGATAAAGATGGACGCCACCGAATGGACAGCCGGATTGAGGCCGGCCTTGATCCGTTTTTCAATCCCCCGCATGTAGGCGCT
>JBEKIM010000055.1:0-22367 GCA_050011755.1 Bryobacteraceae bacterium | reverse complement strand
CGGATGGGCGCTCGACGTGGACCGCTTCCATACCAGCGCGGTCAACTTCCTGGACCATGATGTCATCGGTAACTCCGGTATTTTCATTCCGCTCACGGATCTCGCAGCCATCATCGGCGGTACCGAAGTGACCATCCGCTCACCGCGCCTCTTTCACGTCGCGCAACTGCGCGTGGCTTATTCGAATCAGATTGCGCAGGGCACCGGGCCCATTACCGGCGGCCTGCTGGAGTACGCGCCATCCGGCTTCTTCCTGCTCGATCACGATCAGCGAAACACCATTACGTCGGTCTTGTCGCTGACCCTTCCCTGGCATATGTGGGCGACGCCAGCCTACCAGTTCGGTTCCGGCTTCGAAAACGGCGACGGCCCGGCCCACTTGCCGCCGCACAACACGTTCGATCTCTCGATCGGCAAGCGCATCGGCGAAACCTGGACGATTTCCGCAAACGCCGTGAACATCGCCAACACACGCTATCTATTGGACACCAGCAACACCTTCGGCGGGACGCATTATATCAATCCTCGCCAGATCTACGGCGAGATCCGCTACCGATTCCATTTCTAAACCGCGGGGCAGGGGTCCTCGCTATAATGTCGTTATGTTCTTTCGCAGGCACCGCCCAACCGAACCGACATTCCAGGAGCGGCTGGAAAACCTCAAGCGTGCCGGATTCAGCGTCACGCCCCGGCCGGACGGCACGGTGCTCGTCGCGAAGGGGGAATGCGCGGTCGCGCTACGCGAAAAGGATGGCCAGGTTCAACGCGCCGAACTGGCAGGCATTCTGATGGGCGGCGAGATCGGCTCCCTGGTGGATGGCGGCTATCAGAAATTCTTTCGCACGCCTTCGGGAAAGACCAAGCCCGCGCTGGCTTCGGAGTTAAAGGCGATCCATGATTTCGAGGAAGACCTCAAGCAGGCGCTGGGATTGGAAAGCCTCTACAACGAGTCGCTGGGCACTGTTTCGACTTACTACCTTTACGACCGGGTTAAGGATCGCGACCGCGGCGTACCCAAGCGAGTTTGGGAGCAATAGCAACTTGGACGCGTGACTTAAAAGTCGCGCCGGCACGCTAAGGCGTGCGCCACGAGCCTGAAAAAAAATTGGTTCCAAGTGATCCGAAGCTCAGCCTGAACCCGACGCCGGCATGCACGGCTCAGAGCTTTGCAGCCGGATCACCGGCGATCACTCCTCGGCTCCCCACCGCCCCTTTTGAGAGCGGCGGATTACCGCCTTGAAGGTCGCCCGCGTTCACTCCGGCTGGAACCCGCATCTCGCAACGGCCTTTCGCTCCCCCGCGACGACTGCCCGTTTCCAGACCGCCGTTCCGGGATCGAAGTTCCCGGCCTGCCGCTTCGATGCCTTGCCGAACCTTCGCCAAGCCCGTTCGGCTTGCGGCTCCTTCGCTCTCCCCGGTTAGCCCCGGCTCGGGCGGTATCGACACCGCAAACCCGTTACTTGACTACAGTTCCGCAATCTCAACCAGCCCCCGGATCCCGACTCCCCTTCAGGGCTTTTGTGCCCTTCCGGATCGACGTGGTACCCGGCCGCCGATCGAGAGGCTCACCTCCCGGATGCGTCCGATAACCCTTCGCTCCCCGCCGCCTGACCTATTGGAATAGTTTCGGCTGCGGATCAACGTTCCAGACTCGCTTCGCTTCCGTTCGGCTCGCTGTTCCTCGAACCTCTTGGAACCAAGTGCCATGTTCGCTCCAAACACCGTTACAGTCAAATGAATTTCGCGCCCGCGCGCCGGTTTTCCTCAAGATTGTCAATCCGTATTTTGTTACAGTTGCAAGACACACGCCGTGAATTGTTTGTGGATAAAACAGGCGCCTCATGCTTTGTTGTAGCGCTGGCGGCGTCCCGCACAGCCACTATAATGGTGGGTTCGAAGGAGACCATCATTAAATGCCAAAGCACGATCCGGCGCACATAGGACGCCGCGGGCTTCTGAAGGCATCGGCCACCCTGCTCGGGGGCGCGATCCTTGGTACCCGCGCCAAAGCCGCGCCGGATCCGCCCTTCCAGAACGTCAACACCAACTCCAGCCCGTCCACGCTGAAGATCACCGACCTGCGCATCGCCACGGTGCGCAAGCCCGGCCCCAGTCCCTGCACCATCATCCGGCTCGACACCAACCAGGGCGTCTATGGACTCGGCGAAGTCCGCGACGGCGCCAGCGCCACCTACGCGCTCTTCCTGAAGAGCCGCGTCGCCGGCGAGAATCCGCTGCGCATCACCTATATCTTCGAGAAGATCAAACAGTTCGGCGGCCACGCGCGGCAGGCCGGCGGAGTGGTGGCCATCGAAGAGGCCCTCTGGGACATCGCCGGAAAGGTCTACGGCGTACCCATTTACCAAATGCTCGGCGGCAAGTTCCGCGACAAAGTTCGCATCTATGCCGATACGGAAGAGTCCGACGATGTGATGGAATACGCCAAGCGCCTGAAGATTCGCAAGGAAGAAATGGGCCTCACGTGGCTCAAAATGGACCTGGGCATCAACATGGTCGCCAAGATCCCCGGAACCGTGACCATGCCCTCCGGCGAGACCACTTGGGAGCGCAGCCAGTTACCGCATTTCTTCACCGCGGCCGAGGTTACCGAAAAGGGGATCGAAAAACTTTGCGAATACGTGGCGGCGGCGCGCGAAGCCGTCGGAATGGAGATTCCGCTCTCCATGGATCACCTTGGCCACATCGGCGTGAACTCCATCATCCGGCTGGGAAAGGCCTACGAGAAATACAACCTGTCCTGGATGGAGGATGTGATCCCCTGGCAATATACCGATCTTCTGCAGCACATCACCATGGAGAGCCCCACGCCCATCCTCACGGGAGAAGACATCTACCTGAAGGAGCCCTTCCGCAACCTGTGCGAGAAGCACGCGGTGAGCAAGATTCATCCGGACATCTCCACCTCGGGCGGCATCCTCGAGACGCATAAGATCGGCGACCTCGCCATGGAATACGGTGTGCCGATGGCCATGCACTACGCCGGACTGCCGATCGGCGCGCTGGCCAGCGTGCACTGCGCCGCGGCCACCGAGAATTTCCTGGCATGCGAGAATCATTCGCTGGACGTCCCCTGGTGGCAGGACCTGGTCGAAGGCATCGAAAAGCCCATCATCAACAAGGGCTTCATCACGGTGCCTGACAAACCCGGCCTCGGCATCACCCTCAACGAGGATGTCGTGCGCCGGCACCTGGCGCCGGATTCGGGCTATTTCGAGCCCACGCCCCAGTGGGACAAAGAACACTCGTGGGACCGGCTGTGGAGCATGGCCCCGAAGCGGGAGAAGCAGGAGAAGCAGGTGATGGGTTGTGGGTGATGGCAAGCACCCGGCACCCGTTTCACCCATCACCCATCACCCACCACCTATCACCCGTTCTCTCCGTATTCGCACTGTATCTATCGCTCGTCCCGCTGTGCGCCCGGCCGCAGGACACCCGCCAGATCTTTGAGAGCGGCCAGCACGCCTTGGATTCCGGCGACCTGGCGGACGCCGAGAAGGATTTCCGCGCGGTGCTGGCGGCCGAACCGGACAACGTGGGCGCGCACGGCAATCTGGCCGTCGTGCATATGCGCCGCAAGGAGTGGGGCGCGGCCCTGGCGGAGTTGCGCTCAGCCGAACGCCTGGCTCCCAAAATGCCGGGGATTCGGCTCAATATCGGGCTGGTCTATTACCGGCAGGGCGACTATGGGCGCGCCATTCAGCCCTTCGAGTCGGTGGTCCGCGATCAGTCCGAATCCACGCAGGCGCGCTATCTCCTGGGCCTCTGCTATTTTTTCAAGGAGCGCTACGCCGAAACGGCCCATACCCTGGAACCGCTGTGGCCGCGCGAATCCGCGAATCTGAATTATTTATACGTGGTATCAATCGCGGCCAACAAGGCGGGATTCGCGGATCTCGACCAGCGCGCCACCGCGCGTCTGATAGAAGTGGGACACGACTCCGCGGAGTTCCACTTGATCGTCGGTAAAGCGCACGTGGGCGCCGGCCTCTACGCGCAAGCCATGGATGAGTTTCAGCAGGCCGTGCGTATCGATCCAAAGCTGCCCCTCGCGCATTACTTCCTGGGGACCGAATACCGGAGGCAAAACGATTTCGAACCAGCCCGGCAGGAATTCCTGAAAGATATCGCCATCGCGCCGGACGTGGCCTACGACTATGACGAGCTCGGCGCGGTCTGTTACGCTCTGAACCAGATTCCGGAGGCCGAGCGTTACTTCAAAGAGGCCTTGCGCCTCGACCCAACCATGGCCACCTCCAATTACGGGCTGGCGAAGGTCTACAAGCAGCAAGGCAAATTCGCGCATGCGCTCGACGCGCTACGTGCCGCGGGCGCGATCGATTCGCGCAGCGCCAGCGTCTACTATCTGCGCGGTCAGATCCTATTCGCCATGGGCCGCCGCCGCGAGGCCAAATCCCAATTCGATGAAGCCGCCCGTCTGAAACAGGCGACCCGTGACGAAATGGAGCGCAAGATGAGCGGCCAGCATCCGGCGGACCCGCAACTGGCGCGCGAGGATCAGTAGGGGCGAGCTTGCGCTCGCCACAGGAGTTTGGACTTTCGTGGCGCACGCTAAAGCGCGCCGGCGGGACTTTTAAGTCCCGCAACGGCGAGCTTTAGTTCGCCATGCGGCGAGCCTACGCTCGCCAAAGGATCGGGTCTGGAGACCCTCTGCAGGCGTAGACGCCTGCCCCACCACGGCGAACTGAAGTTCGCCGCAGAGCGAGCTTGCGCTCGCCGCAGAGCGGGACTTAAAAGTCCCGCCAGCACGCTAAAACGCGCGCCACGGTTCACCCGCCGCCGAGCAGGCCTTCTACAAACCCCTTTTCAAGCGGCCACGTGCCGGTTACGCGTGTGCCCACCTGGTTGAAGCTGCCCGAAGTCAGCACGCCGCTGAGATCCGTCGGATTGGGCGTCTGGTGCTCGCGCGCGATCATGTCCCGCAACATGCCCGTGATGCCGGCGAGCTGCGCCGCCAGCGCCGCGGCCTGCTGGGCGGAACGGCACTGGACGGCCAGCCGCGCTTCAAAACGGTTGCCCACGGGCGCCATCGCGATGCTCACGTCGTCGGCATCCTCCATAGTGTGCGCGAACATACGCGTGCCCGGCGGCAGATCGGCGCCGCTCTTCAACATCGCGGGCGGGATGGAGATCCACACCGGCGCCGCGGGCATCTCCAGTCCGCGCCGGCGCGCGGCGGTGGTCTCCAGGTCGATGGCCGCCGATTCGTCCGCGCCCACGGCCAGCCCCATCAGGTTGGGCCGCAGCGGGAAGAACGAGATCCGGCGATCGGGCGCGCTTCCGTTCATGCGGCAGAGGGCGTCGCGGCAGGTCCCGCCCTGATCGCGCGCGTAGGATGCCAGGCTGTTCCAATCGAAGCGGCCCTTCACCACCAGGTACTTCGCGCGCGGCGTGAAGCAGGCCAGCACGGCATCCAGATCGCGCGTGTAGTCGAACTCGGTCTTCATCACGAAGACCTTGTACTCGGGCTCCTCGGCCACTTTGGAACCCGCCAGCATCTGCAACACGCCGGCGTTGCGGAGCGCGGCGAAATCCACGTAGAAGACCATGGCATCCTGCGTGGGGAGGCGCGCCAGCCAGTCGGCTGTAGTGCGCAGTGCATGGTAGCGGAAGCGCGCCACGCCCCAGACCGCCACTCCGCAAATGGCGGCGATCATGATGATGAGCAGCGCGGCCCGTTTTTTATAGTTCACGAGGGCAGTATCACACAGCCGCGGCGGTTTCGGCGAGCCGGGCTTCCTTCCACAGGTCGAGATAGGGGCGAAGCTGCCGCATCATGGCGCGGAAATCCTCGAGTTTGAGCGATTGCGCGCCGTCGCTGACGGCCTTCTCCGGATTGGGATGCACTTCCACGATCAGCCCGTCCGCGCCGATGGCGACTCCCGCGCGCGCCAGGGCCGGCACCAGGCTGCGCCTGCCCGCCGCATGGCTGGGGTCGAGGATTACCGGCAGGTGCGTCATCTCGTTCAGCACCGGGACCGCGGAGATGTCGTAGGTGTTGCGCGTGGCAGTCTCAAACGTGCGGATACCGCGCTCACATAACAGCACGTTCGGGTTGCCGTGCGCCACCACGTACTCTGCCGACATGAGCAGTTCTTTGATGGTGGAGCTCATGCCGCGCTTCAACAGAACGGGGCGTCCGCAGCCGCCCAGCGATTTCAGCAGCGCGAAGTTCTGCATGTTGCGCGCGCCCACCTGCATCACGTCGGCGTACTCGGCGACCATCCCGACATCGCTGTCGCTCATTACCTCGGTGACGACGGCGAGGCCGGTGGCCTGCTTGGCCTTGCGCAGCAGCTTGAGGCCTTCCAGTTCCATGCCCTGGAAATCGTAGGGCGAAGTGCGCGGTTTGAACGCGCCGCCGCGCAGCATACGGGCCCCGGCTGCCGCCACCCCTTCGGCGGTCTCCATGATCTGGCGCTCGGATTCCACCGAGCACGGCCCGGCGGTCACGATGAATTCGTCGCCGCCGATCTCCAACCCATTGATGCGCAGCACGGTGTGCTCCGGCTTGAACTCGCGGCTGACGAATTTGTAGGGCGCCGAGATGCGCACCGCGCGTTCCACGCCGGGCGTGGCTTCGAGCGATTCCAGGCAGGCGGTCACATCGCCGACCCCTACCACGCCGATCACCACGCGCTCCTCTCCTTCGATGGAATGGACCTTATACCCGAACTCTTCAATCCGTTCGCAAACGTGTTTGATTTCCGCGCGCGTGGCGTGCGGCCGCATTGAGATGATCATGACTAATGGCTCCTTTGCTCGAAGACTCGCTGCACAATAAAAAACCCACTCTGGCGAGTGGGTTGGTTCCGACAAAACGGGAAATGCCTCGATCCAACGCCACCCCTACCGATTCCGGCTAAACCAGAATCGGCAACTAAACGAGCTGGCGTGAAAAGACATCGTAAAGGGCCAGTATAGGCCAAAAGGCGAGCGGACCGCAAGGGCCGTGCGCCCCCAGAAACGGCGGCGCGTCGCAAGCCGACTACGGAACTCACGTATGATATGATCGGCGACGAGGCGCGCTGCTCGTCCGGGCATAGCGCGCCGCCGCGACGACACGAGGAGGCCTTTTGAAATTAGCTACGTATGTCCTGGGGCTGCTTGCCGGTATCGGCTTTGCTGCACGGGTGCAAGCCCAAACAGCCACAAAGACAATCGTCGACTCAGGCTGCCAGATTTCGGTTCCCAGCGATTGGACGGAAACGACATTGGGCGGTAAGGGCGCGCGCGCGCCGGAAGACCGGGCCTTTAACGCCATCGTCCGCGGGTTTAAGAGCGACGAATATCGGTCTGTGGTGGATTCGATGAAGGGGCCGAAGGGCGCCGTCGTGGACGAGAACGGCAGCAGGATATTACTCCTCGTACCGTTCTACAACGGCCAGAAGCAATACGTGGCGATCACCAAGACCAGTCCGCTGGGATGCCGGGCGAGCGTCAGATTCCCTGAAGGCAAGGAATCGACCTCCCGCAAGATTGCGGAAAGCGCCAAGCCCATGAAGTAAGGCTACTCGGCGACGGGCTCTTCACGTGGAGGAAGTTCGGCGGGACGCCCCGGCCGTGGGCCTTCCCCCACCCGCCGTAGGTCATCTGCCAGAATCACGGCCTCGGCCAGGTCCCGCATGGGCCGCCGCAAGCGCCGGCTTTCGTTGCGCAAACGGAGGTAAGCTTCTTCTTCCGTGAGGTTGTACTTCTGCTGCAGAATGCCTTTGGCGCGCTCCACCAGCTTGCGCGCTTCGAGCGTGCGCTTCATCTCCAGCGTCTCCGACATGAGGCGCGCGTTCTCGATGGCGATGGCGGCCTGCCCGGCGACGGCTTTCACGAAACCGACCTCTTCGTCGGAAAAAGGCCGCTGCTCGCGGGTGTAGATGTTGATCGTACCGATCACTTTATCGCGCGTAAAAAGCGGCACGGAGAGCAGCGACGCGAGACCTGTCTTGCGCGCCAGTTCGGGATAGCGGAACTGCTTTTCAGCCAGCACATTGGGCACCGTGATGGGGCGGCCTTCGCGCACCACGCGGCCAATCAGCGAGTCTTCGATTTTCAGCGGCATCTTATGCAGATAGTCGGGCGAAGAGCAGCGCGCCGCGGAAATCACCAGTTCGCGGCGATCCTCGTCGATCAGCATAATGGAGCAGACCGGCGAGTCCAGCGTCTCCGCCACCATCTCCGAGATGGCTTGCAGAATGCGGTCCAGATAATTCTCGGCGGAGATCGTCTGGGCCACCGCCGCCAGCGTTTCCATGCGCTTCGCCGCGGTTTCCGAGCGCTCTTCCAGCCGCCACTTGGCGATGGCGCCGCCCATCTGCTCGCCAATGAAGCTGACCAGCGCGACTTCTTCCGGCGAATGGGAGTGCGCCTCGCGGTGGTGTACGTTGATGACCCCGATCAGGTCGCCGCCGCTCACTAGCGGCACCGACAGAAACGCGTCAAAGGTATCCTCGGGCAGCGTCTGGAACGTCTTGAAGCGCGCGTCTGTGGAAGCCTTGTTCGGCAGCGCCACGACGGATTTGTGCTGCGCCACCCAGCCCGTAATGCCCTCACCCATCTTGAGGCGAATGTTGCCGATCTCCGACGCGTGGGGCAGTTGGGAAGCCTGCAAAACCACTTCGTTGGTGTCGCGATCGACCAGGTAGACCAGGCAGGCATCGCAACGCGTGGTTTCGAGCGTCAGCGAGACCAGTTCCTGGAGCATTTTCTCCAGGCTCAGGTCGGAGCTTACGATGCTGCTGATATGATGCAGAAGTGCCACTTGCGAGGCACCCTCTTGAACGGCTGGCGTGGCGGTTCGCATATATCCAGTCTAAAGACTGGGAACCGCGAATGTCGAATCCAAATTTCTTATAGAGGGGATGCGGACGGTCCGCGCCGGCATCGCCAACACGTTTCACCGTACCAAAGGCAGATAAGCCGGTACTTTACGCCGGTACGCCTCGAACTCCTCGCCGAACCGGGACCGCAGCAACCCCTCCTCGGCGTGAATGCGGATCTCCGTCCCGGCGATATAAAGGACGATTGCCAGCAGCAGGAGCGGCCAGCGCGCGAAGAGCAGTCCGGTGGCCAGCATCATCAGAAACATCGATGCGTAGACCGGATGACGTACGATCGCGTAGGGCCCCGTGCGGATCAGTTCGTGGTCCGCATAGAGCCCCGCGAGGATGCGAAGCTGCTTTCCGAGGTGGCGCACCGCCAGCCAGCCGAATACGGGCCCCACCGGCGCTAAGATCATCGACGCGAGGACACGCGGAGGCCCCGGCACGGGCGTATTCGGCAACCATAGAAACGCTAGAAAGATGCCAGCAGTTTCGAGCGCCAGGCCCCAATCACCGGAATGCGCCATCACTTCCGATTCCCGCTTCGGACCCGTGAAACGTTTGCGCAGGAAAGGATACAACCACACCAGCCACATCGCCAGCACCTCGACGGACGCCAAACCGAACAGCGTCATTTCGCGGCCGGCCCAGCGAACCTGATCGTCCGGCCGGTGCGCGCGGACTCGCGGGCGGCCACCAGAATCTCGGTCACGATCAGGTTGTTCTCAAGCGAGGACAATCCAGCCGGCTTCATCTTCCCACGCACCACGGCCGTCAGATAAGACAACGAATCGTGTTCGTCCGGCGGCAGCGGTGCGAGCGTGCGGGATTCCTCCTGTCCTTCCGGCAATCGCACGCGCAAGGCGTCACCGCCAGTTGCGATGGCGTATCCGTGCTCGCCGTAAACTTCGAAATCCTTGCGGTTGAAGGGCCAAGTCCAGGCCGCCTGAATGATGCCCTGCGCGGCGCGATACTCGACCAGCACGGTCGCCTGATCGTCCACGCGGGCATAGAGCTGCGGTTTCGTCGTCAGGGTGAGGGCGGTCACCGCGACGGGACGTTCGTTGTCCATCATCCAGGTCATCAGGTTGGCGCCGTAGCAGCCGAAATCGAACAGCGCGCCCGCGCCGTTTTTCGCGGGATCGGTCAGCCAGCCAAGGAATTCCGGTCCCACGCCGATCTCTTTGGGACCCTGGTGGCCATCCATCGCGACCATCTTGCGAATGGCGCCCGCCGCGTGTTGCTCCTTGACGATCTTCCACATCGCGCCGTGGCTCGCGTACCAGGTGGTCTCATAGTTCACGATCACCTGTATGCCGCCATCGTGCGCCGCGCGCGCGATGGCCCGCGCGTCATCCATATTCACGGCCAGTGGTTTCTCCATCATCACGTGGATGTGGCGCCGGGCGCATGCGGCCACGACCATGGCATGATCGGAGGTGCTGGTGAATGAGGCCACCGCCTCCGGCTTCACGCGATCCAGCATGGCCACCAGGTCCGTGAAAAAAATGGCATCCGCGAGCCCGAAGCGCTGCGCATAATGCTTCTGCAGCGCGGTATCGGGATCGAAGATCCCGGCGATCTCCACATCCTTACGCTGGCCCGCGGCGTGTAAGAACCCGTCCACGTGACCGTGCACGAGGCCCACGATGCAAAGACGCAAGGGCTGTTGGCCCGCGGCCAGGAGGGGCAGAATCCCGCCGGCCAGAATCAACTTCAAAAGGATATGCATTCTGTAATGCATGATAACCGGAAGCGGCGGACCTCAGTTTGTTCCGCATCGCGATACAGCGCGATAGGCGCGGTAGTTACTTTGCCGGATATGCGGGGATCTCCCGCGACTGAGCAGCGGTTAGCGCGGGTCTCTCGCGAAGGCGCCAAGATAACCGCCAAGACCGCCAAGAAGAGACAAACAATTAGACCGCCTTCTTGGTTTTCCGCGATCCTTGTGCCCTGGGCGGTCCCTTGGCGCTTTTGCGAGAAAACGAGTCTCCTTAGAATCCCGAATTGTCGCCCATAACTGGGCCTGCCGCGCGGGTTTCTCGGTAGCCTGCCTGGTTTTCAGTCTTTGCGCCCTTGGCGGTCCCTTGGCGCCTTTGCGAGAAACCGAGTCTCCTTAGAATCCCGAATTGTCTCCCATAACTGGACTTGCCGCGCGGGTTTCTGCAAGAAACTGAACTCTTAGCAGTGCGACAGAACCGGCAGCAGCACGGCGTACAGATCCATCTTGACCGTAACGGCCTCGCGCGCCGGAATCGCGTCGAAGACCACCGGGTCGCCGGCCGGCGCGCTATAGGGAGCCACGCCTTTGAGCGCCACGAAACCCGGCAAACCCGGCACGGATGCCTCCGTCTCGGCTTTCCGGTTCACTCGGACCACCACCGGCCGCTCGATCAATTCGGCCGGCTCTCTTTCGAGAAAGGTCTTGACCTCTTTCACCAACTTGTCTTCGGTATTGCGATGCCCGACCTTGCGTACCACATCGCGCAGGGCGAACGAGAGCATGAAGGCGAGAATGCCGCAGCCGACCAGCCAGAGGGAACCGGTGCGCGCGGACACATTCGTGCGGACCAGTAAGAGCAGGCAGGCGGCAACCAGCAGCATCAACCACATGCCCTGATGCAGCATCCGCGAGGTGATTCTGAGTCTTCGTTCGGCGATGGGTAACTCGAAAGTCATGTTTTTGTTCTCCGGTCGCGCTTATCATTGCACCTCGGGAGCCATTCCCCTGCTGGACCTAACCCATTGAGAATACGAGGAAATCCAGCGCCGCTAAAAGACAGTCTGCGACACCGCTGGCGGCCTCGACCCGGGGGGTGTGACAGATCTGTCACTTTGGGCCCTTCAGGCGCGGCGGTTCAGATGTGCCGCTGGCAGCGTGCCATGGCCGCTTCCGCCTTCTCGGGCTGGCCGGCATCTTCCGGCGCGAGAGCCTGCAGTCCGCGCAGGGCGGACCACGTCTGGCCCGCGCTCCGGTAGGCGTTCAGCGCCTCGCGCCAATGGCGCAGCCGCTCGTTGGCAGCCGCCGCGCCCGTCTGGCTGCGGGCCAGGTCGGTACGGGCGCCGATTTGCCCGGCGGCGCCGGACACGACTTCCGCGGCGGCCTTGCCGGCCTGCGCATAATGGGCGAGCGCGGCGGCCGGCCGATCCATTCGCAATTCAATATCCCCCGCCGCCAGCCCCGCCCGGATGCGAATGCGCGCGAGATTCGAATCCGGCGTGCGCGCTAATAAGCTGTCCAGTAGGACTATGGACTTCAGGGCATTGCCCAGCGCCGCCGCATAATCGTGCGTATCCATCTGCACCTGAGCAATTTTCAGATGGCAATTCGCCACGTCCGAGAGGATCTCGATGTTCTGCGCATCGGCGGCGCTGAGTTGCCGGCTCAGCGCCAGAGCGTTCTGCGCGTGTGCCAGCGCGCCCACGGGGTCGCCCGACTTGCGCAAAGCGTTCACTACGTGCAACTCCGTCACCTCCAGGTTGCGCCGGAACAGCCGGTTGGCCGGGTCGGATTGCACTTGCATTTGCATGATGGATTCCGCCGCCAGGACCAGCGGCACGGCTTCGCCGGCTTTGGCGTCGTCCATCAGGACCTGCGCCAGGCGCGTGGACATGTTGGCCACCTCAACCTTGTCGGTCGCGTTTCCAGGATCGGCAGCGGAGATTTCCTGAATCATCGCCAATGCCGCGCGCGCTTGTTTTTCCGCGGCGGCGCGATGCCCGGCGCCCGCCTCGGCCTCCGCCAGTACCAGTAGATTATCGTAGAGATCTTTCCTGGCCGGCCGCGAGCCTGGATATTCCTTCACCAAGCCACTGACGATCTCGAGCGACCGCCGATAGCGGGCCAACGCCACTTCGGGCTTGCCCATATTGGAGATCCCCTCCGCGCCCGCCAGATCTCCCCAGTTCCGCAGCGTGCCCGCCCATTGCCGGCGGGTCTCCAGATCCGGAGGAAGTTTCCGCACGGCCGCCTCGGCCAAAGACGCGGCTCTGCGGTACTCCCGGTCCGCCGCGGCCAAATCGTTCTGGCTATACAGAATGTCGGCCTCCGCCGAGTAGGCTGACGCCAGCGCACGCTGGTTCAGGCCGTTTGGATCGCGCGCCACCAGCCGCTCGCCCGCCGCGACTGCCTTGCGAAGGCTGGCCAATCCGCCGGCCATATCGCCCAAATTGGAGTTGTATGAATTCCCCTGTACGTTGCCGATTTTGACGTAAGCCTCGACCATCTCCCGCTGTAACGAGGTATCGCCGCTCTGGCGCGACAGCTTGTCCAAATAGACCAAGGCATCTTTCACCAGCCTCTGGCGCACCGGCGTGGAGCCCGGCAAGGCCTCGATGGCATCGTGATAATCGAACACTACGGCATGAGCCAACTGGCGCACATCGTTGAACCGCTCATTGGCGATGCGGGCCTCCCAAGTTGTAGCCGCGATCCCGGCGACGAGCGCGAGCAGCACCACTGCGAGGGCCGCAACCGGGGCTTTGTTCCGGCCGGCGAACCTGGCGAGGCGGTATCCGCGCGACGCGGGACGGGCCATCACCGGATAACCCGACATGTACTGGCGAAGGTCTTCCGATAGCAGATCCGCCGATGGGTAGCGGCGTTCCGGCTCCTTGCGCAGAGCCATCTGCACGATATTCTCGAGATCCCTGTCCACGCGCCGTCCGGCGTGCGCGCCGATCAGCCGCGGGGTCTCCTTGAGGATCGCCTGGGCCAGTTCCAGCGCACCGGTGGTATTGCGGTACGGACGCGCGCCGCTCAGCAACTCGTACAGCAGCACGCCGAGAGAATACACGTCGCTGGCGGTCGTGATGGGCGCACCGAGCACTTGTTCGGGGCTGGCGTACTGCGGCGTCATGGCGCCCGCACCGGTCTTGGTCCGCTGGGCCGATCCGTCCAGCAGCTTGGCGATGCCGAAATCGAGCAGTTTGGGCTGCCCCTCCGCGGTGACCAGGATGTTGGCCGGTTTCAGGTCGCGATGCACGATCAGGTTGCGGTGGGCATAGGAGACCGCCGAGCAAATCTTGCGAAACAGCTCGAGGAGTTCCCGCAGCGGCAGCCGGGCCGCCGCTACATAACGGTCGACGGGCACGCCGGCGACGTATTCCATTACCAGGAAGGGCCGGCCATCCGCGGTCGTGCCGCCGTCCAGGAGCCGCGCGATATGCGGATGTTCCAGTCCCGCCAGGATCTGCCGTTCCTGGCGCAGGCGTCGCACCGTGGCGGGGTCGCTGTCCTGCACGATTTTGATCGCCACCAGTTTCGAATATTCGTCGTCGGCCCGGACGGCTTTATACACGACGCCCATGCCGCCGGCGCCGATGCGCTCCATGAGCCGGTAGCGGTCAAGCGTAGTGGCGCCATTGCCGGCAGCCATGCCGGCGGCCTGGAAGCGGGCTTCGTTGCGAATGGCCGTTTCGTCCCATAGCGGATTGGACGCGGCGTGGGTGGAAGCGTCCAGCAGGTCCGCGACGGCTTTCCGTAATCGTTCATCGCCGCCGCAAGCGCCGGCCAGATACGACGGGCGCACCCCCGCTTCCCGGTCCCAGGCCTCCTGGAAGAGTTCTTCTACGCGCTGCCAGAAGGGATCAACTGGTTCCGATGGCATTTTGCAACCACGCCCGCGCGAACGTCCAATCGCGTTCCACGGTGCGCTGCGAACATTCTACACCGGTGGCGCCGAGCACCTCGCAAGTTTCTTCGTTGGTCAGGCCGCCGAAGAAACGCAACTCGACCACGCGCGACTGGCGCGGATAGTGTTCGCTCAGCCGGTCCAGAGCGGCATTAATCACCAGGACATCGGACTTCAGGGCCGGATCGTCGACTTGGGCATCGACGATCACGGGCGCTGCACCGCCGCCGCGCTTGGCGGCGTGCCGTCTGCGGGCATGATCCACCAGGATGTTGCGCATCATCCTGGCGGCGACATTCAGGAACTGCGCACGGCATTGCCAATCCAGGTGCTGCACGCTGGGTAGCTGCAAATAGAGTTCATGCACCAGGGCGGTGGGCTGCAACGTGCGGTCGCCGCTTTCGGCGGCAAAGAGGGAAGATGCCAGGCGGCGTAATTCCCTGTAGACGGCGGCTGTCAGGCGGGCGAGAGCATCCTCTTCGCCACCGCGCCAATCCTGAAGGCATCGCGTGATATCGCCGGGCGCGCCGTTTTGATCCTCACTGGCGGACATGGCCTGCCTCTATCTTAGTTGTTTTCAGGGGTTCTCGCGAAAATCTTCCCGTTTCGTGTCGGCTTTCGCCGCCGCTTTGCGCCTTTAGGGTGAACAGGCGGACCCATTTCCGTTCGCCGATGCGGTCATTACACAACGAGGGATTATGCAACTAACGAGCTTTTCGCGGGCGGGCATGCTTGCCCTGTTCGCTCTTTCCACGCTTTTCACCGGCCCTGCCCGCGCCAAAGACGGGCGCGACTTTGCCGGATACTACAGTCTGACAGATGCGGCCGAGAAAGGCGGCGCGGTGGAACTGACGCTGGCGCTGCAGCTCTTTAACTACAGCGGTGCAGACTTGAAGCAGGCTGTGGTTACCGTGCGGTCGTCGCCCAGTCCCGGCGTACTGGGCAGCTTCGCGCCCATCAAGGTGTGGCGCAGCGGCAGCGACGTGGTAATCCGCCAACAAATGACCGTGCCGCGCGATGTGTTCGAGCGCTGGTCCCCTCGCAATCAGCCTGTCGTGTTCATCGGATACAGCGACGAAAACGGGCAAGCATTCGAGCGGCCGGCGCAGTTGAGCCGCCGGCCCATGATCCCGGAGGCCCGCCCGGCCGCCGAGTAGCGGAAGCGAATCGATTCAACCCAGGGAAATCAGGAGAAAAACCATGCGCCATACAATAAAAGCTTTCGCCCTGCTGACAACCGCCGCGCTACTCCCCTTCACCGCGCTGGCCCAGCAGAACATCATCACCACCGCCATCGGCGGCGGCCCCAATGACATGCCCGCCATCGACGCGGATCTCTACCAACCGGTGGCGGTCGCCGTAGATAGCGCCGGAAATTATTACTTCGCAGACAGCAGCCAGAACCGCGTGTTCAAGGTCAACACCAGCGGCATACTGACCGTGGTGGCCGGCAGTGGCATCCCGGGCTTCGCCGGCGACGGCGTTCACGGCGGCGCACCCAACGCCCTGCTGAACAACCCCAGCGGCGTCGCGGTGGATAGCGCCGGCAACATCTATATTTCGGACACCTATAATGGCGTGGTGCGCAAAGTGGATACAAGCAACACCATCACCACCATCGCCGGGGAACAGGGCCAGTGCAGCTACGAGGGGAACGGCAGCCCCGCCACCAACTATCCGTTGTGCAACCCGCTCGGCCTGGCGGTGGATAGCTCGGGCAACCTTTACATCGCCGACCAGTACAACTCGATTGTGCGTAAGCTGGTGGTTTCAACCAGTACGATCAGCAATTACGCCGGAAACGGAACGTCCGGATATAGCGGCGATGGCGCAGCCGCCACCGGCGCGCAATTATATTATCCGAGCGTGGTCGCCGTCGACAGCGCGGGCAACGTGTACATCGCCGACAGCTACAACTACCGCGTCCGCGAAGTCACGATTTCGAACGGCCACATCCGGACCATCGCCGGCAATGGCACGGCAGGCTACACCGGAGACGCCGGAGCGGCGACCAGCGCTACCTTCAATCAGGTCCTGGGAATCGCGGTGAACAGCGCAGGCACTAAGGTGACGATCGCGGACACCTACAACGTCGTGATCCGGCAATTCACCGTGGGCGGCACCATCAACACCATCGCGGGCGGCGCCGGGGCCGGATGGTGCGGGGACGGAGGCTTGGCCACCAGCTCCTGCTTCTATTACCCGGAAGGCGTTGCGGTTACCAGTGCGGGCAGCGTCTATGTCGCGGACACGTCCAACAACCGGATCCGGCTATTTACGGTCGCGGGAAACATCAACACGGTAGCGGGCGACGGCAATACCAGCCTGCCGGTGCCTGTGACCGGCGTGCCCCCCACGGGTGTCGTGCTCAACGATCCCTGGGCCGCGCTGATGGATCCGTCCGGCAATATCTTCGTTGCCGACCAGTACAACTCCATGGTGCGCGAAATGGTGGCGTCGTCGAACCTGGTGAACTTCTTCGCGGGTACCGGCATCTTCGGGTATCGCGGGGACGGTGGAATTGCCACCAGCGCCGAGCTCAGCTATCCGAGCGGGATCGCGCGGGACAGCAACGGCAATCTCTATATCGCCGATACCAACAACTGCGCCATCCGCATGGTGAATACAACCGGCTTCATCAGCACCATCGCGGGCACTGGCGTGTGCAGTTATACCGGCGATGGCGGGCCGGCCACCAGCGCCACGCTGAACAGTCCTTATAGCGTGTTCGTGGACAGCCACAACATCGTCTATATCGCGGATACTTACAACAACGTGGTCCGCAGAATAAACGGCGGGACCATCACTACCGTGGCCGGCGACGGCACGGCCGGTTCCCGGGGCGACGGATCTCTGGCTACCGCAGCCCAAATGTATTACCCCTTTGCCGTGGCGGAAGACGGCGCCGGCAACTTGTATATCGCCGACTATTACAACTGCCGCATCCGGGAGGTCTTCGCGGCCACCGGCACGATCGACACGGTCGCGGGCAGTGTCACTTGCGGTTTCAGCGGCGACGGCATTGCGACGGAGAATGCGCTTTACTATCCCTCCGACGTGAAGGCCGATGCGAACGGCAATCTGTTCATCGCCGACACCAGCAACCAGCGCCTGCGCTGGGTGAGCCCCTCCGGCATCATGACGACCTTCGCCGGATCGGGCACCGCCAGCTACTTCGGCGACGGCGGCCCGGCGGAGATCGCGGACTTCTACAGCCCGGTCGGGATCTTCGAGGACCCCGCCGGCAATTTTCTGGTGGCGGACCAGTATAATCTTCGCGTTCGGCGTATCTCCGCTTTCGCCGGCCTGGGTACTTCGGCCAACAATCTGACCTTCGGCATGCTGGCCGTCGGGTCCACGAGCGAACCGCTCGCCCTGACGCTCAGCGGCGTCGGCCCGCTCACCATCGGCGCAATTCTGGTCACGGGACCTTTCGCCGAATCGGATAACTGCGGTTCCAGCCTGCCTAACGGCCAGGCCTGCACCGTCTACGTGTACTTCAAGCCTACGGCCGCGGGAACCGGAACCGGCACGCTCACGATCGAAAACAACGGCTATTTCAACGGCGCCAGCGTAGTTTCACTCGAAGGCACCGGAACCGCCATCTCCGTTACGGGAGCACCGGTGACTTTCGGCAACCAGTTGGAGAAGACTACCAGTGCCGTACAAAGCGTGACGATATCGAACAAGGGCAAGACCGGTATCACCATGGGCGCAATTACGCTGAGCGAAACCACCGATTTCGCGATCTTTTCGAATAGTTGCCCGGCATCGGGCAGCACGCTGGCCGCCAGCGCTACGTGCACCATCGGCTTGACCTTCACGCCCAAGAGCACGGGGGCGAAAAAGGGAGTGCTCTCGATCAACGATAGCGACCCCACCAGCCCGCAGCTCGCCGGCATGACCGGGACGGGCACCAGCAACGTGTCCTTTGCTCCGGCCGCCGCAGTATTCCCGGCCCAGGCGATCGGCACGGCCAGCATTTCCACGCGGATTGTGCTCACCAACAAGAGCGGCGCAGCCATTACCCTGGGCAATCCCGCGGCATCGGTTACCGGTCCGTTCCTGACCACCAGTTCCACCACCTGCACCAAAGGGAAGGCCATAGCTAACAATGGCACTTGCCTGATTTACGTCGAATTTATGCCTACCGCCGCCGGCTACGCGACCGGAACGCTGAGCGTAGCGGACACCGACACGACCAGCCCGCAAACGGTAGCTTTGTCGGGGATGGGGACGGGCATCGAATTCAGCCCGTCGCCGTTGAATTTCGGCAGCGTAACGGTGGGGACGCAGGCAACCGCGACGGTGACCATTACCAACGTGGGCTTGCATACCATCACGTTCACGGGTGCGGCCCTGACGGGCGCCATCCCGACGGACTTCATGACCAACGTGGGAGAGCCGCCTTGCGGTGGTTCGCTGCTCCCGGCTGGAACGTGTATGTTCACCGTGTACTTCACTCCGTCCGTAGTCGGGAACGAATCGGCCACCTTGCAGTTGTTCGACAACAGCGCGGCCAGCCCACAGGGGCTCTCGCTGACTGGCACCGGACAGTAGGGTTTCGGCGGCGGCGGGACTTAAGACTCTTAAGTCCCGCTTCCGGCGGACTGCATGCAGTCCGCCGCGGGTCGCCCATCTGGGACCCCATTGCCGCTCAACAAGTTAGCGGTTGTTTTTCGGAGCCGCAAAGATGATGAAAACCAAGATTAGTGGGGCGGGCAGGGTTGCCCGCCCGTTTTTCGTCAGACCCAGACCTTCTGCACCGGCACACCCTCCTTGCAGAGATCGCAATGTGCGGCGTCGGCGTAGTAGCTGGCGTTGAGCCGGGCCAGGTAATAGAGCGGCAAGTTTCCAAAATCGCGGGTGTGCGGTGTGGGCTGGTAGATGACCACCGCCAAAGCCACCACGCGCGCGCCGCGGGATTCCAACAGCTCGCGCATTTCGCGCAGCTTGCGGCCCGAGCGCAGGATATCGTCCACGAGCACTACCTGTTCGCCGGACTGTTGTTCCAGGAACTGCCGGAAGTGCATCGGCTGGGCGGTGTCTTCGCGTTCCGCCCAGTAAACCTGGCGGGCGCGCAAGGCCTCGCAGACGCCATATGCCACGGGCAGGCCGGCGTTGGCGGGCGCGACGATGGAGAGCTCTGGAATGATGGCGCGAATCTCGGCGTTCTCGCGCAACAGGCGGCTCAATCCCACGCTGAGCATGCGCGCATGCTGGTAGTAGCGCATGGCCAGCGGAACCTGCAGATACTCGTTGGAATGCAGGCCATTCGTGTACTCAAAATGGCCATCGCGCAGCGCGCCTGTATCGCGCAGTACGCGGACGACCTCGTCTTGTGTTGGCAACAGGTGCATGTTTCGCTCCCTCAACCCCTCTCTAGTTCGCGCCGTGTCCGGTGAGGACGCGGGGAATCGTGCGCAGGATGATCTTCCAATCGAGCGCCAGCGACCAGTTATCAATGTACTGCATATCCATGCGCATCCAGGTTTCGAAGTCCAGGTTGTCGCGGCCGGAGACCGCCCAAAGACAAGTGAGACCGGGGCGCATGCGCAGGCGGCGGCGCTGCCAGGTTTGATACTGCTCGACTTCGTCGGGGATGGCGGGCCGGGGGCCCACGAGCGACATATCGCCTTTCAGCACGTTCCAGAGCTGCGGCCACTCGTCGATCGAGAACTTCCGCAGGTAGCGGCCCACACGCGTGAGGCGCGGATCTTCCGGGATCTTCATGGCCGTTTTGCGCGTGCTGAGATGCATGACTCCGGCCTTCATCTGCTCGGCTTCGGCGCACATGGACCGGAACTTATAGAACAGAAACCGGCGGCCGTTCAGCCCGCAGCGCACCTGTCTGAAAATGGCAGGGCCGGGAGAAGTGAGCCGCACCAGCAGGACCACGGCGATCATAAAGGGCAGCAGCACGACCAGGCCGGCCGCGGCGAGCACCACGTCGGTGGCGCGCTTCACCAGCAGGCGGATCTCGTCGTGCGGGGCGGCGGAGAACGTGAGCAGCGGGGTGAAGCCGAGGCGTTCGAGGTACACGTCGCTATTCACGTGCGGGAAGAAATCGACCGCCACGCGCGTGCGCACGCCTTCTTCATCGCAAAGCAGGAAGACATCTTCCAGTTGCGCGAGGGTCTCGCTGCCCACCGAGAAGATGATTTCGTCGATGACGCCGTCGCGAAGGAGCTGGCGCAATCGATCGATAGGGTACACCTTGTAAGTGGCCGCGAGCTGGATTTCGGCGGGCGCGTTGGCGGGGTCCGGCGCGAGAAAGCCGGTGAGCCGGATGCCGTAATTGGCGGAATGTTCGAGCGCCTCGGCCACCTTGCGGGCGCGCTCGCCGGTGCCCGCCACCATTACGTAATGCGGGGCCCCGAACTCGCGCCGGATGGCGCCGGCCATGCGGCCCGAGAACAGGCGGAACAGAAACAGGAGCACCCAATCGTAGCCGATGAACAGGGCCAGAAACGGCCGGCTGAGGTCGAGGCGCAGGACGAACTCAAACAGGACCAGTGCTACCGCGCCATAGGCGCACTGTTGGAACGAGTCACGCAGGATGACGCGCGGATCGCCGGCATCCAGCCTTTCGTAGACGCCCAGCCACAGGCCGGCCAGCAGCCAGGCGGTGGCGGCGAAGCCCAGCAAGAGGGCCTGGGTGGGGACGATGACATAGAAGACGCGTTCGAGGTGCAGGAGGCTGCGGGTCTGGTAAGCGGCCGCGAAGGCCAGGACCGTGAGGAGGATGTCGGAGAGCCCGAAGAGAAAGCGGGCTTTGCGGCGCTGGCGACTAAACATCCGCATGACAGCATAGCACGGGGAGGGGCGGGGGGGCTGATTTGGCGGGGGTAGGATGGTGGCCGGGGCGGGCCGTGGAAAACAAGAAAGCCTCCAATTGCTTATCAGACTGTCATGATCTGTTCAAACCCCCATTATTTTGGCGGCTTCCGCAACGGTGATCATCACCGTCATGGGATCCAGCGGCGAGGCAACAAAGCCGTATCCTTCGTAGAAGCGCTTTACGGATTCCGAGATGGCATGCACCAGGATCGCCCTGATGCCGGCAATGTCCGCGGCCTGCATCGTGCGCAGCAGGGCGTCGCGCAGCAGCCCGGTTCCGAGGCCTTGCCCTTGATGAGCCTTGTCAACTGCGAGACGGCCAAGGACCATGGCAGGCACCAGATCCGGCATATTCCGGCGGATACTGCGGGGCGCTTCGGCCATGCGCTACGGCTCCGACAGCAAGAGTGTAATAGCCGGCTACCCGTCCGCCCGCGCATACAACATACGTGCGCGATGCGCCGCTCACCCCATTCTGGCGCGCATCGAGGATAGCCTTGAATCGCTTGAATTCGTCCGCGGAGAGAGCGAAATAACGCCGGTCAAGCAACACGGCCTCAGCCTCCCGGCACGCGGCTTCCAGCATGAAGTCGGATCGGCTGCGGCCCAGGGCTCCGGCTGCGCGGTCGATTAATTCCTTTTGTTTGGGCGTGGCGCGGAGTTATTTGTGCGCACGTTGTGCATACGCCGGATAGGCGCCATGAACAACAAAAAAGCCTCCAATTGCTTGGAGGCTTCTTGTTTTAAACCGGGCAACTTCCTACTCTCCCACACACTCGCGCGTGCAGTACAATCGGGGCTGAGAGGCTTAACTTCCGTGTTCGGGATGGGAACGGGTGGGTCCCTCTCGCTAGAATCACCCAGAAACTCGTGTGATTGAATATTTGACGGGCTGCGCTAGAAGAAACTTTGCATGTACAGCAAATTTTATGGTCAAGCCGAACGAGCAATTAGTAACGGTCAGCTCAACGTATTACTACGCTTACACACCCGTCCTATCAAACTGGTAGTCTACCAGTGCTCTTATTACCTTTTACGG
>JBEKIM010000054.1:0-22496 GCA_050011755.1 Bryobacteraceae bacterium | reverse complement strand
GTTTGCGGCGTGCGGCGCGCGCGACCGTCAGTCACCCGTCATCGAAAGGCAGCGCGTACAGATCTTGCATTCTGTCCAAGCGTTGCGGGGTGACCTGAACCGCCTGCCTTGCGCGAGCATTCTGGATCCCGCCCGCGAATCATTGCGCGCCGCGTGGATTGAGGGATGTGGCCATCTCCGGGAGAAGTGGGGCGATTGGCAAAGTTTCATGCCCAGCCATTGGTATTGGGCAGGCCCCGCGGCGATCGCGGTCGAGGGCCCCGCTCACTTCGCGAATGGACGCTGTGACGTCCAAGTAGTCTGGGACTTAGTGACCGGCTCGCCGCGTATGCTGGCTCTCTTTGTGCGATCGAAGGACGACGAAGTGAACTTCCCCACGCCGGCGCGGCCGCGGCTTATGGACCCGCCTCCGAAACGGGCCGGATTCGACGGCTGACGGCGCTTTGAACGTTGCTAAAATGATCGGGTGGAGAAGGAACAGATACACAAGGCGTTCATGCGATTGGGAGAAATTCTTCGCGACCGCCGCGTAACTGGAGAAATCGATGTATTCGGCGGTGCAGCGATGGTACTGGGCTTTGATTTTCGGAGAGCAACCCAAGACCTAGATTCGTTAGTAACCAGTGGCCGCGGACAAGTGATGCAAGCGGCGGAGGAAGTAGGGAAGGAGCTACACTTGCCTCCAAGCTGGCTCAATGAACAGGCCACCATTTACCTTTCTAAACACAAGGAGTTTTCATTTTTCAAGACGTATCCGTCCGAGGCGCAGTTCGGATTGCGAGTATTGTTGGCCAGGCCGGAATATGCTTTAGCGATGAAACTATTGGCGTTTCGTCTCTACGCCGCCGCCGTAGACGATATCAAACATCTGGCACTTCACCTAAACCGAACTTCGGCGGAAGATTTACTGTCATTATTGAAATACTATTACACGAACGAACAAATTACACCGGAACGTGTGCTTCAAGTCACTGAACTCGCAAGGAAACTCCATGCGCCCGCAAAGTCTTAAAGAGGCTATTGAACGTATCTCGCTGGAGGGTGAAGAGGAACGCATTGCGATAGCGGAATTCTTGGACGAGTTCTACCTACATTACGGACACACAGAAGAGTTACAAACAATGATAGAGGCCCCACCGCCAGTCTCGGGTCGACAGCCACTGGATGCTTATGTTGGCGCTATAGGAGAGCATCTGGCACGGCGATGGGGCTTGACCATACCGTTTTGGGTGGAAGATGAATGCCGCTTCCTCGATACGCCAATATTCGCCGACGACCTGCAATTGATGAAGCCTATTTTGCTACGAGATAGCCCGATTGCTTTTCGCCGCCGTTTGATTTTTACCGAAGCTGAACCGTTACGCAGGGGACGGTTCCCCACCGAACCAGCCGGATTGACATCCTCGTCTATGTGAGCCGGGAACCGCGCCGGAACGTTGCCAGGCCGGAATTATCATTGGCCGGTCCCATCAGGCGCAGCCAACTGGAGCAAAAGTCCCGCTGCTACGCTGAGCGTGCTACAGCTAATTGCCCGAAAGATCCAGCGTGCTGAAGAAGTACGCCAGTTCCACCGCGGCGGTTTCCGGCGCGTCCGAACCGTGAATGCAATTTCGCTCGATGGATTCCGCGAACCGCTTGCGAATCGTGCCTTCCGCGGCATTCGCCGGATTCGTCACGCCCATCGTCTCGCGCAACTTTGCGACGGCATCCTCGCGTTCGAGTGCCATCGCGATGATGGGCCCTTCAGTCATGAACTTCACGAGGCTCGAGAAAAAGGGGCGCTCGCGATGCACCGCGTAGAACCCCTCGGCCTGCAGCCGGCTCAGGCGGGTCATACGCAATGCCACAATCCGGAAGCCTTCCAGTTCGAGGCAGGCGAGGATCTCGCCGGCGTGCCCGGACGACACGGCGTCCGGCTTGATGATCGAAAACGTACGTTGCAGACTCATAAGCGGCCCTTTATCTTTTCCCCAATTTCGGCAGGCGAAGAACAGACCGTAATGCCGGCTTCTTCCATCGCCCGGATCTTATCGACCGCCGCGCCCGACCCGCCGGAGATGATCGCTCCCGCATGACCCATGCGGCGGCCAGGCGGCGCGGTCTGTCCGGCGATGAATCCCACCACCGGTTTTCGCACATGATCCTTCACATAGCGCGCGGCGGTCTCTTCGGCGTTGCCGCCGATCTCGCCGATCATCACGATGGCGTGGGTGCCGGGGTCCTCGTTGAACAGCGTGAGCGCATCCAAAAACGTAGTGCCGATAATCGGATCGCCGCCGATCCCGATGCATGTGGATTGGCCGATGCCGAGCCCGGTCAACTGCCCCACCGCCTCGTATGTCAGCGTGCCTGAGCGCGAAACCACACCGACGTGGCCTTGCAGGTGGATATGTCCCGGCATGATACCGATCTTGCACTTGCCCGGCGAGATCACGCCTGGGCAGTTCGGACCGACCAGGCGCGTCCCACGCCCCTTCAAGAACGTCCAAACTTTCACCATGTCGAGCGCCGGAATGCCTTCGGTAATCGCGACCACCAGGGGTATGCCGGCTTCGGCGGCTTCCATGATGGCATCCGCCGCAAACGGCGGAGGCACAAAAATCACCGACGCGTTGGCGCCCGTGGCGCGCACGGCCTGGTCCACCGTATCGAAAACCGGCAGATCCAGATGCGTCGAGCCGCCCCGTCCGGGCACCACGCCGCCCATCACCTGCGTGCCGTAGGCAATGGCCTGCTGTGCGTGAAATGTGCCTTACTTGCCGGTGAACCCCTGCACGATCAGGCGAGTATTTTCGTCAACCAGTACGCTCATCGTCTCCTCTACTGCGCAGCCAGCCGCACTACCTTTTCGGCGGCGTCCCGCATGCCTTCCGCGACCGTGAAGTTGAATCCGGAATCCCGTAAAATCTGGCGGCCTAACTCCACATTGGTGCCTTCCATGCGCACCACGATAGGAGCCGCGATGGCCAGGTCGCGGGCCGCCGCCACCACTCCGGTAGCCAGTGTGTCGCAGCGAAGGATCCCGCCGAAAATATTGATCAGTACCGCCTTCACGTGCGGATCGGAAAGCAGAATGCGGAACGCGTTCTTCACCTGCTCGGCGCTGGCGCCGCCGCCCACATCCAAGAAGTTCGCCGGACTTCCGCCCGCGTACTTGATAATGTCCATGGTGGCCATCGCCAGGCCCGCGCCATTCACCATGCAGCCCACCGTGCCGTCCAGCTTGATGTAGTTGATGCCGAACCGGGACGCTTCCACTTCGAGCGGATCCTCCTCGTTGAGGTCGCGCAGATCGAGCAATTCCTTGTGCCGGTAGAGCGCGCTGTCGTCGAAATTGATCTTCGCGTCGAGGGCGTATACTTTGGCATCCTTCGTCAGGATGAAAGGATTGATTTCCGCGAGCGAGCAATCCTTCACCACATAGGCTTTGGCGAGCGCGCCCATGGCGGCTGCAGCCGCCCTCACGCTGGCCGCGGGTACACCGATACCGAACGCCAGCTTGCGAGCCTGAAAGTCCTGCAGACCGATGCCCGGATCGAACGCCTCTTTCAGAATCAGTTCCGGCGTTTTGGCCGCCACCTCTTCAATCTCCATGCCGCCGGCCGCGGATGCCATGAAGACCGGCTTGCCCTGCACGCGATCCAGCACGATGCCAAGATAGAGCTCGCGCTCGATGGGCAAGGTCTCTTCGATCAGCAGACGCTGCACGATGCGTCCTTCCGGGCCGGTCTGGTGCGTCACCAGTTTCATGCCCAGCATCTTGCGCGCGAGCTCCGCGGCTTCCGCCGCATCGCGTGCGATCTTGACGCCGCCGCCCTTGCCCCGGCCGCCCGCATGGATCTGCGCCTTCACCACCACGCTTCCGCCGATATTCTTGGCCGCCACCTCGGCCTCGTCCGCCGTGAACGCCACCTCGCCACGCGGCACAGGAACGTTGTATTGGCCCAGGATTCCCTTGGCCTGATACTCGTGAATTTTCATGGAAACCTTATGATAACGTGGATTTGAACCCTCACTATAGCATGTCGCTTCTGCCCTACCTGCATCGCGTAGCCGATCACCGGAACCTCGATAGCGGCGATGCCCTGAAGGCCATGCACATCATTCTCAGCGGTGGCGCGACGGCTGCTCAAATCGCGGGATTCCTGGTGGCGCTGCGCATGAAGGGCGAGACCGTCGACGAACTGGTGGGGTTCGCGCGTGCGTTGCGCCAGATGGCCGAGCCGATCGATGCCGGGCTGGGCGGCGAGCCATTGCTGGATACCTGCGGCACCGGCGGCGATGGCCTTTCGACGTTTAATATTTCCACCGTTGTGGCGTTCGTGGTGGCGGGCGCCGGCGCGCGCGTCGCCAAGCATGGCAACCGGTCGATCTCCAGCCAGTGCGGCAGCGCCGACCTGCTGGAAGCCATGGGCGTGCGTATCCCAATGCCGCCCGCCGAATGCGCGCGCGCGATCCGCGAGATTGGGATTGGTTTTCTGTTCGCGCCTGCTATCCATACGGCCGCGCGACATGCCCACCCGGTGCGGATCGAGCTCAAGATGCGGACCGTGTTCAACCTGCTCGGGCCGCTGACGAATCCCGCGGGAGCCGGCGCGCAGCTTGCCGGGGCTCCCACGCCGCATTTTGCCGAATTGATCGCCGGTGCCCTGGCGGCCCTGGGACTGCAGCGCGGGTTCGTGGTACACGGCTCCGACGGCCTCGATGAGATCACCACGACGGGCCCGACTTTAGCTTTTGAAATCCAGCACGGCCAGGTTACGCGGCGCACGCTCACTCCGGACGACTTCGGGGTTGCCGTGGCACGGCCGGCGGATCTGAAGGGCGGCGATCGGGAAATGAATCTGGCGATCGCGCGCGAGATTCTGGATGGCGCCAGGGGACCGCGGCGCGACATCGTGCTGGTCAATGCTTCTGCCGCTTTAGTGGCCGTCGGCCGGGCGCGCGATTTTCGGGACGGAGTGGATCGGGCGGCGGAGGCTATCGATTCGGGCGCCGCGCGCGGCAAGGCGGAGGCATTGGCCCGTTTCACGCAGGCAGAATAGGCTCGGCACACGGCGAACTGAAGGTCGCCGCCTGGAGTTTGAACATTTCTGGTGATGACCGGCCGCTTGCCCGTGGCGCACGCTTTAGCGTGCCGGCGGGACTTTTAAGTCCCGCTAACGGCGAACTGAGGTTCGCCGCTGCACGCTGAAAGCGTGCGTGCTCGCGGAAGCGTGCGCCACGCTAGATGACGCCGGAATGGCGCTTCAGAATCTGCTGTAGATTCTGCGAAAACGCCGAACGCGCCATCACCATATCGCAGCCCGCTTCCTGCGCCGCCTGTTTCAACTCTCCCTGGACGTGCGACAAATAGCCGATCAGGCTCACGCCCTTGAATTCGGCGCTGGCCTTGAGCTTGGCGATCAATTCGAGCGGCTGCGCATCCTCGAAATTCAGATCGAAGATGATCACACTCGGTTTTGCCTTAGCTTTCACCATCAGTTCGTGCGGGTCTCTCACCAGTTCCACCGCCATTCCCGCGCGTTTGGCGGCATCGGTAATTTTCACCGAAAAAAACAAATCGCTTACGACTGCGAGAACCTTCTTGTGTTGCTGCGGCATAAGAATGTACAAGTTTGTGTTTCACGAAAAGCAGACTGGGCGGGACACTCAATCGTACCTGCTTTGAAGCGCCACATGCAAGCCGATTTGCGGACGTCGCCCGGAGCGCCCCGCCGGGCGGCGAACTCGCGGCTTTCGTGGGGCAGGCGTCCACGCCCGCGGAGGGTCTCCAGACCCGATCTTTGGCGAGCCTAAGCTCGCCGATGAAGTTAGGACATTTTGGCGGGGCAGGGTCCAGTCCTGCCCACAAATAGTGGTTGAAGAACGCATGCCCGTGGCGCACGCTAAAGGTGGTGACTCAGGTCGGTAATATTATAGCCACTAACACGATATGGGAAGGCTGATTTTACAAGCGTGTCCTGTATTTCGCTTGTTTTCCGCGTGTGGCAGTGCCTAACATCGAGAGGAGGACGATATTGAAATGAACATGTATGTTAGCAGCCGCTTAATGGGCGCCTTGGCGCTGTCGCTGTCACTGGCGCCCGCTCTACCGGTCCAGGGCGCGGCCCGTACGATTGTGACCGTGGCATCCACGGTCCCATCGAATGGAGACGTGAACCCTTACGGCGTGGCCGTGGTTCCAGAATCGACGGGAAACCTGGTTCAAGGCCACATCCTGGTAAGCAATTTCAACAATAGCTCCAACCTCCAGGGCACCGGTACGACCATCGTGGACATCGCGCCTAACGGCCAAGCCGGCTTGTTCGCCTGGATCGACGCCTCGACCCTTCCCGGCAATTGCCCGGGAGGCGTGGGACTGACCACGGCCCTGGCTGTGCTGCGCGCGGGCTGGGTCATCGTAGGCAGCCTGCCCACTACCGATGGGACGTCTAATACCGCGCAAGCCGGCTGTCTGATCGTCTTGAATAGCACGGGCACAGTCGTAGAGACTTTCGTCAGCGACCTGATCAACGGTCCGTGGGACATGGCGGCCCTGGATATGGGCACTACGGCGGACCTGTTCGTCACCAACGTGCTCAATGGCACGGTGGCTGCCCACGGCAACGTCATCAACCAGGGCACGGTCGTGCGCATCGATCTGGCCTTAACGCCGGCTGAAATGCCGAGCGTGGTCTCTATGACCACCATTGGTTCCGGATTCCCCGAAAGAACGGATCCCGCGGCTCTGGTGATCGGCCCTACCGGACTCGGACTTTCTCAGGATGGGACACTCTACGTGGCCGACAGCCTCGACAACCGGATCGCCATGATCGAGAATGCGGCCAGCCGGACTTCGAGTGCCGGGACCGGAGGCAACGTCACCATGGGTAAGTATTTGAACGATCCGCTGGGAGTCGCCATCAATCCGGGTAACGGCAATATCCTCTCGGTGAACGGCGATAACGGGCTTCTGGTGATCACGACGCCCGGCACCGGACAGGTTGCCCACAGGTTGCTCGACGCCAGCGGAACGCCGCCTGGAAACGGAGCGCTCTTCGGACTGGCGCCCGCTCCCGAGGGGCTCTATTTCGTCGATGACGCCACCAATACTTTGAATCTGCTGCCGAACCTTCCGTAGCGCACGCTTCAGCGTGCCGGCGGGACTTTTAAGTCCCGCTTAGGCGAGCCTACGCAGGCGTGCATGCCTGCCCCGCGCTGCGCCCGGGCCTGAAAAGATTGTAGACTGGTTCTTTATCCCATCCGGAGAACACGAACCTGTATGCTGCACACGAGAGTCTTCGCTTTTGCCGTTGCCTTCGCCGTCGCATCTTCGGTCGCATTGGCGGCCAAAAAGGGAGATCCCGCGAAGGGCAAGGAGGTCTTCCAGCAATGCACTCCCTGCCACAACGCGGATAGCACGGACAAGAAAATGGGCCCGGGCCTGAAAGGGCTCTTCACCAAAGACAAGCTGAATAACGGCAAAAAGCCCACCGAAGAAAACGTGCGCGCCCAGATCGAAGAAGGCGGCAACGGCATGCCCGCCTACAAAGAGATGCTCAGCGACGACGATATGGTCAACCTGCTCGCTTACTTGAAGACCCTGTAGACCGGGCAGTTGAAAGCCCCCGCATGCCGCGCGTCGCAAGTTCCGTCGAGCAGGTTCCGCACTCCCGCATCCGCGAGTTGGCTGAAATCGCCATGTCCATGGAGGGCGTGCTGCGACTGTATTTTGGCGAGTCGAACCTGCCTACGCCGGATTTCATCAAGCGCGCGGCTGTGGACGCGCTAGCCGGCGGCTACACCTTTTATACCGAGAACGCCGGACTGCCCTCTTTGCGCGGCGCCATTGCCGCGCAGTACGACAAGCTGCACCGGGTGAGGCTGGACCCTGCTACGGAGATCGTGGTCACGGCCTCCGGGGTCCAGGCGCTGAATGTCGGCATTCGTGCCGCGCTCGATCCGGGTGACGAAGCACTGGTGCTGACGCCCGCGTGGCCGAACGGCTCGTCCAATGTGGCTATGGCCAACGCGGTCGTCCACCAGATCCCGCATCCGCTGCGCGGCGACCGCTACGGCATCGACTTCGCCGCACTGGAAGCCGCCGTCACGCCACGTACCCGTCTGCTGCTATATACCTCGCCGTCCAATCCGCTAGGATGGGTCGCCACCGCCGGCGAACAGCAGCGCCTGCTGGATTTCTCGCGCCGCCATGGACTCTGGCTGATGGCCGATGAAGTCTACGACCGCCTCTATTATGAAGGCGGCGCGCTGGGGGACCCCGTGCCATCCATTTTGCGACGGGCGACGCGCGACGATGCCGTCATGGTGGTGCAGTCCTTTTCGAAGACCTACTGTATGACCGGGTGGCGCGTGGGCTGGCTGGTGGCCCGTCGCGACCTGGCATACAAGGCCACGCAGTTGAACGAGTTCATTATTTCCCATGCGGCCAGCTTCGCGCAGAAAGCCGCCGAAGCGGCGCTTGCGGATGGTGAAGACGAACTGGCCCGCATGTTGGAGCGCCTGAAGCAAAATCGCGATCTCTGCCTGGATGCCCTGGGATCCATGCCGGGGGTGACCGTGCCGAAACCGGATGGCGCATTTTATCTGTTCCCTAAGATCGAAGGACTGACTGATTCATTCGGGTTCTGCCGCAAGTTGCTCGAAGACTGCAGGGTCGGACTGGCGCCCGGCGTCGCATTCGGCGCCGGCGGCGAAGGGTCGGTACGCATCTGCTACGCGGCCGGCCGCGAAATCCTGGAGCCCGCCATGGAACGCCTGGCCCGGTTCTGCCGGTCGTCCGCGTGGCGTACCGTTTAGCGTGCCCGCGGCTGATTTGCACGCTGTGTTCCTGCCGCGTCGGCGGAGGGTCGCCGAATTCGCGTGCAAATGGCAACCCAATTGTGGTACATATAGATTTGCAGTACAGGCGGTTTCCTGACCGGCCTGTTCTGAGCGTTCGGTCCTTTCCACAGAATCCCTCCGGTAACCCGACGTCTACATCGGCAGCCTGAACTGCCGCAGCGGTGACGTGGTGATCGATTGGTAATGCGCGACAAACCGGGCGCTTGCTGAGTTGGAGATTTTCCCTCTGCAAGTTTTGGAGTAACCAATTCCCCATGGACAGCGATCGAAAGTATAGACAACCGGGCTATCGTGACTCGGATCGCTCGGATTTCAAAGACCGTCGCACCGACGACCGGCCCCGCACTCCCGGCCCGAAGCCACCCATCGATATCACCGGTCCGCGGCTGCCGCGCCTGGTGCAAGCGGTAACCGCGGCGCGCTGTTTCAGCTGTTCCACCCAGTTGCCCGCCGGCATCGATTGGTCGGGGAACTGTCCGAAATGTAGCACCGCCCTGCATTGCTGTAAGCAGTGCTCCTATTTTGAGCCGTCCACCCGCTTTCAGTGCCTGAAGCCGATCCCGGTGCGCATCGCCTTGAAGGACAAGGCCAACGAGTGTGCGCTGTTCTCTCCCCGTGTGACCGTAGCGCGCGACGGCAACGCCTCGGCGCCCCCGCCCAGCCCGGTGATGGACGCCCCGACTTCGCCCGACGCCGCCCGTAGCGCGTTCGACAAGCTATTCAAGAAGTGATTCGACCGATCAGGGTGTCTGCGCGGTATGCGGCGCGGTCTTGGTCAGGTATTTGTAATAGCCCAAATCTTCCCCGGTAAGCATTTTTGTGGCGTAAACAATCTGACCCGAGTGGCCGGAGAAGTGTTCCACCACGGCGTAGATGGCTTCGAGCACCGTAACGTCGTAACCCTGGATGGTGAGCCGCCCTGCCAAACTTTCTGGCGCGAGCTTTTCGATCGCCGCCGCGGCTTCCTCGACGGTCCCGTGCAGTTCCTTCGCCAGGCCGGAGGCCGCAAGCCCTCCCTGCGCCGCGAATTCAGTGTCCCGCCGGCGGATATCCGGCTGCCCACCCACGCCGGCCACAATCCATTGCCGGACGTTTCCACTCAGGTGCAGCACCAGGTTGCCAACCGCGTTTTCGTTCGCCGAGCCCCTTGCCCAGACCTGATTGTCGTCGAGCCGGCCCAGGCAGTCTTCGATGCGGGCGTTAAGCTGGCGAAGCTTGCGCACCGAGTACTCCAGAAACAGATGGGCGGCGGAATCCATAACCAGAATTATCTCGCACTCCGGATGCACTCCGGAGGCTGCACAATCGCCCACCAATCGATATAATTAGTAGGTTAATAGGAGGAGAACCAAAACTGATGGCAACGTATGCACACCCCGAAACCCTGGTCGGCACCGATTGGGTAGCCGCCCATGCCAGCGATCCGAACGTCCGCATCGTCGAAGTCGATGTGGATACCAAAGCCTACGATGAAGGCCACGTTCCCGGCGCGATCGCCTGGGCCTGGAATTCGCAGCTTTGCGAAACCGTGAGACGCGACATCCTATCGAAACAGCAGTTCGAAGAATTGATGGCCGCATCCGGTATCAGCCCGGCCCGCACCATCGTGATCTATGGCGACAACAACAACTGGTTCGCCGCCTGGGCGTTCTGGCAAGCCAAGATCTACGGTCATACCGATGTGCGGCTGATGAACGGCGGACGCAAGAAATGGTTGGCGGAAGGCCGCGAACTGGCCACCGGCACGCCGCACGTATCGCCGGCGCAATACAAGGCCGCGGAGGCGGATCTGTCCCTACGCGCATTCCTACCGCAAGTTCAGGCCGCCGTCTCGACGCATGCGGCATCGCTGGTGGACGTGCGCAGCCCGCAGGAGTTCAGCGGCGAAATCCTGGCGCCTCCCGGACTGCCGGAAACTTGCCAGCGCGGCGGACACATTCCCGGCGCCCGCAGCATCCCGTGGGGCAAGGCCTGCAACGAAGATGGCACCTTCAAATCCGCCGGCGACCTGCAGCAGCTTTACGGCGCCGAAGGCATCGACGGCTCCCGGCCGGTGATTGCCTATTGCCGCATTGGCGAACGGTCCAGCCACAGTTGGTTCGTTCTGAAATACCTGCTCGGCTACGATAAGGTCACTAACTATGACGGCTCGTGGACGGAGTGGGGAAACCTGGTGGGTGCGCCGGTCGAAAGAGGCGCTGCCGCGGCTTCGGCTAAGAGCTGATCGCCGCGGCTGCGATCGCTTGCGCAAACGGTTTCTCGCAAAGACGCCAAGATAACCGCCAAGACCGCCAAGAAAGGCTTTGAATGACGGAGATGAATGTGGCTCCGGCGGTTCGCGGCTTTACGCGGTCTCGATCCCGGCGACTTCCCGCAGGCGAATCGCGCGGAACCCGGTCGGTGCTATCGCTTCCGCAGCCACAAATAGCAGTGGTTCCCGATGATTGCGGCACGCACCGTCCGGAAGAACAGCAGATCCAGATAGCGCAGCGGAAAAAGCAGCCAGCCCAGCACGCCATGTGCGATCACGCGCCATGCGTGCCACGGCAGCTTTACATACTCCAGGAAGAACACCAGCATGGTTGCCGTCGGGACGGTTCGCCAACCCTCGGCAACCACCTCGAGTCGATCGCCGGCCAGCGGCTCATCGCGGGCGAGTTGCTTCAGACCCTCCAGCGTGAAGCGCCTGTAATCGTCCGGATACGCGTGGAAGGGATGGCAGAACGGCGTCACCACGTGCAGATAGTCCCCCGGCGCCAGCACCCGCGCCATCTCCCGCATTGCCTGGCCCGGACGACGCACGTGCTCCAGCACCGCGTCGCACTCGATACGTTGAAACCGGCCGGAGCGAAAAGGCAACTGTTCGGCATCGCCGGCTACGTCCACGCCGGGAATCGCCAGCAGGTCCAGATTGATGCATCCCGCGGGCCTCGAGCCGGCGCCTCCGATCGCAAGGCCCCAGCGGCCCAGGGGATAGTTGAGCGGCTCGCGCGGGTTCCTCACGAACAGCGCGGGCGGTTGCAGTGCGCGGTACAGCCTGGCTCGCCAACCGCGCTCCCGCCTGCGCGCATAGACCGCCTGCATAGAAGCATCCGTCGTCTCCACGGAATCGGCCGATCGCGGGCTTACGCGGTCTTGATCCCGGCGGCTGCCCGCAAGCCCAGCGCGTCGATCTCCTGCTCGCGGATGCGGAACTTCTGCACTTTTCCCGTCACCGTCATCGGGAACGCTTCCACGAACCGGATATATTGCGGAATCTTGAAGTGCGCGATCTGTCCCCGGCAATAATCGCGCACTTCGTCTTCCGTCATGCGCTCGCCCGCCTTCAGCTTGATCCAGGACAGCACGGCCTCACCCAGGCGCGCATCCGGTAGCCCGACCACGTAGACGTCCGCGATCTTCGGATGCTGGTGCAGGAACTCTTCGATTTCGCGCGGATAGATATTCTCGCCGCCGCGAATGATCATCTCCTTCAAACGCCCCGCGATATGAAAGTAGCCGTCGTCCCGCATTACGGCCAGGTCGCCCGTGCGCAGCCATCCTTCGGCGTCGATGGCGCGCGCGGTGGCTTCCGGTTCCCCATCGTAGCCCTTCATCACCAGGTAACCGCGGGTACATAATTCGCCGCGCTCGCCGGTCTCCAGGATCTCGTCGTTCCAGGGCGCTACGATCTTCACTTCCGTCTCGGGCAACGCCCGCCCGATGGTCGCCACGCGATGCTCCAGGCTATCGCCCGCTGCGGACATGGTAATTCCCGGAGACGTTTCCGTCTGGCCATAGGCCACTGTCATCCCGGTACAGTGCATGTCGGCAACTACCCGTTTCATTACCTCCACCGGACACGGCGCGCCCGCCATAATACCGCTGCGCAGCGTTTGCATGTCGTACTTCCCGAAATCCGGATGGTCCAATTCCGCGATGAACATGGTGGGTACGCCATAGATCAGCGTGCAGCACTCCGCGTCGATCGCCTGCAGCGTGGCCAGCGGGTCGAATTGCGCGGCCGGCAGCACCAGCGCGATCCCATACACCATCGCCAGCAGCGAACTCATGACGCACCCAAAACAGTGATACAGCGGAACCGGCGAGCAAAGCCGGTCCGCGCCCGTGACCACCATCTCCCGCCCGACTACATACGCGTTGTTCACCAGGTTGCGATGCGTCAGCAGCACGCCCTTCGGCGATCCGGTGGTGCCGGACGTGTATTGAATGTTGACCACATCCTCGGGCGACTGCGTCAATGCGGGCACTTCCACTCCGCCGGCCAGCATCCCGCTCCAGGATTCCGCGCCCAGCAACACCACGTGTTTGAGCGCCAGATCCTGACCCTTGCGCGCGTCGTTGAGGATATCGAGGTACTCAACCCGCGCATCCCGCGCATGCAGAAAGATGGCCTTCATGCCGGACTTGCGCAGCACGTACCGCAGTTCGTGCGCGCGATACGCCGGGTTGACATTCACCAGCACCGCGCCGGTCAATGCCGTGGCGATCTGGAGGTAGATCCACTCGGAGCAGTTGCAGGACCATAGCCCCACACGGTCGCCCGGCCGGATGCCGAGCCCCCACAAACCACGCGCGGTGCGCGCCGCATTCTCTTGCAGTTCTGTAAAAGAAAGCCGCAGCCCTTGATGGCGGGAGACCAGCGCATCGCCCGATGGATCGCGTGCCACGGAGTCGGCGAGCGCCTGGCCAATGGTCTTTTCAAGGAGCGGCAAAACGGGGCCGCGTACGTAGCTTTTCACGTTGAGGATTATACCGTAAAGCGGAGATCAAAAGCCCCGCGCAGGGCACAGCCTGTGGGGCGGCCAATCCTGGCCGCAGCCGCCTTTCAGGCGGCCAAGCCGGCTGGAAAGCCGGCTGCGGGCATGATTGCCCGCCCCACAAGGTGCGCCACCATTCACGACAGCTCGTGCCCCGAAGTCGTCACCGTGAATCGCCCATGCTTCACTCCCTTGGTGGCGATCAGTGCATTGGCCAGTTTCTGCACCAGACTCGCCTTGCCTTTCACCAGGACAACTTCCAGACAATTGTCGTGATCCAGGTGTACGTGCAGGGTGGATAGGACGGCGGCGTGATAGTCATGTTGTAGCTCGGTGAGCTTATCCTGCAGCAGACGCGCGTGGTGGTCATAGACCAGTGTCACGGTCCCGAAGACTTCCGAATCCGACGACTTCCATGTCTCCTGCACCAGTTCGTTACGAACCAGGTCCCGAAAAGCCTCCGATCGGTTCGTGTATCCGCGCTCCGCGATCAGCTTGTCGAACTTATCCAAAAGATCGCCGCTGATGGCCACGCCAATCCGGCAAAGGTCGCTCATACTGTCCATTAGAATACAGAATCCGCGCCGGTCTCCCGCTGGCTACGGCTGAGGCGCGGCCGGAATCACGCGCGATTCCACCTGAAACTTGCGGTAATTGGAAAAACTCGTGTCCGATTCGATGCGATATTTCTTCACCAGCGCCACCCTGGCGGAGACTTTCGCCTCGATCCGTTTCGGCAGCCACACTTCGTCGTTCACGCGCGTCATCCGGATATCGAGCGTCGCCCCTTTACTCAGGCGCGCCACAAACAGGCCCCACGAGATGTTATCGGTGACCTCGGCTTCGGTCTTCACCCACTGATAGTCGCCTTTGTCGATCCACAGTCTGCCGCGGAATTTGGGAAACAGCTTGGCCAGCGTGCTGCGGCCGCGATAGCCGGGCCGCGGCGTGCCGTCGATGATCCAGGCGTCGCGGCCGTCGATTTGTCCCTCGCCGGCGATGCGGAAGTCGAAGGCATCCGGCACTTCGTCCAGAGGCTCGCGCTCGCGCTGCCGCTTCCTTTCCCAATCCGCGATGCGCCTGGCGCGCTCGGCGGGCGGCTCCTTCTGGCGCTGCGCGATGCTGTCCTGCAGCTTCCTCTGTTCGATGCGCTCCTCTTCCGGCGATAAGCCATGATCGTCCTTGCCCACCAGCCGCCGGTATGGCGAGCCTTCCAGCATAGTGACATCGAAGAGCAGGATCTTGCGGGCCTTTACGTGCGCATCGGAATCCAGTTCGCGGGTCTCGGCTCGTTCCAGGAAAGTGTAGTTACGGGCGACGGTCAGGTTTTGGTCCATGCGCGCGACCGAACGCCGCACGATTTCGCGCGGGTCCTGCGCGGCGGTCAGCGAACAGAGGGCGGCCAGGAATAACGCAGCACGCATTTGAATAATATACGCGCGGGGCAGGGCGGACGTTGCATTACTTGATCCCGATGAAGGAGAGCATGCGGCCGGCCTGCTGCCGGTCGCGGCGGTACGAGTGGAAATCGCCGTTGCACCGGGTGCAGAGCCGCGCCGTATAGATCCGCGGCTCGAAAACGCCCGCCTCGGCCAATTGGCGGCCATTGGCTTCCGCCAGGTCGATGTGGCACACGCCGCTTTCGCCAAACTGCGCGGACACCTCCGCGCCGACTTCATAGCAGCATTTGCCGATACCCGGGCCGATGGCCGCATGCAGATCCGCGGGTTCGGTGCCGAATTCTTCCTGCATCCGGCGCACGGCCTGCTCGACAATGCGCTGCACGGTCCCGCGCCAGCCGGCATGCACGGCAGCTACGGCGCGCCGTTGCGCATCCACCAGCAGGATGGGGATGCAATCCGCGGTCTTGACGGCCACGCGATGTCCGGGCGCATTTTCCAGCAGCGCGTCGCCATCGCCCAAAAGCCCCGCGCGGCCGCGCGCCGCCACGCAGATATCGGAGTGGATCTGATGCACAGTGGCCAGCGTGGAATCGCCGGCTAAAACCTCGGCTGATGTGTAGCGCGTGCCGAAGCCGTGCTCCAGCCAGGGAAACTCCGTGAGCGGACGCGCGCGGTAGACATGCTGCGAATCCTGGTAAAACACTAGGCGGGCTTCTGGATCTGGGCGATCATCACCTGCTCCTTGAACTGCTCGAGCATGGACTCGTCCAGCCGGATCTCGGTGGGCCTTTTCACCAGCGTGGTCATCTGATCGATCTTGTCCTGCAGCTTCAGCAGCGCGTAGAACAGGTTTTCCGGCCGCGGCGGGCAACCCGTAACGTACACATCCACGGGCACGATCTTATCCACGCCCTGCAGCACGGCGTAAGTATTGAACGGACCGCCCACGCTGGAGCAGGCCCCCATCGAGATGCACCACTTGGGATCGGGCATCTGGTCCCAGATGCGTTTGAGGACCGGCCCCATTTTCAGCGTTACGGTGCCGGCCACGATCATCAGGTCCGACTGGCGCGGGCTGGGGCGGAAAACCTCCGCGCCGAAGCGCGCGATATCGAAGCGCGACGTGCTGGAGGCGATCATCTCGATCGCGCAACACGCCAGCCCGAAGGTGAGCGGCCACAACGCGGATTTACGCGCCCAGTTGAACACGTAGTCGACCGATGTGGTGACCACGTTGCTATCGAACTGGTGCTGGATAAGCGATGACACCGGAACCCTCCCCTGGAACCGCTATTCTATCACCCCGAATCGCGCGCGCAATGTGGCGGCGTATTCGGCCTCGCCGTCGAGATCGCGCTCGGCGCGTCCGGCGGGCGAGGTTTCGATCAGCCGCATGCCGACCAGCGTGACGCGCCCTTCGGGTTTGGCCAGCGTGCAGATGCGGCCCTGCACGAAGCTGGATTCGGGCGAAGTCTGGTGAAACAGGCAGCGTTCGGCAAAGTCGTCGAGCGTGTGCGGCTGCGGCGTGAAGTGGTATTGCGGCGTCCAGTCGCCGCCGGCATCGCGGCGCAGCAGAACGCGGTATTCCCCGTCCTGGACGATGAGATAGGCGGAACCGCCCTGCGGTTGATCGGCGGCATCGTTCAGACGCACCGGCAGGCGGAATCCATTGCCGAAGCCGACGTCGACCAGCCAGGGCTCGTCCAGATCCACCGCCAGCGCCAGGTGATCGAACTCCGGACCGAAGCCGCCGGACTGGCGGGCAACCCCCGCCGAGAGCATCGTCACGCGGAAGCCCAGTTCGCGCAGTAGCCCACAGAGCAGGCCGTTGAGTTCGTAGCAGAAGCCGCCGCGGCGGCGGGTGACGATCTTATCGAACAGCGCGCCCTGGTCGAGCGAGAGCGGCCGGCCCAGGTGGATATCGAGGTTCTCGAAGGGAACCGTGTAGAGATGCGCCAGGTGCAGGGCGCGCAATGTGTCTGCATTTAGGTCGAGCGGACCGTGGTATGCGATTCGTTCGAGATACGCCGGAATATCCAAAGGGATAGAGTAACAGAGCCGGCGGCAGGCGATATGATGGTTTCCGATGAAGGTGTTCATTCTCTTCCTCTGCGCTGCCTGCGCGGGGTTGTTCGCCCAACAAGCGGAGCAGCCGCTGGCCAGTTTCACGGGGACGGTGCGCGAAATCAATTCGACGAACCTGCGGCTGGCGCGGCAGGATCAGGACGATCTGGACATCTCCTGCACGCATAACACGCGTTATTTCGCGGGCGAGCAAAAGATCAAGCGCGGTAAGGTCAGGCCCGGCGACCGCGTGTCGGTCGAGACCAGGCTGGACCTCTACTTGAAACCGGAAGCGGTCAACGTGCGCGTGTTGCCGGCGGAAAAGCCGTAGCACAGCGAGTTTTGGACATTCCTCGTGCTGACTGGCCGCTTGCCCGTGGCGCACGCTTTAAGCGACCAGCGGCGAACTTTAGTTCGCCGTCAGCGGGGCTGTGTGCGCCACGATAACAAAATCACAGACAGTCCGAATTTGAGCCGCTACAATCGTAGCGGTGGTACGGTTTTTGATTGGCGGTCTGGTGGTCTCCGCGTTCGCCATCATTGGCGGTCTGTTCAAACCCACGAGCTTCGCCGGATTGTTCGGCGCGGCGCCTTCAGTGGCTTTGGCCACCTTAAGCCTGGCGATTGCGACGGACGGAAAGCAGTATGCCAGCACGGAATGCCTCTCCATGATCGCGGGCGCGCTGGCGATGGGTGTCTATTGTCTGGTTGTCAGCCGCTTACTGATGAGACGCCGCATGTCCGCTTTGCGCGCAACTCTCACGGCGTCGCCCGTCTGGTTTGCGGTCGCTTTTGGATTATGGAAAGTTATTGCGCGGTAGACGGGGCGCATGATCGTCAAAATCGACCGCACCGCGCTTGCCCAAACCAGGTGGTATGAGTATGCCATTCGTTTTGTCTTCGGCGGCCTGGTCACCGCCCTGGCGGGAGCGATTGGCAAGAAGTGGGGCCCAGCCGTGGGCGGGTTGTTTCTGGCGTTTCCGGCAATCCTTCCGGCCAGCGCCACGCTGCTCGAAAAGCACCAGCGCGAGCGTAAGCATCGCAGAGGCCTGGCTGGCGAAAAGCGGGGCATCGATGCTGCGGGCGCCGACGCGGCGGGTGCGGCCATGGGCAGTGTAGGACTGCTGGTATTTGCAGCCATCTGCTGGCGGCTGCTGCTGCGCTATCCGGCCGCTGTGGTTCTGGCGGGTGCGGCCCTGGCTTGGGCGCTGATCGGGGGTACGCTGTGGATACTCCGAAAGCGCCATTTCTATTGCCGGCCGCGTGGCTGATCGGCACGGCATGTCGATTGCACGCTTGAAACCGGTATCTTTTCGACCGATCCGCTGGAAGCGGCCGCCGAGGCCCGGATTACGCTACATGGCCTGCTCCGGGCCGTGCATTCGCCGCGTCCGCCACGGAAAAGGCTTCAGTTATATCGCGCCGGGACGGCAAGGCGCTGCATGATCGGAAGCAACTGGCGCCCATCCGATCGCTGATTATCCCTCCCGCCTGGACAGACGTAGCGATCTGTCCTTCCCCTGGCGGGCACTTGCAGGCTGTAGGCCGGGATGCCCGCGGTGCAAGCAATACCGCTACCACCCGCGCCATCGGGCAGTGCGCGTTTGGGGCGGTGCTGGCAATCATCCGCCGTCGCGTCCGGCAGGATCTGGAGCGGCGCGCTCTGCCCAAACAAAAAGTCCTGGCCACCGTGGTCCGCCTGCTCGAAACCACTTTCATTCGCGTGGGGAACCACGAGTATGCCAAAGAGAACGAATCGTTCGGCCTGACCACGATGCGAGACCGCCATTTACGGATCGCGGGCGCCAGGCTGCTATTTCAATTTCGTGGGAAGAGCGGCCAGGAGTATGAGTTGTTCCAATACGTCGACGAAAACGGCGTGCGGCGCGCGATCGACTCCGCCGATGTGAATGAATATATCCGGGAAATTGCCGGGGAGGATTTTACCGCCAAGGACTTTCGCACCTGGGCCGGCACTGTTCTGGCCGTCCGCGAGCTGTGCGCGGCGGGACCGGCGAGCAGCGCACGCCAAGGCAAGAGGACGGTTGTGAATGCCGTCAAATCCGTGGCCCGGCGATTGTGAAATCGTCCCGCGACGTGCCGCAAGTATTATATTCACCCCGCAATTCCGGACTCTTACTTAGCCGGGTCCCTTTCTTCGACCATGGACCAGGGCCGGCGCCAGGAGAGCGCTTATGCCGGGCGCGGTCTGCGTGCGGAAGAATACTGCGTGTTGGTGACCATCGCGGCACATCAGGAAACCCTCGCCCGGGCAGCCCGCGTGAAAGCGGCGTGATGTGCCGCGTCGGGCAGCCGGCCGCCCGGCAGCGCCTCGCCGTTACCGCGCGCCGGTGGTATTGCGCAGCACCACGATTCCGGTGGATCCCGCCGTGACGATGTCTGTTCTGCCCTTGCGGAATAGATCGCCCGCCGCCATAGATTCGGGATAGCCGCCGGTGGCGAAACTCGTAGCACGCTTGAAGGTCCCATCGCCTCTGCCCAGGTAGACGAGGACCGCGCCCGAGACATCGTTGCAAATCGCCAGATCGAGCTGGCCATCGCCGTCGAAATCGGCGACCGCGATGCCGGCCGGGCCATTTCCGGCGGCATAGGTCGCTCCAGGCTGAAACGTGCCATCCCCTTGACCGGCCAGAACGGATACATCGTTCGACGCCAGGTTGGCCACTGCCAGATCCGCCATCCCATCGGGATGGAATGCGCCCACGGCGACCGAAAACGGCTCGCTCCCGACCGTTACGCTTTGCTTCAAGCGGAAAGTGCCATCGCCATTTCCCAACATGATGACTACGACGCGCTCGAACATGGAGCCATTGGTGATGGCAAGGTCCGGAATTCCGTCTCCGTTGAAGTCCGCGGCTACGACGTCGGTTGGCGAGCCGCCCAGGAAGACGCTCTCGCCTGGCCGAAACCCGCCATCGCCTGTGCCCAGCAGGATCGTGACGTTGCCGGAGGCGCCGTTTACCACTGCCAGGTCCGGATGGCCGTCATGATTGAAGTCCGCAGCCACTAAAGCGGTCGGGCTCAGGCCGGCGGCATAGGAGCCGGCCATTCTGAATGTTCCGTCGCCGTTGCCCAGTAGGATGGAGACGCTGTCGCTGAGGTTATTCGCGATGGCCACGTCCATGCGCCCGTCATGATTGAAGTCGCCGACGGCCATGCCCCAGGACCCAAAGCCTCCTGCCGGCGTGATCGCGGGAGCCGCGTAGCCGCCGCCCGCGGTGTGCAACATGACCGCCACGCTGTCCGCTGCCGTCACCGCGGCGATGTCCAGTTTGCCGTCGCCATTGAAATCGGCCAGATGGACCGATCTCAGCGGAGTTCCCGCCTGGAGGGTGATCGGCTGGAATGACAGATCTCCCGCCATCATCGGTCCCGCGAAGTTGAGCAACGCGAGGAGACAAGCGGGCGGCACTGCGTGCTTCAGAAATCCATGGGTCTGTTTCATGTGGGGTCCTTTTCTGGCCATCGATTAGATCGTAACCCGATGACTCCGCAAACAACGGAAACGCAGGGTTGGACAAGTTAGGTATACGTACGGGGTGGTTCTTTAGTGAAGCCGGTGGGGGGGGCGGACTGTTAACTTTCGAAACAAAAAGGCCGGGAGCGCATGGTGCGCCCCCGGCCGCTGCCGCTGACGGTCCAATCTCAGCGGGAAGCTCGCAGCGTGGCTGTATGACCCAAGGTCGCGTTGATCGTCACCGATCCGCCAGTGATCTGCAGGTCCCGCTGCCACACGTTCGATCCCTGCTGCAACACTACCCGGTGCACCCCCGGCGCCAACTGGATGGTGGTCGGCGCGTTGCCCACGAACATCCCGTCCACCTGGATGTCCGCGCCCGGCTGGTTCGAGTTGATCGTCAGCGTCGCCGGGTTGCCTTGCGTATCCGCGGCCGCTTGCGCCGGCGCCGTATTCACCGCCGAGGCGTTGCTCACCAGCACCGGGTTAGGCACCGTGTTCACGCCCGCCGGCAGTCCGCCGTTGTTTACCGGCGCGCCGTTGGCCTGGCGCAGCATGGTGGGCGGGGCTTGCGGCAGCGCGCGGGTCATCAGCGGCGTGCTGGCGGCCATCGCGCCGGCCACGTAGGTGCTGGCATCCGCGAAGACATCGTAGGTGCGGCCTTTATTGATTTCGACGTCGTGGCCCTTGATGAGCAAGCCCAGCGGTGCAGCGGGCCAGAAGACCACTGCCAGGATGCCGGTGGTCACGCCGGCGGCGGCGCCGTTGCCCTTGCCATGGTTCTTGTTGGGCGTATAGCGGACATTCAGCCAGTTGCCGTCCACCATCTGCACGCGCTCGATGGAGAAATCCAGCATGCCGGCGCGGCCCATGCGGCGGCGCGGTTCCACTTTGACGATGCTGCCGGTGGCGGGCGCGCCGTTGGCGATGACGATGGCATCGCCGATGCGGACTTCCTGGGTGACGGCGAAGTCCACGGTCTGGCCGAGGTCGGCGGATTCCGAGGAAAGGTTTTCTTCCAGGCGGAGGCGGATGCGGGTGCCGTCCGGGATCATCACTTGGGCCATAGCCATAGAGGCCGTAAACAGGGCAGCGAGGAACAGATTGGTTTTCATCGTTTTGATCTCCTTTTAAGTGAGTGCGTTCAATCGCTCTCACCCCTTAACGCGACATCGCCGCGAAAACGGGATCAAAAGACTTTTGCGTCCATCAGGACCGGCCGCCCTTCAAATGTGCTATCCATTTGATTCGTGCTCCGGCTCGCGATTTCTCTCCTCATCGCCGCCCTCGCCATGCCCGCCATGGCCCTGGATTTAACCAGCGCCACCGTCCTGCCTCCGCCGGCGCCCTCCCTGCCTGAAAGTAAGGCGCTTGTCTTGTTGCTGGAAGAAGTCGAAAAACGGTCCGGCATCCGCTGGGAAGTTGGACCCTCCGCCGCAGTCACCGTCGAGCTGCAGCGCGGTTCGGGGCTGGCCGAGGGCTACAGCATTCACAGCGGGCCGCACACCGTAACCGTCTCCGGCAACGATGCCCGCGGCATCCTGTTCGGCGTCGGCCGCCTGCTGCGCGAATTGCGCATCGCGCGCGGATCCATCCAACTTCCCGATGGCTTTTCCGAAATAAGCGCGCCGCGTTACTCGCTGCGCGGCCATCAACTCGGCTATCGCCCGAAATCCAATACGTATGACGCGTGGTCGGTCCCTGTCTTCGAACAATACATTCGCGATCTGGCGGTCTTCGGCAGCAATGCCGTGGAGCTGATTCCGCCCCGCTCCGACGATGCCGCCGACAGCCCGCACTTCCCCCTGCCGCCCATGCGTATGATGATCGAGCTTTCCCGCTTGCTCGATTCCTACGGCCTCGGCGTCTGGATCTGGTATCCCGCGATGGATCGCGATTACACCGATCCCGCCACCGTCGAATCCGCCCTCCGTGAGTGGGGCG
>JBEKIM010000053.1:0-22687 GCA_050011755.1 Bryobacteraceae bacterium | reverse complement strand
ATTGTAATGACCTCGTCATTACCCCAGGATAGCTGGACAGGCTGGAAGCCCGTCCTACCGGCTAGAATGAATGCAGTGACCGGGAAAGCCTTCTACATCGAAACCTTCGGCTGCCAGATGAACGCCCACGACTCCGAAAAAGTCGTCGGCACGCTGCTGGCCAAAGGTTACAACCAGGTGGACACGCCGGAAGCGGCCGACCTGGTGCTCTACAACACCTGCAGCATTCGTGACAAGGCCGAACAAAAAGTCTTCAGCCGCCTGCAGAATTTCAAGCGCGCGGCGGGCAAAGGCAAGGTCTTCGGCGTGCTGGGATGCGTGGCGCAGCAGGAGGGGGAAAAGATCTTCGAGCGCGCGCCGCACGTCAGCCTGGTGGCCGGTTCCGCCAGCTATACGCGGCTGCCTGAAATGTTGGTGCAGCTGGAAGCCGGCAACCGCCACGTGACGGGACTGAGCCTGGATACGGACGAAACCTTCGATACGCCGTTCACGCGCCGCGACAATCCGCATCGCGCCTACATCACGATCATCGAAGGCTGCGACAAATCCTGCGCTTATTGCGTGGTGCCCTTCACGCGCGGGCCCGAACGCAGCCGGACCAGCGAAAGCGTGATGGCCGAAGCACGCCGCCTGGCCGAATCCGGGTATACCGAAATCCAGCTTCTGGGCCAGAACGTGAACAGCTACCGCGACCCTTCGCCCGCCGGCTGGGACTTTGCCACGCTGCTGGCGCGCACCGGCGAGATCCCGGGCATTCGCCGGGTGCGATACACCACGTCCCATCCGCGCGATTTCACCAAGGCCATCGTGGACGCCATGGACGCCAATCCTGTGCTCTGCAATCACGTGCACCTGCCCGTGCAATCGGGCTCCAGCCGCGTGCTCGCCTCCATGCAGCGCCTCTATACGCGCGACCAGTACATGCAGCGCATCGGTTGGATCAAAAACGCGCGCCGGAACATGGCGCTGACCACCGACATCATCGTGGGATTCCCCGGCGAGACCGAATCCGATTTCGAGGAGACCCTCAAACTACTCGACGAAGTGCAATACGATTCGCTGTTCAGTTTTAAGTATTCGGCGCGGCCCAATACGGCCGCCTTGAACATGGAGGACAAGATCCCCGAGGAGGAGAAGACCCGCCGCATCATGATCGTAAACGAAAAACAGCGTGCCATCCAGATCCGCCGCAATACGGATTTGATCGGGACGGTGGAAGAGGTGTTGGTGGAAGGCCGCCACGAAGCGCTGGGCCAGTGGATCGGCCGCACGTCGCAGAATCGCACCTTGAACTTTACGCATCCCGACGGGGACGGCGCCTCGCTGCTGGGCCAATACATGCACGTGCGTGTGACGCGATCCGGCCCCAATTCGCTGGCCGGTGAAAGCGTGACGAATGTGGTGTAATAAACTTGGAGGGTCTTATGGAAGTCGAAATGAAAATCCGCGGCTTGATGATGGACCCCGTCACGAATATGCCCATCGTGATCCTGAAGGACGTTAGCGGCAACGCGGTTCTGCCGATCTGGGTGGGGATCTATGAGGCTAATGCCATAGCCCTGGAGATCGAAAAAGTCGCCACTCCGCGGCCCATGACTCACGACCTGATCAAGAGCCTCCTGCTGGGACTGAACACCGGCGTGCGCAAAGTGGTAGTCAACGAACTGAAAGAAGAGACCTTCTACGCGCTGATCTGGCTGGAGCGGGATGGCGAACTGATCAGCGTGGATTCCCGCCCGAGCGACGCGCTGGCGCTGGCGCTGCGCCTCGACTGCCCGATTTTTGTCGACGATACCGTGCTCAAATCCTCAAAGCTGGCCGCCTCGGTCTCCGATAAGGAAAACGAGAAGGAACTCCGCCGCTGGCTGGAGAACCTGAACGACGAGGATATGGGCCGCTACAAGATGTAAGCCGTGGAGTTGGGATCCACCGGCATTCAGCTTCTCACCGAAACGCCTGCCTTCTGCATGTTCGCGCGCGATAACCTGATCGCGCTGGTGGAACGTACAGCCGACGGCTATGGCGGCATCGGAAGCACCGGAATCTTCACGGAGCGTGGCTTGGCCTACCTCGTCTGGCGCGGCGGAGAAGCGATCCTGGCAGGCAAGGGCTTCGAACTCCGCGCCACGGACGAGCAGGTAGCGGCGGTGCGCCGGTTTTCCGAAGACCTGAAAGCCTCGCTGTGACCGCCAGAAGAGCGCGCCGATTTTTTCCTAAAGACGATCTATAGAAAAATATCAAAGAACGTGCTAGGATATTGAAAATCAGCTATGGACCTTCTACAGGGAACGCTGGATCTCCTGGTGCTGCGGGCGTTGGAACCGGCGCCCATGCACGGCGTCGGCGTCGCCGCCCGGATCGAGCAGGTGACCCGCGGCGCGTTTGTCATTAAGCCTGGATCGTTATTTCCCGCGCTACGCCGGCTGGAGCAAAAAGGATGGCTGGAGGGGGAATGGGCGCCCTCGGAAAACAATCGCCGGGCGCGCTATTACAGGCTGACGCGCGCGGGCCGCGCCCAACTTGCCGAAGAAAAGCGTAACTGGTACCGCATGACTTCGGCCATGAACTGGATGCTCGAATCGGAGGGATAAGACCGCCATGTTCCGCCGCTTTTCGAAACGGTTTGAGTCTCTCTTCCGGCGCCACCGCCTGGAGGAGGACCTGGACGAAGAGCTGCGGTCGAGTCTGGACATGATTGCGGACCGGTTCGCGGCCCAGGGGATGTCCCCCGCCGAGGCGCGCCGTGCCGCACGGTTGGAGTTCGCGGGGCTCGAACAGGTGAAAGAAAATGTCAGGGATGGCCTGGCGGGTTCCGGTCTTCACGCCTTCCTGCAGGACACGCGCTACGCTCTGCGGGGGCTGCGCCGGCGCCCATCGTTCACCGCGATCGCGCTGATCACGCTGGCGCTGGGCATCGGCGTGAACACCGCGATATTCAGCGTGTTCTACGGGGTCCTACTGCATCCTCTGTCCTATCGCCATTCGGAACAACTGGCGATTATATGGAGCAGTTTCCGGAGCGCCGGCCACGCGCGCGCCCCGGCGTCGGGCGCCATCCTCGGGGAGATCGAACGGCGCAATCGCGCGCTGGCGGGCGTGGCGGGAATCTGGACGATCACGCGGACGTTTACCGGCGATGAGCCCGAGCAGGCGAAATGCGCGCGGGTGACATCGAATTTCTTCGACGTGCTGGGCGTACACGCGGCGCACGGACGAACTTTTGCAAAAGGCGACGATGGCAGCCCAGCGATCATGCTGACCGACGGTTTTTTCCGGCGCCGGTTCGCCGGCGACGACCGGTGGCTTGGCAAGGCGCTGCCGATGGATTGGGAGGATACGCTGGTGGGCGTGCTGCCCGCCGATTTCCAGCTTCATTTCGCGCCGGATTCCAACGTGCCGGGCGACGTGCAAGTCTTCGATACCTTCGACAACCGTGTCTATGCAGACCGCGCGGAGTACTACATCCGCCTGGTGGCCCGCCTGAAGCCGGGCGTCTCGATGGCTGAAGCGCAACGCGATCTGGACCGCGTCGCGGCGGAAATTGCGGGCGCGTATGCCGAGTATGCCCATGAAGACCTCCGGTTTACACTCGCCGGTATGCAAACCGATGCCGTGCGCGATGTCGAACCCGCGTTGGCGGCGCTCTTCGCGGGTGCGGGCTTCGTTTTGTCGATTTGCTGCGTGAACATCGCGAGCTTGTTGCTGGCGCGCGCCGGCGACCGGCGCAAAGAGATGGCCTTACGGCTCAGCCTGGGTGCTTCGCGCGGCCGTATCGTGCGCCAGTTGTTCGCCGAAGGCGGCGTGCTTTGCCTGCTGGGTGGAACAGCCGGCCTGGCCGTGGCCTGGGCGTGCTTTCGGGGACTGCTCGCAATCCGGCCGGAGCGCCTGGCGCGCATGGCAGACGCGGGATTGAACTGGCGGGTGCTGGCCTTCGCCGCCGCGTGCTCGCTGGCGGCCGCCCTGCTCTTCGCATTCGTGCCGGCCGTCGATGGCCTTCGGCTGGACTACATGTCGATTCTGCGCACCGGAGGATGCGGCATGACGGGCCGCCTTCACCGCCGCGCCGGAGCGGCCCTTATCGTCGGCGAGATTACCCTGGGTTTCGTGCTGGTGACCGGCGCGGCATTGACGGCGCGCACGCTTTCCAAGATCGAGCAGGTGCAGCCGGGCTTCCAACCGCGTCACCTGCTTGCCTTTCAAGTCTCCAATGGCATACCCGGCAAGGAAGTGGCGGGTTGGGAGGCGCAACTGGCGGCTTTGCCCGGCGTGGAAAGCGTGGGCGCCACTTCGCACCTGCCGCTGGACACCGATATTCCCAATTGGTACAGCGCCTACCAACCGGAGGGCGTGGATAGGAATCAGGCGGCTACCCTGGTCGCCGACCTGCGCTGCGTAACACCTGGCTATCTTGCCGCCATGGGTGCGCGCCTGATTGAGGGCCGCTGGTTCAACCGGCATGATCGCGCGGGCGGGGGGCCGGTTCTCATTGTCGACGATTTGTTGGCGCGAACCACGTGGCCTGGCCAATCCGCCGTCGGAAAAAAGATCGTTGCCGAGCATCTCACTGAAAATGGGTTTAAACCCATCCTGAGCGTGGTGGTGGGGGTGGTCGAACATCTGCACAGCCATTCGCTCACCCAACAAGTTCGCGGACAGATTTATATGCCGTTCGAGCAGAGCCCGCGCAGCCCGATGACGTACGTACTGCGTACCCGCGTCGATCCCCTTTCACTGGCGCCCGCGGTCCGCAGGGCACTGCACGATCGCAGCAAGACAGCCGCCATGGCAAAAGTCCGGCCGATGACGGAATACGTGAAGCGCGAGATTTCCCGAGTCAGCTTCACGGCGGTGCTGGCGGCCATCTTCGGCGGGCTGGCGCTGCTGCTCGCGGCCACCGGCGTTTATGGCGTGTTTAACTACCAGGTCTCACAGCGCAGGCCGGAAATGGGCATCCGCATGGCACTCGGCGCGCACGCGCGGGACGTGCTGCGCCTCGTGCTGCGGGAGGTGGGCGCGCTGGCGGCGGCAGGAGCGGCGATCGGGATGGTGGCGGCATGGGTCGCCGCGCATTGGCTGGAAAAGATGCTCTATGGCATCGGACCTTTCGATCCGCTGAGTTATGGTCTGGCGCTGCTATTCCTTCCGGCGGCGGCGCTGTTGGGCGGCTGGCGTCCCGCGGGACGAGCCGCCAGGGCCAATCCCGCCGAACTGATTCGCGAGGAGTGATCATGAAGATTCGTCTCACCTGCTTCCTGTTTGCAGCCGCGCTGCTGGCCGGCGCGGCAGACGATGAACGGGCCGCGGATCGTGCCGCGATCCGGGCGCACATCGACCGCATCTTTCAAGCGTTCATCCATAAAGACAGCGCCGAACTGCGCGCCACGCACGCCGCTAACTGGCTTGGGTACCTGACCGGATCGGGCAAGATGATTCGCGGCATCGACGAGTACATGAACGCCGCCGCATACTTCGATCCTCACGCCGTTTACGGAATGACCGGCTACAAGATGCGCGAGTTCGACATGATTTTCAAAGGCGACGCCGCGTTCGTGGCTTTTGTCGCCGAAGTCGAATATAAGACGCCCGAGGGACCGTTGCAGCGAACGCTGCGGATCGCGGATTTTTACACCAAGGAAAACGGCGCTTGGATTCAGACGGGATCGGATACGGAATTGCACCCGGAATCGGTCGCGGAGGAGCATCAGACGGCGCGGAAGCTGCCGGACTCCGACAAGAAGAGCCTATTGGAAGCGCGCGAGGCGGTGTGGCGCGCCTGGTTTGCGGGCGACCGCGCGAAGCTTGAGAAATTACTGCCCGCCGAGCTGTTGACGATTGAGCCTGGAAACGGCGACTGGGGCGGCCGCCAATCCGCCTTGGATAGTTCGGCGCGCTTCGCGGCTGGGGGCGGCAAACTGATCCGCCTGGAATTCCCAAAGACGGAGATCCAATCGTACGGCTACGTGGCGATCGTTTATTCGGACTACCTTTACGAGATCGAACAAGGCGGCCAACGGTCGGCAAATTCGGGCCGCGCCACGGAAGTGTTCGTTAACCATAACGGCGCCTGGGTGAACGCGAGCTGGCACATGGACAGCGCTAAGTGAGCGGGCCGCCATGCTAACTTAATTCAGAGTGCTCTCTATCGACGAACAATTAACTTATCTGAAGAAAGGTCTGGCCGAGATCATTCGCGAAGAAGACCTGCGCGAACGACTGATTCAGGCCGCCCAGGCAGGCAGGCCGTTGCGCGTGAAAGCCGGTTTCGATCCCACGGCGCCCGATCTGCACCTGGGTCATACAGTTCTGCTGCGCAAGATGAAACATTTTCAGGATCTGGGCCACACGGTCATCTTCCTGATCGGTGACATGACGGCGCTCATAGGCGATCCGACCGGCCGCAACGTCACCCGCCCCGCGATGACCCGGGAAAATATCGACCGGAACGCCGAGACCTACCGCGCGCAGGTCTTCAAGATCCTGGATCCCGAGAAGACCGAAGTGCGCTTCAACAGCGAGTGGCTGCAGCCCTTGCGATACGAGGAACTGGTGCGGCTGTGCTCGCGCTACACGGTGGCGCGGATCCTGGAACGTGACGAGTTTTCCAAGCGTTTCAAGGATGGCGTACCCATCTCCGTGCACGAGCTGCTGTATCCGCTGACGCAGGCTTACGATTCCGTGGCCCTGAAATGTGACGTGGAGATGGGTGGCACCGACCAGAAATTCAACCTGTTGGTGGGCCGTGAAATCCAAAAGGATTTCGGGCAGCCGCAACAGATCGTGGCTACCGCGCCGCTGCTCGAAGGCCTGGATGGCGTCAACAAGATGTCCAAATCGTTGGGCAATTACATCGGCATTACCGAGCCGCCGCAGATCATGTATCGCAAGGTGATGCAGATCGGCGACAGCCTGATGTTCCGCTACTATGAGCTGCTTACCGACCGCAGCCTGGCGGAGATCGATCGGATGCGCGCGCGCATTGCCGCGGGTGAATTGCATCCCATGCAAGCCAAGGCCGAACTGGCGCGCCTGATCGTGACCGATTTCCACTCCGCCGCGGACGCTACCCGCGCGGAAGAGGAGTTCAATCGCGTGGTGCGCCGCCACGAAGTTCCGGCGGACATCCAGAGCGCGCGCCTGCCCGAAGACGTGCGCACCGCCGCCGGCATACGAATCGACAAACTACTGGCCAAGATCGGCCTGGCGGAATCGGTCTCGGACGCCGTGCGCAAGATCAAAGCGGGTGCGGTGGAGATCGACGGCCAGCGCGTACACGATTTGCTGTTGGCCACTCCGCCGTCGGAATTCGTCGTGCAAGCCGGCAAGCACTGGCGGAAGGTGATCGCGTAGAGATCACTTCGCGCCATCAGGAATCATCCAGGGAAATACGTAAGCCATCAGGAACACCACCACTCCAACCAGCGCGGCGAGCACGATGCTGTGCAGGAACACATAACGCAGAATGCTTCCTTCGTTGCCTTGCTGCCCAGTGGCCACGCCGGCGACTACGATGCTTTGGGCGTCGATCATTTTACCCATCACGCCGCCGGCGCTGTTGGCCGCGGCGGCCAGCACCGGCGGAACTCCGAGCTGCCGGGCGGTGATCTGCTGCAAGCCGCCGAACAGGACATTGGAGGAAGTGTCGCTGCCCGTCAGGGCCACTCCCAGCCAACCCAGCAAGGGCGAGAAGAAGGGAAAAAGAAAGCCGGTGCTGGCGAAAGCCAACCCCATGGTGGCGTCCAGGCCGGCATAGCGGGTAGAAAAGCCCAGCGCCAGCATGGCGCCGATGGTCAGCAGCGATTTTTGGATGCGCTTCAGCGTGCCCAGGAAAATGCCGAACAAAGCCAATGGCGTGAAGCCCAGCAGCAAACCGCCGAGGCTCCCCGCCAACAGCAGGGCCGTCCCGGTCGCGGAAGCCCAGTTGAATACGAAGACGGCCGGTTCGGCAGCCGGTATGGCGACCACCGGTGGGGTGCGGGTGACCGCTTTGTGCAGAATGGGAACCGTAATATTGCGGGAGGTAATGCCGCTCAGGAAATTGGGATGTCCGGCAGGCCCGCCGTTCAGAAACGTTTTTACCGGCGTCAATCCCCAGACGAATACGAACAGCGAGAGCAGAATCCAGGGCGTCCAGGCTTTCAGCTTTTGGCCGCTGGTATAGGTGCGGCGGTGGGCATGTTCCAGCGCGCGTGTGGCGCTGTCTTCGTGCCCGAAGGACCAAATCGTGGCCGGCTGCCAGAATTTCAAAAGGACGATGAGCGCCGCCATGGAAACCAGCGAGGCGCCGATGGCCGCCAGTGAGGCTCCGATATAGTTGCTGATCGAGTATTGGGTGGCTCCGAAGCTGACGCCGACGGTGAGGCAGGCCGGCCAGACTTCCATCGTTCGCTGGGGTCCACACATGACCCAAACCACCCAGAAGGGCACCATCAGGCAGAACAAGACCAGAATTCTCCCGGCCATCGCGCTGAGCAAATCGAGGGGCAAGCCGGTTACGGTAGCCAGGGTGATGACCGGAATACCTAAAGCGCCGAAGGCCACCGGGGCGGTGTTGGCAATCAGCGCCAGGCCGGCGGCTTCCAGGGGCCGGAAGCCGAGACCGATCAACATGGCCGCGGAAATGGCGACCGGGGTTCCGAATCCGGCGGCGCCTTCGATGAAAGCGCCGAAGCAGAAGGCGATCAGCAGGGCTTGCACGCGGCGGTCGCTGCCAACGCCGGCGATGCTGTCTTTGACGATCTCGAAATCTCCTGATTTGACCGTGACGTCATAAATGAAGATGGCGCCCAGAACAATCCAGCCAATGGGAAAGAGGCCATACGCGGCGCCCATGAAGGCCGCTGCGATCGCCAATTGGGCCGGCATGCCGAAGACCAGCGTGGCGACCCCCAATGCGGCGGCCAGCCCGGATAGTGCCGCCCAATGAGCTTTTGCGTGGCCGAAGGCGAGGAGGCCCAACAGGACGACAACCGGCAGGGCGGCCACCAACGCCGAAAGCGCCAGGCTGCCGCCCACAGGTGCGTAGACTTGCGTCCAATGGATCATTTAAAACCCACGGCCGCCACAGTTCCCGGCAGCGGGAAGTCGTCGATTTCCGCCTCGCCGTTCAGAACTCGCGACATGCGCCTCTCATCGAGCTCCCGCTCCCACTTGGCGACCACGATGGTGGCCACGCCGTTGCCCACCAGGTTCGTCAGAGCGCGCATTTCGGACATGAAGCGGTCCACGCCCAGCAGCAGCGTGAGACCGGCCATGGGTACCGTTCCGATGGCTTGCAGTGTAGCGGCCAAGGTGATGAATCCGCCGCCAGTCACTGCCGCCGCGCCTTTGGAACTGAGCATCAGGATCAAAAGCAGGAAGGCTTCTTGCGCGCCGGTCAGGTAGGTATTGGTCGCCTGGGCCACGAAGATGGCGGCAATCGTCAGATAAATGGAAGTGCCGTCGAGGTTGAAGGAGTAGCCCGAAGGAATCACCAGCCCGACAACCGATTTGGAGCAGCCCAGCGCCTCCATCTTGACCATCATGCGCGGCAGCACCGATTCGGAGGAGGAAGTGCCCAGCACGATAAGCAACTCTTCCTTGATGTATTTGATGAACTTCCAGACGCTGAAGCCGTGCAGGAAGGCGATCGAACCGAGGACGGCAAACACGAACAAGATGCTGGTGATATAGACGCACGCCATCAACTTGGCCAGGGGAATCAGGGTCTTTAACCCGTAGTGGCCCACGGTGTAGGCCATCGCGCCGAATGCCCCGATGGGCGCGGCCTGCATGATCAGGGCAATCACGCCGAACATGAGATGGGCGATCTTGTCGCACGCGGCGATCAGGGTTTTCGCCTGCCCGAGGGAGGCCAGGGCGAGCCCGACCAGGATAGCCAGCAGCAGAACCTGCAGGATATCTCCGTCCGCGAAGGCCCCCATGAACGTCCTGGGGATGATATTCATCACGAAGTCAACGGAGCTCAGATGCTTACCCTGGACGGCATAGGCCTGGATGGCGGTGGCATCCAGCTTGGTTGCGTCCACATTCATCCCCGCGCCGGGTTGGATGACATTGACCACCAGCAAGCCGATCAGCAGTGCGATGGACGTGACGACTTCGAAATACAAAAGGGCTTTCACTCCGACGCGGCCCAGCTTGCGCATGTCGCCGATGCTGGCGATGCCCCCTACTACCGTGAAGAAGACGATGGGGCCGATCATCATCCGGATCAGTTTGATGAAGCCAAGTCCAAGGGGCTCCATCTTGCCGGCAGCCGCCGGGGAAACGACTCCCAGCACGACGCCGAGAAGAATCCCGACGATCACGCGGAAATACAGCGTGCGATAGAACTTCTTCGCGGCGGTTTTAGGCGGCTTCATCATTCCGCGGGCCTTTGGGGCACGCCTCATCCTATCAATAAGGCCACACCGGCTGGCTGAATAGTCCCCCGTCTACAAACAGCGTCTGGCCGGTGATGAAGTCCCCCATATCGCTGGCCAGAAACGCCACCGCGCGCGCCACATCGAGCGGTTGGCCCACGCGGCCGAGAGGCGTCACGGCGGCCCACGTCTTGCCGTAGCCGGCAGCTTCCTGCATGGTGCGTTCGATCTCGATGGCGCCGGGCGCCACACAGTTCACGCGGATTCCGTAGCGGCCCAGTTCAATGGCGGCCGATTTGGTGAACATCTCGATGCCGCCCTTGCTGGCCGTGTAGTTGGACAAGTTTGGAAACGCTACCTTGTTGCAGCCCGACCCGATGTTGACGATGCTGCCGCCACCGTTTTCGCGCATGTGGCGCCCGGCGCGCTGCGTACACAGGAAACATCCCTTCAGATTCGTGCGGATCACCCGATCCCACTCGGCTTCCTCCAGGTCGAGGAGCGCCTTCCAGGTTTGGGTACCGGCATTGTTCACCAGGATATCCAGGCGCGGGAACTGGCTGAGAACTTCTGCGAACATACGGTCCACGTCCGGCGCCAGGCCCGCGTCGGCTTGGATAGCGATCGCCTGGCGGCCCAGCGCGCGGATTTCGGCGGTGGTGGCTTCCGCGCCGCGCGCGTCGCTATTGTAGTTGACCGCGATGTGGCATCCGCGGCGCGCCAGTTCGAGCGCGATGCCCATTCCCACGCCCTTGCTGGCGCCGGTGACGAGGGCGGTTTTGGATTCGAGAGTCGGCGGCATGAAGGCGATTGTAGCGCGGGTTTGACAATCGGGACCGAAGCATGTCAGCTTCGTTTCATGCCCGAAATTCTTTCGTCGCAGGATATCGTCCGCTTCACTCGTGAGCTGAATTACGGCACCTGGCGCTTTCAGAAGAGTTGGAACCCGCTGCATATCGTGGATGCGGATGGCTGCTACTTCATCGATGTGAACGGCAAGCGCTATCTGGATTTCTCCGCGCAATTGATGTGCGTCAATCTGGGCCACAAGAACGCCGCGGTGATCCGGGCCATTGAGGAGCAGGCCCGCCGGCTGCCTTATATCGCGCCCGGCTACGCGACCGGCGTGCGGGTGGAATTGAGCCGGCTGCTGCTGGAGGTTCTGCCGCGGGGTCTGACGAAGTTCTTTTTCACGACATCGGGCACGGAGGCTAACGAGGCGGCTTTCAAGATCGCGCGCATGTACACGGGCCGCACCAAGATCATCGCGCGTTACCGGTCGTATCACGGATCGACCATGGCGTCGATCGGGGCGACCGGCGATCCGCGGCGCTGGCCGGCCGAACCGGGCGCCAAGGGGCAGGGTTTCATTTTCGCGCCGGAGGTGAACTGTTACGATTGCCCGATCAAGCACACCTATCCGGGCTGCGATATCGCCTGCGCGGACTACGTGGGGCACATGATCGAGAACGAGAACGACGTGGCCGCGGTGGTAGTCGAGCCGGTGGTGGGCACGAATGGCGTACTGGTTCCGCCGCCGGAATACATGCCGCGCCTGCGCCGCATTTGCACCGACCGCGGCGTGTTGCTGATCGCCGACGAGGTGATGACCGGCTGGGGACGCACCGGCAAGTGGTTCGCCGTCGACCATTGGGACGTGCAGCCCGATATCCTGGTCACCGCGAAAGGCATCACGTCGGCATACATGCCGCTGGGCCTGTGTGCTACCACGCAGAAGATCGCCGCGCATTTCGAGGATCATTTCTTCGCGCACGGGCATACCTATGAAGCGCACCCCATGACCTTGGCGCCGGGCGTGGCGGCCATCCGCGAGATGCAGCGGCTGGGCCTGGTGGATCGCGCGCGGGAGATGGGCGAATATCTGGGGGCGCGGCTGCGGGCACTCAAAGACAAGCACGTTTCGATTGGGGATGTGCGCGGGCTGGGACTGTTCTGGTGCGTCGAACTGGTGAAGAACCGGCAAACCAAAGAGCCATTCAATACCAAGGCCGATAAGATGGCAGGCAAGCCATTGGTGGTGGATCGGGTGGCCGCGGCCATGCTGAAAAACGGCGTGGCCATCAATTCGTGGCTGAGCCACTTCGTGATTGCGCCGCCGCTGATTATCGAACGCGAGCAGATCGATGCGGGTGTGGCAGCGCTCGACGAGGCACTAGCGCTGGCGGACGCGCAGGTATAATGGCTACCGATTTTCATCTGTTCGGACCGGCGCATCTGGCGATTATTGCGGCGGTGCCCCTGGTTTCGGCGGGACTGGCGTCGGTAGCGCGGCGCAGCGAGTCGGCCGCGCGGAGGGTCCGCATCGCGCTGGGCGTGTTTCTGCTGGTGAATGAGCTGATCTGGTACGGCTACAAGCTGCATTTCGAAGGATGGCGATTTCCGGAAGGGCTGCCGTTGCAGCTTTGCGACTTCACACTCTGGCTCACGATTGTGGCTACCCTGTGGCGCGTGCAGTGGTGCTTCGAATTCGCCTATTTCGGGGCGATCGCCGGCAGCGGCATGGCCGTGTTGACGCCCGATCTTTGGGCGCCGCTGCTGTCGTACCCCAGCATCTACTTCTTTCTGGCGCATGTCGGCGTAATCGTGGCGGTGCTGACGCTGATCTGGGGAAGGCAGGCGCGGCTGCGGCCTGGATCGGTCTGGAAGGCTTTCGCGGTGCTGAATGCGATCGCGGTTGTGGTGGGGACATTCGACGCCGTCTTCCGGACCAATTATATGTATCTGCGGGTGAAGCCGCCCGCGTCGCTGCTCAGTTATCTGGGACCGTGGCCGGTGTATATTCTGGCAGGGGATGCGGTAGCGCTGATGTTATTTTTGATTCTGGCGTTGCCGTTCCGGCGAAAGTAAGCGTCGAAGACGCGCAACCGGCGTAGAGCGGACAGCTGCCCACATATCACTTCGTGGCATACCTTCGCTATCATTGCGATGTGCAGCCATTTGACCGCATTACGATGGATCCTGAAGTTATGGGTGGCAAGCCGTGCATCCGCGGGATGCGCGTTACCGTCGGCATGATCGTCGAGGCGCTGGCAGCTGGCCGCACGATTGAGCAACTGCTTGCCGATTTCCGATATATCGAAGAGTGGGATATTCGCGAAGCGTTAAACTTCGCCGCACTCCTGGCTCAGGGACACGAGGTCCGGCTTGCGAGTTAATGCGTATTCTCATCGATATGAACCTAACGCTGCGTTGGGTTAGCTTTCTTCAAGATGCGGCGCACGTAGTGGTCCACTGGCCCTCAGTCGGCCCTAATTCCGCGAGAGACCACGAAATATGTCGCTATGCCCGTCAACATGCCTTCGTGCTTCTGACAAACGATCTGGATTTCCCGCAGATCCTTGCGTACACCAGGCAAGCTGGTCCAAGCGTGGTGCTTCTCCGTGGCGAACCGCTTGTGCCGGAGACACGAAGTGCGGCCCTTCTCGGAGCTCCTCAAGATTGCGAGGCCCAGCTAAACCAGGGCGCCATCGTCACGCTCGACTGGTCCGACAGGCCCCGCGCCAGAGTATTGCCGCTGGGATGAGGCTTCGTCCAAAGCCTTCGCTACATCCCGATGGGTAGGTTTTGCCCGGAATGCCGTGGGCGCGGCGGTTGCCCGCACACATTGCTCTGGGCGTATCTCTGTTCCCGATTACTCCGCTCGCAGGGCGGCAATCGGGTCCACCCGCACGGCCCGGTAAGCAGGCGCGACGCACGCGGCCATCGACACGAGGAGCAAGGCAACGGCCGGGAGTGCGAAGGCGACGGGGTCGAACGCTTCCGCACCGGCTATTTGCGCGCGGAGTATCGCGAGCAGCCCAAGCGCACCGGCCGCGTCTGCCAGAACGCCCGCCACGACCGGCCGCAACGCCTGCCGCAGCACCATGTTGACCACATCCGCCGGCGCGGCGCCGATAGCCATCCTGATCCCAATTTCCCGTGTCCGCCGGGACACCGACCAGGCCAACAGGGCGTGCAGCCCGGTGGCCGCCAGTAATAGAGCCAACCCCGACCCGGCACTCAGCATCGCCGCAAATGCCTTCTGGCTGGAGAAGGTTTCCGCCGTGACTTCCTCGAGCGTTTTCACGTCGAAGAGCGGCTCGTCCAGATCGATGGACAGAATCGCCCCGCCCACCGCCGCGGTCCAAGCGAGCGGACCCCGCAGGTGCGCACCAGCAAATGCATGATGCGCGAAGGATTCTGCGCATAAGGCAAGTACATCTGCGGCGTCTCGCTGGTATCGATATCGTTGTCGCGGACGTCCCGCGCGATTCCAACGATGCGCAGCGGCAGGTTGTCCGATCGCGGATACCAGAACGCGTCGCCCCCGGGGAAGTGCGGGCGAAAGCGTTTGTCGATGGCATCCTCGCCGGGAAAGAACCGCCGCGCGAATGCTTCCGAAACGATAGCCACACTGTGCGCCTCATGCGCATCGCCCGTTTTGAAAGCGCGCCCCTTGGCCAACGGTACGCGCATGGTCTGGAAGAATTCGGGGTCGACGACGCGGAACCGCGTCGTCATGGCTTCGCCCAGCGCCGGCGCCGGCCGGCCTTCGATTTCGAAATCGACGGCCGTGCCCAGCAGGCCGAGCGGTGGATAATTCGCCAGCGGGTAGGCCCAGGAGTGCAGGATTTTCTCGCCTGTGGGCTCCGCACTGCCCGTAAAATATCCCTCTTTCCTGGCCGAATTGCTCCAGGTGCCGCGCGGGTTCCAGTGCCACGCTTCGATCATCAATTCCGTATTCTGGCGATAGGTCACGGTTTGCCAGCCGGCGCCCAGAAGCTATTGCAAGGCCGTGCCGGTGAGCACTCGTTCGGTATGCCGCTCGTTTTCCTCTTCTGTGCTTCCGCCGCGCAGACGGTCGATCGCTCCGCCCAGCGCCCGGACCGGACTGAACGCATTCACCGCATGGGAAGGCGCGGCATCCACCACGATACTCTGCGCGCCACCCCGCCCGCCAGCCCTAAGAATAGGGCCGTCAGGCCTCCTTTGCAGATGTTCCACGGCTTGCCTGCCGACATAACCGGCTCCTCCATATTCAGTTGTGCTTGAGCGCCAATTAAGATCAGGAGTGGATGGCGTGCGGCGAAAGACACCCGGGGTTATCTTTGATCACCGCGCCCTCGCCGTGCCCCCCGAGATCCACCAGCAGTTGCTCGAGCGCGCCATCGTGCAGGACGTTGTTGCCGATCACGCAGTGTTGCAGTTCTTTGTAAACGATGCCGTAGGAGGGCGACCAGACACCCGCGCCGCCGTCATCCCGCCCGACCTGAAGGTTGTTGCCGCAAAAGGTGACTCCGCGCGCTCGCTCCAGCCGGACTTGGGACGAATCGTAAGTGGCGGGTTTCGCATTCTTACCGCTGCGCTTGATGAAGTTGCCGGTGATGGCGATCTGCTCACCGCCCAGCACCCCCAGACCGCAGGTTCCCGCCCGATCCAGGAAATTTCCCGTAATGTTGTAGCCGTTGCCGCCCACGATCAGAATGCCCTCGCGGTTCCATTCGATGCGATTCCCGGTGAATGTACACGAGGCGTTCTCTTCGCGCGCGGCAAACCCGGCGCCATGGTTTCCCGAAAGCCAGTTGTCCAGGAAGAAACCGTCCCAGCCGCGCAGGGAGATGCCGTCGCCGCCGTTGTACGCGATCATGGAATGGCGGATGGAGAAACACCAAGCGCGCGTGAGCCGCACGCCATCGCCACTGAAATTGGCGATCTGGCAGCGTTCGATGCGGAAGGTGTCCTCCTGCTTGCCGTAGTCCGGCTTATTGAGCCACACACCGTGAACCCCCTGGCCGAGCCTGGCGCCGTCCAGAGACAATCCGTCGAGGGTCACGCCAAACGCGCCGGTGATATTGAGGAGCCCGCCGGCATGCTCGTCCGCCAGCCGGATCACGGAGCCGAATCCCTGTTCGTAATCCCAGGCCGGAATGCCGGTCAGCGACACGTGCGGGCGCATCTGCAGTTCCGCGCAAAGATACACGCCCGGCGGCAGGAAGACGGCCCCGCCGCGCTCCGCCGCGGCGTCGATCGCGCGCTGGACCGCTTGGGTGTCGTCGCTCTTTCCATCGCCTTTGGCGCCGAACTCACGGGCGTTCAAAAGAGTGCCCGCGGCGGCCTGCGGCGCGGCTCCGAATGCCGGCCGGGAGGCCAGCCACGCTCCAGCGAGCGCGGCCACCCGGGCGATCTGCCGCCGCCCGGGCGCGAGTTTCACATCTTCGTCTTGCATCTTGACCGATTTCCTCCATCGCGTACAGGTCGAGTATATGTCCAGGCGGGACGGCGTGCCACGCCCCCGGGGTATCTTGGGATCATGCACTATCGCGCGCTTGGCCGTACCGGCTGGAATGTTTCCGAAATCAGTTTCGGCGCCTGGGCCATTGGCGGGGCCTGGGGCGACGTGACCGACGCCGAATCCATGGCCGCCCTGCATCAGGCCATCGATTGCGGCGTGAACTTCATCGACACGGCCGACGTGTACGGAATGGGGCGCAGCGAACGCCTGATCGCGCAACTCCGGCGCGAGCGCCGCGAGCCGATCATGGTCGCGACCAAGGCGGGACGCCGGCTGTCGCCGCACACCGCGGATGGCTACAACGCGCGGAACCTCACGGCCTTCATTGAAGACAGTCTTCGCCATCTGGCCACCGATTCCCTCGATCTGGTCCAACTGCACTGCCCGCCGACGGATGTCTACTACCGCCCGGAAGTCTTCGGCGCGCTGGATCGCCTCGTCGAGGCGGGCAAAATCCGCCATTACGGCGTCAGCGTGGAACGCGTGGAAGAGGCGCTCAAGGCCATCGAGTATCCCGGCGTCGAGACCGTCCAGATCGTCTTCAACTGTTTCCGCCAGCGACCGGCGGAGTTGTTCTTCGAGCAGGCCCGCAAGCGTCAGGTGGGCATCCTGGCGCGCGTACCGCTGGCCAGCGGCATGCTCACCGGCAAGCTGCGTCCGGATTCGCAATTCCCTGTCGACGACCACCGCAATTTCAACCGGCATGGCGAGTCGTTCGATGTGGGCGAGACCTTCTCCGGCGTCGATTACGAGACGGCTCTCGCCGCCGTCGAGGAACTGCGTCCGCTGGCGAACGGCGTCAGCATGGCGCAGTTCGCGCTGCGCTGGATTCTGGCGTTCGATGCGGTCACCTGTGCGATCCCCGGCGGCAAGCGGCCTGCTCAGGTGGCCGATAACTGCGCGGCTTCGGATCTGCCACCGCTAAACGCCGAAACCCTCTGTGCGGTAAGCGCCATCTACGATGCACGAATTCGCGCCGGCGTGCATGCGCGTTGGTGAACCCGCTTCGTCTACTGACCCCGGTTCTTGGTGCGCACCGCGTAGAGTGACGTGCGCGCGGGAATGAAGAGCGTGCGGCGGTCCTTGCCGCCGAACACTACCTGCAAAGGACGTTCCGGGACTTCGATGGTGTCGATCAACCGGGCAGCCGTGTCGTACACGTAGATCTGCCCGGCCGCGATATACACATTGCCCTGCTCGTCCGCCGTGACGCCCTCGCCGCCCTGCTCGGTGAAGATCTTCAAGTTAGAGAGATTGCCGTCGGGCGCCACCGTGGCCGACCAGGTCCGCACTTCCGCCTCGCTGGTCAGATAGAAGGGCTTTCCGGGAGTAGCGCGCGATAATCCGAAACTGCGCAGCAAATCGGCGCTCTTCACGCCCCAACTCACCGCGCCGTTCACGAAATCCTGGCCCGCCGAAAGAAAGGTCGTCCCATCCGGAGAAAGGTATTGATAGGGTCTGGCGGCCGGATCTCCGGTTTCGGGATTCACCTGCAGGCGCCAGTCCCCAACTGCCAGCACCGGAGTCATCCCGGACTGCGGCACGGAAGGCTCCGGTTTCAGGATCGCGATCTGGTCACCTGCCGGGCCGGGCTTAAAGACGTAGACGATGCCTTTGCCGCTGTATGAGGCCACCATCAGGTTGCCTGCCCGATCGAAAGCCAGGTTGACCGGGTCGAGCGGACTGTCGCTGACCGTCGCAAGTTGATGCGTAGCCGCAGACCATCGGTAGATGCGCTGCCAGTGCGGGTCCACGAAATAGAAATCGCCGGCCGGATCGGCCGCGCCGCCTGAGATATTGTAAAACCCGCCTGCCAGCTTTTCCACTTTCGCGCCCGCGGCCAGCACCGGCGAAAGCGGTCGCGCACGAGGCGTGGGCGCATCGCCTGAGACCGTGAGCCATGCGAACTCGCGCTGGCGGATTTCGACCTGGTGCGTCCGGTCGTAAACCGCGGCATCGAACGCCACCTTGCTATTGCTATAGCAGTGCACGTTCCTGAACCGGATATTGCTGGAGTTCGAAATCTCGATGGCCCAGGGGAATGGCTGATAGGTTGAAATCACCCGGTAGATATGAAAGTTCGCGAGCGTGATGTTGCTGGAGTCGGCGATTTCCAGCGGTAGCGCGAAGCCGCCTTCGCCGCGCTCCTCCTCCGTCTGCAAAGCGTAAATCCGCCAGTTGGAGACGTGCCGCAACTGCACCTCGTGGCGCACGTGGTGCTCGCTCGACATCTGGTAGACGCGGCCCTCGGTCGCGGTGTTTGAGACCAGCATGCCCGCCTGGGCAAACGTGCTGGGCGTCCAGATATCGAAGAAGGTTCCGCCGCCGCCATCGGTCACCCACAGGCTGGGATACTGCCCGTCCCAACGGCGATTCAAGTCCGGATCGGCGGTGTGCGTATTGTTGTAGGGATTCTCGCGGCTGCCGTCCAGCTTGTTGGTGCCGTGTCCCCCCAGGAACCGGACATCGTTCATCATCGAATCCTTGCCGGCCATCCACTTTGCGGCCACGGCCCGCGGATTGATCCCGTTAGTGTATAGTCCGATGCCGATCATGATGTTGGCGCCGCCTTTCGGCGCTTCGATCAAGGGTTTGGGGCTGCCGACTCCTTGAAATGCGGGCGTACCGTCGAGCAGGTCGATTTGGGTGGCGCCCGGGTGCAGTCCGATCAACACGGTGTCCGGCTTGAGCGCGATCGTATCCGTGACTACGTACTTGCCCGAAGGCAGGTAGATGGCCCGATCTGCGGCGATGGCCTTCTGAAATACCGCGGTATCGTCCGTGGAGCCATCGCCCTTGGCGCCCAACTCGCGAATATTCACCCAGGTGCCGGCTGGCGGGAGGGCGGGAAGGTCGGATTTCACGGGCTCCGGCAGAGCCGCCAGGGGCACGGTTTCAAAGAGGTCCCGGGTCTGCGGCGTGGCGCCGATATCGGAATAGTTCAGGCCGTGGGAATAGACCTTGACCTCGTAGAGGCTCTCCGGGCCGGCTACTTTGCGGCCGCTCTCGCGCAGCAGCGCGAACAGCGGCACCCGCTGGCACACCACGTTTTCCATGTTGATCTCGGTCCGCGGATTCTTCTCCAGGCTGACGATCACGGCTGGGCCCGATATGTCTTGCATGCGGGCGTTCTTCACCCAGAGTTCGTCGGGGGAGCCCGGATCGATCGCTATGGCCGTGGGAACATTCGTGAAGTGCGGCCGGATCAGCGTGAGGCCCGCCGCGCTCTCCCGGATCGCGGATTCGCGCTGGCCGTCGAAAGCGGCATCCACCAGTGTGAGTTGCCAGCCGGGCGAAGGCGTACCGGTCCAGATGCCGTATCTGCCGCCGTGGAAACTCACGTCCTCGACCACATTGCCGCCCTCGTGGATGCCCGCCAGGCCGGACCCGATGCGCATGTCCATGTGGGCCAGGAAACAGTGTTGCGCATAGTGGGCCCGCACTCCCACCGCGCCGCCATTGCCATGCTGGATCTCCAGGTCGATGTTGGTCAAAGCCGAATAGAACGTTCCCGGATTGGCATCCGGCGGGGGTGCGTTCGGGCTGGGCCGCCTGCCGGCAAAGAAAATCATGAGGCGCTCTTTGTCCGGGTCCTGGTAGCCTGGCGTGTTCTCGCCCAGAACGAAAACGGGCCGCGTGGCTCCATACCCGATCACCCGGATTCCTGGCCAGATATAAACCGTTTTGGTCAGCCGGTAGCGGCCCTCCGGGACAAAAACGATACCTTGCTGGGTCGTTTCCTGAACTTTGTCGATGGCCTGCTGAATCGCCTGGGTGGCATCGGCGATGCCGTCGCCGGGCGTAAGGTACACAGCTTTTGGATCGTCCAGGCGGGTCGGATAGTAGGAAGCCCCAGACAGACAAGCGGCAAAGAGAAAAAGGATATTTCGCATCGTATTAACCGTAACTCCAATGCGCAACACCAGCCAAGCGGGAGCGCGCCGATTGGCTCGTTTTATGGAGGGAACCCCAAAATTCAGACACGCTCGAAGTTAGACACTTTCATCAAGCTGCCAACGGGATGCTGTCGGGCGGATGCGGGCTTACAGGAAAGACTTGACCGCGTTGACCATGCTGCCGTCGGTCCAATTGGTCGGCCCGATGATTTTCTGGACCACCTTGCCCCGGGAGTCGATGATGTACGACTCGGGATACTTGAAGGTGCCGTAATCGGCGCTGATTTTGGCCCCCGGATCGCGCGCGGTCAAGAACGAAATGTGGTTCCGGGAAAGGAAATCGCGATACAGCTTGGGATTGGTATCCATGCTGACCCCCAGCACCACCACGCCCGAGCCGGCCATCTCCTTCGCGAACTCGTCCAGGGAGGGCACTTCCTCGACGCACGGCTGGCACCAGGTGGCCCAAAAATTCAAGACCAGCAGACGCCCGCCGAAGCTCGCGGTAGAAATCTTCTGGCCATTGTCGGTTGTGATCTGGAAATCGGGGGCGGAATCTCCCACCGTGACGATCCGTTCGTGAATAGAGCTATAAAGAACGAATACGAGAAGGGCCGTCAACGCCAAGATCGCGGCCTTGAGGAATTGATCGATTTTGACGCTTTGCATACGCGGCAACTATAATTTTAGTGTACTTCCGTCCCGATTGCTGCATCAAACAATCAGGTTGCATGCTGATTACCCGTAAAGTCGAGTTCTCCGCCTCCCACGTCTGCCGGAATCCGCTGCTCTCGGACGCCGAGAACGGCGCGCTGTTCGGCGCCGCCGCCAATCCCCACGGACACGGCCACAATTATGTTCTGGAAGTTACCGTGGAGGGCTCGCCGGACCCCGTCACTGGCATGGTGCTCGATTTGAAAGCGCTCAAGGAGACGCTGAACCGCGAGGTGGTGGAGATCTACGATCACCGTTTCCTGAACCGCGAAGTCGCGCCGTTCGCGAACGTCATCCCCACCCCGGAGAATATAGCCATCGATATCTGGAATCGCCTGCAGCCGCATTTGAACGGGCCACGCGCCAGGTTGCACGGCGTGCGTGTTTACGAGACCCCGGATCTTTACGTAGAGTATTTTGGAGAGGCCCAATGAGCGGTGTGATCCACGTAACACGCAAGTACCGCTTTTCGGCATCCCACCGGCTGCACGCCCCGCAGCTTGGCGATGCGGAGAACCGGGCTCTATACGGCAAGTGCAATAATCCTTTCGGGCACGGCCACAATTACGAAATCGCGGTGACCGTAGGCGGTCCGCTGGAGCCGCGTTCCGGCCGCGTGGTGGACCTCGATCTTTTGGACGGCCTGGTACGGCGGCAGGTACTGGAACCGTTCGAGCACCGCAACTTGAACGAAGAGGTGGAAGCCTTCCGCGCGGCCGTGCCGACATCCGAAAACCTGGGGCGCGAAGTGGTCCGGCGGTTGAAACGAAATTGGCGTACGGTGTTTCCGGCGGAGGGGCCGCGTCTCGAACGCGTGGCTGTCGCCGAAACCAGCCGCAACGCATTTGAAGTGGCAGCCCATGAAATCGAATAAAGCAAACGTAAAAGTGATGACCCCCAAGGCGGATGCCGCGACGGTGGACCAGCCGATCGCCCCGCTGGTGAAACAGATGCTGGAACGCCTGGGCGAGGACCCCAGCCGCGAAGGCCTGGCCCGCACGCCCGAACGCGTGGAACGCGCGCTGCAGTTTCTCACCAGCGGCTACCAGATGGATGTGAATAAGGTCGTCAATGGCGCCTTGTTCAGTGTGAAGTATGACGAAATGGTCATCATGAAGGACATCGAGTTCTTCAGCATGTGCGAGCACCACATGCTGCCGTTTTTCGGCAAAATCCACATCGCTTATATCCCCCGCGAGCGCGTCATCGGGCTGAGTAAGTTGCCGCGCCTGGTGGACGTGTTCGCGCGCCGCCTGCAGATTCAGGAGCGCATGACCCAGGAGATCGCGCAAACCATCCAGGAACTGATCGATCCGGTGGGAGTGGGCGTGATCTGCGAAGCGCGCCACTTCTGCATGATGATGCGCGGCGTGGAAAAGCAGCATTCCGGCGCGGTCACCAGCGCCATGCTGGGCGCCTTTCGC
>JBEKIM010000052.1:0-22741 GCA_050011755.1 Bryobacteraceae bacterium | reverse complement strand
AAAGCATAGACTCGGCCAAGAGCAAATCCTCGGTGGCGCTGTCGCGTTCCCTGGCCTATCATCCCGAGGTGCAACACACGATCGCACAAATGGTGATTGAACTGGAGTCGATCGGGCCTCATCTGGAGCGAATCGCCGACGATTGGTCGAACGGCGTGGATCATGACGCGGCGTGGCCCGCGAAAATCTTTGCCGCCAAATACCACGCGGTGGAGGGGTCCTGGCGCGTGGTCGATCTGGGTCTCGACGTGGCGGGCGGCTCCGGCATCTTCCGCTCGGCCGGCTACGAAAGCTTGCTGCGCGACGCCAGGCTCGGCCGGATTCACCCCGCGAATTCCTTCCTGACGCACGAAGTGGTGGCCAAGACAGCGCTGGGGATCGGTTTGGACGAGCAGCCGCGCTGGGGCTAATCTGGGCAATTTGAGGGAGCCTGAACGGGTCCATGCATGAGAGCCGGCAGCGTGAGAACCTTTGCACGGCGAGGATCAGAATTCCAGTTTCGCCTGCAGCGCGATCATACGCGGTGAATTATCGCCGCCCAAGCCGACACCCAATAATCCCGTGGGCGGCGAGGTGGTGGATGTAATCGCCCCAAAGCCGGTCTGCGTGGAAGACTGGCCGGGGATGCCGGCAATTACCGAGGGCAAAGCGAAATTGGGGTGGTTCAGTACATTGAAAAACTGCCCGTCAATGCGCAGCTTCAGCCCTTCGCGCAACCGGAAATGACGCGTGATATACATGTCGCTCCATACAAAATCGGGACCGCGCAAGCTGTTACGCCCCAGATCGCCGAATTGGCAGTGAGCCGGATTGTCGCCGCCGTAGCAAGCGCCGGTGCTGGGATCGACTGCTGAAACGAACGCGTTCGGATTGAGCCACTGCATGCTGCCGGGTTGGGTCACACCGGCGATCGGGCCGTTCGCATAGAGCGGCACGCCCGGCACCACGCTGGCGAACTGCGGCCCGCCGCCTTCCACGATGCCGCGGCCGTTCGCGCTATACGGTGCGCTCAGCACGGTGAACGGGAGGCCGCTGTGTACAAACACCGTGCCGGAGATCTGCCAGCCTTCGATCATGGCCCTCAGCCGGGATCGCTGGGTGCGGAAGGGTAGTTCCCAGACATACGAGGCGTTGAAGTTATGCCGGACGTCGTAATCGCAACTGCCGTACTGCCGCCAAAGCTCGCCCGGAAGCGGCGATAAGATGCCCGCCGACGAGAACGAAAGGAATCCGCCGTTTGAAACGGTGTCCAGGCAGTGACTCCAGGTGTAATTGGCGTGTAACTCGAGGCCCCGCATCAAGCGTTTTTGGAGAGTAAGTTGCAGCCCATTATAGTTACTATTCGCGCCGGTGGCGAGCTGATCCACGGCCGCGAAGCGAGGGTCGGCGGGCTGCCCGTAAGGAAAGGGAGCGAAGCAGCCGGCGCACACGTTCTGATATCCGTTCACTTCAGTCTGGTAAGGCAGGTCGATGGCGCGCGTACCCACATACTGCGCGCGCACGCTGCCGGCGTTTCCAACCTGGTGCTCAAGACCGAAGCTCCACTGAAGGAAGTATGGAGCGCGCAGCCGGCCGTCGGGCACCGCGTTCAATGCGACGGGCGGCAGGCATTGCGCGGGATTGGCCAGCGCGGACGCACACGACAACTCGCCCTGCTGGAAGCCGCGCAGGAATGCCTGGTTCGCCGCAACGGCCGCTCCGATGGCGCTCCCCGGCACTCCGGGGGCGATCGCCAGGCCACCCGCCGATCCCAACAGACCGCCCTGGAACGTGTTGACGTACGGAGGGTTGGAGCCTACCAGATCGGCTACGCTACCTGGCAGGATGTCGGAGAACACGCCGAAGCCGGTACGGAGCACCCACCCCGGCGCGAACTGCCAGGCGATGGCCGTGCGCGGCTGCCACATCGCCCATGGGGTCGCCGGGAACAGATGCGTGAGACCGGTTTCGATGGCTTCGCTAAGGGGTTGATTGACATCGTGCGCGAGCGATGCGAACGAGCCCGGCAGCCGCGCGATCAGTGCATGGGGATTCTCCGGATCGGAATTGTGCGCCTCACGCACACCCAACGTCCAGTTCAATTTGCCGGTAACCTTGATGGAATCCTGTGCATACAAATCGACGTTGAGATAGTTAAAGGGCTGCGAGGCCGCCAGCGGAAAGCTTTGGGTAGCCGTGGAGGCGACACCGTAAATGAATTGCGGGAGCGTAGTGTACGTGACTAAGGGCGTCGTGTAAGTACCGAAATCGAAGTCGTTGATGCGTAACCGCCGCGAGCTGACGCCGAACTCGAAGTCATGACGGCCCGTGGCGTAGGAGAGACTGTCGTTGAGGTGAAAGCGCGTGGCGCGGCGTCCCTGTACCCAGTTATCGTCCAAGCCGCCTAGCGGGGTGAAAGGAGCATTGGAACCGGTCCCTTCCAGGACAATCGGAAAAGCAGCCAGCGTCCTGGCGAGATCGGCTGGGCCGAACAGGCTCTCGTACCAGGAGAACGCCGGATTGAAGTAATTCACCAGTTGTGGATTGAAAATGTGCGTATAGCCGGCCGCGAAGGAATAGAGCGGTTGCGACGAGATGGCATCGAAAAGCGGATTGATGGGGTCGGTATAGGCGGCCTGCAGGCCCGTATCCGACTGGAAACGGTACCAGGTCGTATTCGCGGCATCGATATTGTAGTCGAGCCTGGAAGTGACCACCTGTTCGTGATCCCCGCTCGATTGCGATACGCTGCGGCGCAGGGCGCAGCCATTCCCATCCGGAGGCGCGCCGCCGGCGGGAGTGCCGCCCAGATTGAGAGGGCAGCCCAGCACCGCCAACGGCGTTCCGCCCGCGCCGCGATAGAGCGAAAACAGGTTGCTGTAAAACGGCACCAGTTGCGGTTCGCCCGGGTAGACCGCGCCCGTTACGCTATCCACCCCGCCCCGCGGGAGCTGCCGCAGCACATAGGCCGCGAACGCCGCGGTAGGCACGGTGACCGGACTCACGATGGGCAGCGCGATACGCAACTGCTCGTAGTCCGTGAAGAAGAACAGCCGGTCGCGCCGCACCGGCCCCCCCAGGCTGCCGCCGAAATGGTTCACGGTAGAGCGCGGCTTCCGGTTGCCCGGCGTGGCGTTCGTGAAGAAATCGGCCGCGTTTAACTTCGAACCGTTCCATAGCTCATACAGATTGCCGTGGAAGCTGTTGTCGCCCGACTTCGTCACATAGTTAATCTGGGAAGCGCCATAGCGGCCCTGATCGACCGCGTAGGAAGTCGTGTTGACGGTCACCTCCGAAATGGAGTTCAAGCCCAACACCAGGTTGGTCGCCAGGCCGCTGTTCAGGTTCGTGAGCGGATCGTTGGTCTCGAGCCCGTCCACCACGAAGGCGTTCGAGAGCGCCGGCAGCCCGTTGATCTCCACGTTGCCGTATCCGTTCTGTGCGCCGACGAAATCGTTGCCGCTACCCGCGGTATTGATGAGCGCGCCGGGGGCGAACTGCGCCGGATAGGTAAGATCGGAGCCCGGGTTCGGGAGATTCGCGATCGCATCCGCCGCCAGCGTAGTTGCCGTGTTCGCATTGCGGGTGTCGATCGGCGGCGCTTCGGTGGTAACGACGATATTCTGGCGCACGGCGGCGGACAGGGGAAGCGCAAAATCGACGGTTTGGATCTGGCCCACGGCGGCGGTAATGGACGTCTTGCGCTGCCGCTCGAATCCGGGAGCGGCGGCCTCGACCGAATAATCGCCAGGCTTTAATTGGGAGAAGCTGAAACGGCCGGAATCTCCGGTTTGGGCGGAGCGTTGGATGCCGCTCCCCAAACCCGTAAGGCGGACCGTGGCGCCGCTCAGCGCCGCGCCGGATGGGTCAACCACTTGTCCAGCGATAGCACTGGTCGTCTCGCCTTGAGGATGGGCTAGCTCGGCGGCGAGAAAAAACGTTGCAGCGATTCCGACGAACCTATGCGAACAGTTCTTCATGCGCTTTAGTTTACCATCAACTATAAATCATGGTATATAATTATTATTAAACTATACTTAATCATACATGTCATTCGGCCGTCACAACCGTGCGCGGCGCGTGCGCCCTGCTACAATGCGAGAAGTTGCCATGCCCCTCGACTCGATCAAAGGCTCGCTGCGCGAAAAAGGCGTGCGCCTCACGCGGCAGCGGCAGATCCTCCTGGAGTTGATCGACCAGACCGGAGAGCACCTGGATGCCGAGCGGCTGTTCCAACTGGCCAAGGCAAAAGATCCCAAGCTCAATCGCGTGACGGTTTATCGCACGTTGAAAATGCTGAAAGCCGGCGGTATGGTGGATGAGCTCGACCTCATGCACCACGAAGGCGACCAGCACTACTACGAAACCCGCCTGAAACAGGAACATGCGCACGTGATTTGCCTGCGCTGCGGCAAGGTGGAGGAATTCTTCGGCGAACCCCTGCAACGCCTGCGCAAGCAGATCGAAAGCCATTTCGGTTTTCAAATCCTATTGGCACGCACCGAGGTGGGCGGATACTGCGCGCATTGCCAGTCGTTGCGCGCGCTCGAACTGGACAGGGCACGGCAGCATGGGCTGGCGGACGCGCCGGCCGCAACCGGGGGGACCGCGGCGCCGGGCGCTCCGCATCGTGCCCGCGCCAAGCGCACCGCCTGATGGATACCAGCACCGCGGAGATCGCCCCTTCGGCCTCCATCATCGTCGTGGATCCCAGCGGCCACCGCACGCGGGTGGATCTGGCGCCGCTGCCTTTTAAAATCGGCCGGCAAGCCGACAACGACCTGATCCTGCGGGACAGCCGTGCCTCGCGCCTGCATGCCCGCATCCTGCGGGAGGGCGGCGAATACAAGATTGAAGATGCCGGCAGCCGGCACGGCGTCTATGTCAACGGCAAGCGCGTGGAAAGCCATGCGTTACGCAACTCGGACCGCATCGAGTTCGGTTTTCCCGATTCCTACCAGCTCGTCTTTGCCACGAAGGGCGCCGAGTTGAACCGGCTGATCGACCAGTTCGGCGCGCACGGGAAATCCGGACCGGCCAGCAGTGCGGCGGGCGTAGGCGCGAACCTGGCCAAACTGCGCGCGATTCTGGATGTCGCGCGAACCCTGCAGACTGGCCTGTCGCTCCAGGATGTGCTCAACTCCGTGGTGGATGCGGCGCTGGCTATTACCGGCGCCGAACGCGGTTTTCTGCTGCTGCGCGCCGACGGCGAACTGGAGACCCGCGTGGCCCGCAATCGGCAGGGCGCCACGCTTCCCGCCGGCGACCTGCGCGTTCCCCGGCACGTGATCAAGCGCGCCCTCGAACAGCGCCGCGACCTGCTCTCGATGAACTTCGATCCGCAAGGCACCGGCGAGTTCCGGCCGGAGCGCAGCATCGTCGACCTGGAATTGCGTAGCGTCATCTCCGTTCCCCTGGTGCGCATCAGCAAGGTGCGCGGCGATGCCACCAACGTGCTTTCTACCGCCGAAGAAACGGCCGGCGTGCTCTACATGGACTCGCGCCTGACGACGGCCGACCTCGCCGGAGGGAACCGCGAGTTGCTGCAAACCCTGGCCATCGAAGCTTCCACCATCCTCGAAAATGCCCGCCTGCTGGAGGAGGAACGCATTAAGCAGCGGATCGAGGAAGAGCTGGACGTGGCCCGTACTATCCAGCAAGGCCTACTGCCGCGCAGCCTGCCCGCCACAGGCTGGTTTCGCGCGTGCGGCAGCAGCGTGGCCTCGCACCAGGTGGGCGGCGATTATTACGATGTGATTCCGGCCGGCCCGCACGCCTGGACGGCGGTGGTTGCGGATGTCTCCGGCAAGGGGGTGAGTTCCGCGCTGCTGGCTTCCTTGCTGCAAGGCGCGTTCCTGGCCGTCAGCCATGGCGACACGGCGCTCGGCAAGCGCCTGGAGCGCATCAACGTCTTCTTGAATGAGCGCACCGCGGGCGAGAAATACGCCACCGTCTTCTATTGCCTGTTGGAGCGCACCGGACGCTTGCACTATGTCAACGCCGGTCATTGCGCGCCGCTGATCGTGCGGCAGGCAGGCGGCATAGAATCGCTGGCCGCGACGTCCCCTCCCGTCGGCTTGATCGAGTCCGCGGAATTCGATACCGGCGAGGCGATGCTGGTTCCGGACGATCGAATCGTGATCTACACCGACGGCGTGACAGAAGCTCAGAACCTGCGCAGCGAATTCTTCGGACGGCACAAGCTGCGCCAGGTAATTGCCGAAAACCAGGCCGGCTCTTGCCACGCGCTGCACGAGGCCATTCAGAGCGCCGTCGCCGCGTTTACCGAGAGCGCCCCGCAGGCCGACGACATCACCCTGGTAGTGATCGAGTATCGCGGAGTAGAATAAGGATCCGCCGTCCGCTATAGGATCGAGCGTACTGTTCCGCCATCAACATGCAGCGCGGCGCCGTTGGTCGCGGATGATAGCGGGCTGGCCACAAACACCACCAGCGCGGCGACTTCATCCGTCGTCGCGAAGCGTTGAATGATGGAACTCGGCCGGATGGTGCGAAAGAAATCCTTTTCGACATCCGCGGGGGAGATGTGATTCGCCTTGGCGGCGTCCGCGATAAACTTTTCCACGCCTTCGGATCGCGTGGGACCGGGCAGAACCGAATTCACCGTCACGCCGGTGCCGGAGGTCGTTTCAGCCAGCCCGCGCGAGAGCGCCAGTTGCATCGTCTTGGTTACGCCGTAGTGCACCATTTCCACTGGAATATTGATCGCCGATTCACTCGAAATGAAAATGATGCGTCCCCATCCGGAGGCCTTCATCTTCGGCAGCCAATAGCGGCTGAGGCGCACGCCGCTCATGAAATTGGTTTCGATGATGGCCCGCCAGTCTTCGTCGGTGATTTGCGCGAAGGGCTTCACTTCGTAGCCGCCGAGATTGTTGACCAGGATCTGGAGATCCGGGAATCGGCGAAACGCGGCATCGGCATCCGCGGCGCGCGAGAGGTCCGCGGCGAAACCTTCAAGGCGCGCCTCGGGATGCGCGCGGCGAATGGCCTCGCAGGCGGCGGTTACGCGGGCTTCGGTGCGCCCGTTTACGATCACGCGGGCGCCTTCGGCGGCGAGCCCCTTGGCGATCGCAAAACCGATGCCGGCCGTGGAGCCGCTCACCAGCGCGAGCTTCCCATCCAGTTGCAGATTCATAACAGCTTAAGCGGCTCTCCCCACCGGCCCGCGAAGACAAACTGTTCCAACGTCCGGCGGGGTTTGTGGCGCTGGTTGCGCTTGCGCAATTCTTCCGGAGCGCCCTGCTCGTCGCCGGGATAACCGAGGCCGATCGCCGCCACCGCTTCGTGCGACTCCGGAATGCTATACAACTCGCGCGCCTTTGCGGCATCGAAGCCGGCCATGCCGTGCGCCAGCACACCCAACGCCGCGGCTTGCAGCATCAGGAAGCCGGTGGCGATTCCGGTATCGTGAAAGGAGTGACGGTTCACGGCGCCGCTATGGTTGAAATGCAGTTTGGCCACCGAGATCATCAGCACCGGAACATGCTGGGCCCAGGCGACATTCCCGGGAACCAGACAGCTCAGCATACGGGCGAATTCTTCAGGCTCCTCTTTGCGCGCCACCAGAAAACTCCAGGGCTGCTCGTTGTAGCTCGAGGGCGCCCAGCGGGCCGCTTCCAGCATGGTGAGAAGCTTCTCCGGTTCCACGGTGCGGGGTGAGTAGATCGCCGGGCTCCAGCGGCTGCGAATCACATCCAATACGGGATGTTGAACTGCGGAATCTTGTAAAGCGGTATCAGGCATCCCTAATTTCGATGCGCGCGGCAGGCCGCTGGATGCGGGCTACGGAAATGTCAGCACGCCTACCGTGAATCCATTCAGGGTGACTGAGTTTTGTAAGGCTACGCAGGCCGGCGGACCCGCCGCGGACACCTGGTCGACATACTCCCACGAGCCGGGTTCCGGGAGGTTTACAGTCATCGGCCGGTCGCGCTTGCTGATGAGTAATAATTCGCGTTTGCCCGCGCCGGTGCGGAAGGCCTGTGCGTAAAGGTACGGATTGGAGATAGAGGACTCGATCAGCTTAGCGCCGGGTCCGAAGTATTTGTGCAGGAGTTCCAGCACGCGGAATCGTGCATTGGGCGCGCCCGTGTTCCAATCCACCATCGAGACACTTGGGAATTGAGTGGGATAGCCGACCAACTGCGATTCGCCGGCGATATCGATGCCCAGCGAGGCGAGATTGGCAAAAACGTACGCATAAGTTGCCCCCGCCAGGTGCCAATAGGAATTGGGAATGGGATCCGGCGGACGGCCCGGCTGGCCCGGATCGCCGGCCAGAATCGCTCCGATTTCGTCGATGGTCGTTTTCGTGGCGGGCGACAGGCGCTGGCGGATGGCGTCGATGTAGCGCACGATGTCCAGGAATTTGTCGGCTTGCGTGAAGAAGGTAAACTGTTGCACTTCCGGCGCCTGGTCCGCTGAGGGGACCGCGTAGAAGTGATACGAAATCATATCCAGGGGAATGCCCGGCCGGTGGTTCTTCGGATTCAGGAAGTACTCGAACATGCGCGGGTTGCGCGAGGGCTCGGCCAGCGCCAGACCTACAAACTTCATGCCCGGAGCCACTTTGAGAATGGCCGCAACCACGGCATCGTAGCGCTCCGTATATTGTTCGTGCGTCATGTTGTGCTCGAAATCGGGCTCGTTGAAGACTTCCCAATAGTCGATTTTGTAGTGGTAGCCGGAGGTGTGCCGCTTGCCGAGTTCGTCGGTAAATCCGCCTTGCGTGTACCAACTGACGAGGCGCGCGTAATAGTCACTCAACTCCCGCAGGGTCGGATCGCGCAGCTCGGTTCCCTGCGTATAGTTCCATACGGGCTGATCGGAATCGTCCGGATACTTGACCTCCGCCGGAGTCTTGAACATCCATGCGGGAATGGTACTGAAGTTCAGGATCACGGGGTGTCCCTGGGTGGCATTCAGGAAGTCCAGGGTCATGGGATCGATCAGGGAGAAATCCCAGTAGGTCCGGTCGGCATCCGGGGCGCGCAGTTCGGCCACGGCCAGTTTAGGATAGGGAAGCCAGGGCACGTAGCGAACGTAATCGGCGCCCAGGCGCTTCAATTCTTCGTAAACGCGGCCATTGATCGGCGATCCATGGCGCAGCGGCGGGTTGACGACCACCTGCAGCGTAGGCACGGTCTGCGAGTCGCGGGTTACCTTGTTCCAATCGATCCTCAAGGTGGCTGGCTGATCGTCGGCGGACCAGGCGCCGGCGGCTGGGTATGCGGCCAGCAGGCACACCACAAAAATGCATTTCATGATGTACCCAGTGTATCTGCGCGCCATTCCGCGCGCCATGCTTTTGCAAGAAACCCGCGAGACGACGCCCGGCAGGGCTTCGCGGCTCGCTGGCCTCCGCAATCCTGGTAGGACTATTCTTGCTCCCAGTTCCGGCACGGTCTCAACTGCTGTGCCAAAGTGTGGGCACCAATCCCTCGGGAGCCAACTTCTATCAGAGCTTCGCCACCGGCGCCAACCTCTCGACATACGGGATTCAGCTCAATCCCGGTTCCGGAACCCTCGGCGGCTTTAGCGCCGCATATTTCGATTTCTTCTACAGTATCGCCAACGCTAATGCCTACGCTGACGCGGGCTGCCCCATGGAGTTGGTCCTTGTACACCACGCCTAGATTCGTGGTCCTGGCGTACATCCCGCCCAAGTAAGTCGTCCCGTACAGGTTGCCGGCCGCGTCCAGGACCACCCCGGCGTACGGGCTGCCGCCGTCGGGTCCGCCGGTGAAAGCATACAGCACCATCTCCTGGCCGGACGGCTCCAGCTTATAAACCACCCCCGCATTCGCCGCGCCGCCGTAGTAGGTGGTGCCGTAAAGATTCCCGGCCGCGTCGCGGGTCACCCCGGCGTAAGGGTTAGCTCCGTCGCCGCCGCCCTGGAAGCTGTACAAGAGTTTGAGCTTCCCGCTGGCCTCCAGTTCGAACACCGTACCCAGATTGTGCGCGCCGCCCTGATACGTGGTGCCGTACAGATTTCCGGCCGCGTCGCGGATGACCGTTCCGTAAGGGTTTGCGCCGTTGGGGAAGGTCCCAAAGTTGTGGATGACCGTTTCCGTCGCCGCGGTTGCCGGCGCCATGCCCGCCGTCGCCAATGCGCACGCGAGCCATGCCAGGCCGGTGCACTGCCAAAGACGTCGCGGCGAAGGCCGCGAAATCCATCCGCCGTTTAGTCCGCTGCGCATGATAGCCTCCTCATAGCGCCGGCTCCCTCGCCACGCGCAGCCTATGGTGTCACCGCACTCGTCCGGCAATGCTTGTGCGGCGCTTTATCTACCCGCCCGTGGTGTGGAGAACGAAGGTCGCGGTGACCGGCTTGCCTTGGGCGGCGGGATCCTCCGAACCCACGATCCAGACGCTGCCCGGCGCGGTGACCACGCCAGAGGTGAGAATGTCGTCCAGGAAGTCGCCGGGCTCAGGGCTGGGACTGGGAACGAGCGTCCAACTCGTGCCATCCCAATGCAGGACCAGGGTCGACTGATTTCCATTGCCGCTGGCCGCCTCGTATGCGCCAAAAGCCCAAATATCGTTCGCCGAAACGGCTGTGACGCCGTACAGCTTGTTCGACTGATACTGGCTGTGGGGTCCGACGTTGGGGCTGGGCACCACGCTCCAGCCGGTTCCATCGTAGTGTTCGATCAGGGTCTTCGAGGGCACATCGTATTTGCCTTGCGGCGGCTTTTCGGTAGCCGTAGAATAGCCCACGGCCCAGACATCGTTGGGCGCCAGCGCCACGACGCCATTCAGCATATTGGGACCGGTGCCCACGTCGGGTGTGGGGACCAGCTTCCACGCGGTACCGTCGAAATGCTGGGAGAAGGTCACGAAGTTCAGGCCCGAATAACCCACCGCCCAGATGTCGTCGGGCGCATCGGCCGATACGCCGCGGAAGAACCCGTAGAAAGGGCCGGCGTAGGCGGTCCAGGCGGAGCCATCCCAATGTTCGAAAAGGGAGTGTAGAAGTTCGTTGTCCGTGAGCAGCGAGCCTACGGTCCAGATGTCGTTGGCGGAGACCGCGGTCATGCCATAGATCGCCGGTTGATCGCCCGGGCCGAACGCGGGACCTTGAAAGACGCTCCATGCGGTACCGTCCCAGTGCTCGATCACATGGTTCGGCGCACCGGTCCCGATGCCTACGATGCCGGCCGCCCAAGCTTCGGCGGATGAAACGTCCACGACGCCGTCAAGGTAGCTGGTGTTATCGCCCGCGATGGTGGGCGCGGAGAATGCGGTCCATTTCATGCCGTCGAAATGGATGGTGGTCTGGCCTACCGCCCAGATATCGGAAGGCGATGACGCCGATACGGCCATCAGGTTGTTGTTACGGACCCCATGATTCCCGTTGGGAGTCGGCACGACCTTGAAGATCGATTGCGCCTGCAACGGCGCGGCAAGGCACGCCAGCACCATCGCGCAGTATCTTGGTTTCATATCAGCCAGTATGGCAGCGCGGCGATGGAGAGTTGGTGAAGAATTTGTAAATTAGCTGTACAAGCGCTTAGCGGAAGACGCCGGTATGTCCCAACGAGTAACGCCCCGGCTGAGGGTACACGCACAGCCCGTGCGGACCTTTTCCCACACGGATGCGGGCCAGCAAATGGCCGTCGTCCGTATCGATGGCGTACACTTCCTTGCTGTAGCGGCCTGAGAGCCAAAGGACCTTGCCATTGGCGGAAACGCCTCCCATATCGGGCGTACCGTGCGGGATCTCCCACTTGCGAACGACTTTGCGAGAGGCGAAATCGATGAGGGAAATACTGCCCTCTTCGCGATTGGAGACATAGAGCACCTTTGAATCGCGGCTGGCATAGAGACCGTGCGCGCCCTTGCCGGTGGGCAGGAATCCGAGGATGCGGAGATGCTCGCCGTCTACCAGATGGACGCCATTGGCCTGCATGTCGGCCACGTAGAAGACTTCGCCGTCGGGGGACAGCTTGACGTCCTGCGGCATGCCGCCGCTGGACAGGTCGAGCGTGCCGACGACGGTTTGCGACTCCACGTCCACCTTTACGACCGCGCCCGCGAATTCGCAACTGGCAATCAGGTAGCGTCCGTTGGCGGAAAAGTCCATGTGATCGACGCCGCGGCAGGGCACCGGAACGGACTTGACCAGGCGCATGGTCTGGGCGTCCCGAAAATCGAGTTGATGGATGCGCTCCGCCACCACGATGGCGAATTTGCCATCCGGCGTGTAGTACATGTTATAGGGATCTTTCACCTTCAGGGTGCGGCCCTTTTTGCCCGTGACGGGATCGATGCTGGTGATGCTATCGCCTAAGTCGCAGAGGACCCACAGGGTCTTGAGGTCATAAGACGGGGTGACATGCTGCGGCTGGCGGCCCACGCGAAAGTGGTTGATAATCCGGTAAGTCTTGGGATCGATGACATCCACGCTGTTACTGCCGCTATTGGGCACATAGATCCGCGGAGGAAACTTGCGGACTACGGGGCTCAGATCCCCGGCCGCGTCGGCCGAGTAGATGTCGCGCTTGTCGAGCACGGGCGGCATGCCCGGCAACGAGTCGGCGGCCGGAGCGGCGGCGGACAATACGAAGAAAGCGACGATGGCGGTGCAACAAAGAACGGGGATTTTCATGAGTATGTAGGTGTGGATCAAACCGGGCACAAGGCTTTCGAAATGGCCGTGGCGGCCTGCCTGCCCATGCGGATGCAATCCGGGATGCCGATGCCGGTGTAGGCATTGCCGGCGAGTTGGAGGCCCGGAATAGCTGCGGTCCGCGCTTCGATTTCGGCCAGCCGCGCCGGATGGCCGACGGTATATTGCGCCATGGAACGCGGCCAGCGGTAGATGCGCGAGAAGGCCGGCGCGGCACGAAATCCCGCGATATCGTGCAATTCTTCGACCACCGCGGCGAGGATGGCGTCGTCGCTTTCCGAGAGGATGCCGGCATCGTCCATACCGCCCAGAAAGCAGCGCAGCAGAGTGGTCCCATCGGGCACGCGATGCGAGAATTTGGTGCCCACCCAGGTACACGCGACCAGGCGGCGGCGCTCGCGCTTGGGTACCAGGAAACCAAAGCCCTGCAACGGCTTCGGGAAGGCGCTGTTGGGGAAGCCGAGCGCTACCGTCATCGAGGAACTGTAGGCGATGCCGCCGAGCAGATCCGCCAGCCGACCGTCCAGGCCGGCCGCCAGCGTGGCTGCATTGTGCGCTTCGCAGGCCAGGACCAGTTGGGCGCATTCGAGCGAGCCGTCTTCCAATTGAATGCGGAAGCCGTCGCGGGACCGTGCCACGGATTCGGCGCGGCGGTGCAGGACAGTGGTATGGCCATTGAGGCTCGCGGTCAAGGCCTCCACCATCTGGCCGAGGCCGCTCTTGAGCGTGCGAAACAACGGTAAGCGCCTGGCCTGCGCCTTATTGGCTTTCAACTCGGCCAACACGCCTTTGGTAAGACTGCCGTATTTGGCTTCCAACTCGACGAAGCGGGGCAGCACGCTATTGATACTGAGCGCGCTGGGACTGCCCCCGTAGATACCCGAGAGCAGCGGTTCGGCGAGATAGTCGACGGCTTCCGGGCCATAGTGCGAGGCGACGAACTGCGCCACGGATTGATCTTCGGGGTGGCGGCCGGGCGGATGAAAAAGCTCCATGCCCATGCGAAACTTGGTGGGCCAGCTCAGCAGGCGGGTGGTGAGCAGCGGCATCAGTTTGGTGGGCACCATGAGTTGCAGGCCGTCGGGCAGCGGGACCAGGCGGCCGCCCTTCCAGACGTAAGTGACGCGGAGGTGATCGTTCGAGCCGATGACGTCGCCTGCCAGGCCCAATTCACGGATCAGATCCATGGCCGCCGGCTTCAGGGAGAGGAAGCTATCGGGGCCGGCCTCGATGACGCATCCGGCGACATGCTCGCTCTGAATTACGCCGCCGAGCCGCGGGCGCGATTCGACGAGGGTGGACGCGACGCCGGCTTTGGCCAGGTAATAGGCGGTAGACAGACCTGAGATGCCGCCTCCGATGATTGCGACGGGCGCGCCCATGAAGCTTAATTATCGCAAGAGTTGAGGCGGGTTTCAGGGGGCATCCGCCGGGCGGGGGTTATCTATTGCAAATAAATGGGTTAGGACGCAAGTTCGGTTTGGTTCGTAATTATCCCGGCGGGAGCGTGGGACACTTCGGTATTTGGCCGTAACTCATGGCAAGCACAGGGCTTATTCAAACTTGGCTTGGTTTGGCGTGACAGAGTCGCCGCGACATTCGCCGCTATGCAAGAGCGGGACTTAAAAGTCCCGCCGGCACGCTGAAGCGTGCGCCACGACACAACCTGCTATGGTGCTTACATGGATCAGACGGCGCAACCAGCCGCGGCCAGGCTCGTTTCGCTGGATGTCTTCCGCGGCGGCACCATGGCGCTCATGGTGCTGGTGAATAACTCGGGCGATGGCGCGCACACTTACGGACCGCTACAACACTCAGAGTGGAATGGCTGGACGCTGACCGATACGGTCTTTCCGGCGTTCCTGTGGATCGTGGGCGTGGCCATCACGCTCTCGCTCGGGAAGCGGATGGCGGCCGGAGTCGCGCGCCGCACCTTATTCCTGCAAGTGTTGCGGCGGGCCGCGATTTTATATGTGCTGGGACTGGTGGTCTATGCATATCCGCTCAACCTATCCACACAACGTTGGCTGGGTGTCTTGCAGCGCATCGCCATCTGCTACCTGATCGCCTCGGCGATATATCTGACGACCGGAGTGCGCGGGCAAATCATATGGATCGTATCTCTACTTGGGAGTTACTGGCTGCTGATGAAGCTGGTTCCGGTGCCGGGCTACGGCGCGGGCGACCTGGCGGTGGGGCATAACCTATCGAATTATATCGATCAGATGGTGCTGGGCCGGCACAACTATGCGGGGACCAAGGCGTGGGACCCGGAAGGCATCGTCAGCACGCTCCCGTCGATTGCAACCGCCTTGTTCGGGATCATGGCCGGCCACATCCTGCGGCTGCGGCGGGAACTCGCCGAACGCACCACCTGGTTATTCGTGTGCGGCAACATCCTGATCGCCTTGGGTCTGGTTGCCGATATCTGGCTGCCGATCAACAAGAAGCTTTGGACCAGCTCATTCAGCCTCTTCATGGCAGGTCTGGATTTCGTGGTGTTCGCGATCTGCCTGTGGCTGGTGGACGGGCGCGGCTACAAGCGCGCGGTGAAGCCGCTGGTGATCATGGGGATGAACGCCATAACGGTCTACATGATTTCGGAACTGTTGGATGAAGCGCTCTCGGCGATGCACTGGCGCGAGGCGCTTTATCGCGCCGTGTTCGTGCCCCTGGCATCGCCGATGAACGCTTCCCTGCTCTACGCGATCGGCTATACGCTGCTGCTGTGGCTGATCGCGTTCGGCATGTACCGCCGCGGCTGGTTCTGGCGGGTGTGAGCTACTGCGACGTGCCGCTCTCGCTGGCTCCCAGCGGAACGTTCGCGATGGTTGGGAAGCCGCCCCTGGAATTCGGGAACGGATTGGGGGAGGCAGTCAGCGTGACGTTGCCATTGCCCGTGCCGCTTGCGCCGGATGTCACGGTGAGCCACAGCGGGAGTCCCGTGACTTCCCATTTGCAACTCTTCCCGGCAGTGACACCGATGGTCTGAGCGCCGCCCGTTTGGGGGAAGGCGAGACCGCCGGCGGAGAGCGAATAACTGCAGCCGGACGCCGCCTGGCTGATGGAGATGCTTTCGCCGCCGATGTCCACTGAGCCCGTGCGGGCCTTTCCGGTATTGGCTGCGACGTTGATGGCCAGGGCGCCCACGCCGGGTCCGCCACTGCTGGTCACAGTGATCCAGGTAGCGCTCGGCTTGACGGTCCACTTACAGCCGCTGGCCGCGGTGATACTGAAGTTTGCCGAACCTCCGGACGAATACAGGAACGCGGAACTGGGAGAGGCGTTGAAGGAGCAGGAAGGCGTCTTGGTTTCGATGCTGGCGACGAACGCGGTAGTCCGCATTACGCCGGTGGCGGTCTGGAAGGCTCCCTTCGTGGAAGGGAAGTCGGGCGATTGCGCCGATCCTGTGACAAAGGCGTTGCCGCTGGAATTGACCGCAACGGCGAGCGCGTAGTCGAGGCCACTGCCGCCCAGATAGGTGGAGTAGAGCACTTTGGTGGCCCCAGGGTTGAGCTTGGCCACAAAGGCATCCGGGTTCACGGAGGTGGCGGCATAAACGGTGCCGGAATTCAGCAAGTCCGCGACGACCAGCGAGATATTGTCGGCGGACTCGCCCGCAACTTTCCACGATGCCGCGCTATTGGAACTGACAAACACGCCGGCCGAGGTACCCGCATAGAGCACCGATGGCCTGGATGGAGCGATCGTCAGAGAGTTGACTTGCGCGGTGAGCCCCGTGGACTGGAGGGTCCAGGTGTTGCCCGAATCCGTGCTGGCGTAGACGCTGCCGTTTGCCACCGCGTAGACATCGGCAGGCGTAGTAGGATTGATGGCCACCGAGGTGACGCTCGGGTACTGCAGGCCTGCAAGATTCACCATCGCCCAGCTCTGGCCGCCATCGGTGCTGCTGAACAGGCCGGAGTAGGTCCCGGCATACATGTAAGGCTGCGCGGCCGGACCGATCGCGAGGGTGGTAAAGTAAGCGCCCTCGAGCGCGCCGTTCAGGGTTGACCAGCTCTGGCCGCCATCCGAGCTCTGCGCCGCGCAGGAAGAACCCAGGAAAACCGTTGTGGGCGCGCTTGGGCTTACCGCCAGGTTCGATGCGGCACATGGCGCCACGCCCTGGAAGGTCCAGCTGGCCCCGCTATCGGAACTGGAGTAGATATTGGTGAAACTGCTGGCGTAGACCGTTCCGCCGGCGGGACTGAAGGCCACGCCATACATATAAGCACCCAGGAACTGACTGATGGCCGTCCACTGGACGCCGCTGTCGGTGCTTTCATACAGGCCTTCGGGAGTCGCTGAAATCCAGTGCGTATCGGAAGCCGGATCTACTGCGACCACCGTCGGAGTGAAGGGCAACCCCGTATCGGACGCGGTCCAGGTCTTGCCGCTGGATGTACCCTTGTACAAGACGTATTGATTTCCAGCGAGAGTGCCCTGTACAGCCTTAGTGGAATTCAGATCGTTTGAAAGAGTGTAGCCCGCGATGTAAACGTTGTCGCTCGAGTCGAGGGCGATGCCATATCCGTAGTCATCGCGCTGGCCGCCATAGTAAGTGAGATATTGCCAGGCCGTACCAGTACTGTTCAACTCGGCCACGAACGCGTCGTAGCCTCCGCCAGAAGTACTTTGCAGGGCCCCGGCAGTTACCGGGAGGTCGGTGGATTGGGTCAACCCGGTGGCATAGGCGTTACCGCTGCCGTCCACCACAATGCCGGCGCCGCTATCGGTCTGGCTGCCACCGAGATATGTGCAATAGACCAGGGTGGCGCCCGCGTTACCCAGCTTGGCCATGAAGGCGTCGTGCTCGCCGCCGCCAAAAGTAGCCTGGGGCGCGCCGGCGGTAACCGGCAAACCCGGGAAAGCTGCGCCCGTCAAGTACGCGGCGTGTTGTGAGTCGACCGCAATGGCGGTGGTCTGGGCGCTGCAGCTCTGGCCGAAGTAAGTGGACCAATCGAGCGCCGTACCTCCCGCATTGATCTTCGTCACAAAGGAGCAAGAACCCCCTTGGGTAGTCTGGTAAGCGCCGGAAGTAACTGGAAAATCGCTCGACTGCGTGGACCCGACGATGTAAGCGTCGTTATTCGAATCGAGCGCAATTCCCAGCGCGTTGTCGGAGCCAGATCCGCCCAGATAGGTCGAATACACCAGGGTCTCTCCGTTCGGGCTGAACTTGGTGACGAAGGCGTCTTCCCCGCCCTGCAGCGATGAATACAACGCGTTCATCACGGGAAAATCCGAGGATTCCGTCAGGCCGGTCACATACGCGGCGCCGGTAGAATCCACAGCGATGCCATACGGATAGTCGTATATGGACCCTCCCAGGTAGGTGGCATAAACCAGGCTGGAGCCGTTGGAGGATAGCTTGGCGACGAAGATCGCGGAGGAGCCGGGAAAGAAGCTTTCCTCTGCGTTATCGGTCGGGAAATCGAGGGACGAAGTATGTCCGGTGACGTAGGCGTCTCCATTGGAATTGACGGCCACGCTCGTACCATAATCGAAGCCGGATCCGCCCAGATAGGTGGAGTAGGAGAGAGACGGATCAATCACCAAGGGGTAATGTGGGTCATAGGAACCCAGCGAAAAGCCTATCCGGTTCGCGGCGATCAGCTTGTAGCGGCTGGCCACTACGTGCCGCTGCCCGGCGATTTCCTGATAAGTGACCGGCTTCTGAAAGCTGATGGGATCCGTGCCGGTTTCGAGCACCAGGTTGCCCAGCGAGTCGATATGAAGGCTGCGCGCGCCCTGCAGATCCATCCGGATGGCGGACGGGTCGGCGCCGGGAGCAACGATGAAATCGTACTCCAAATGTCCCTGGCGACCGTAATAGGCCAGATCCACGCCTGGATAGACGCCGGAGTATTCCACGCGCGCGAAGGCTGGAATACCGGTACGCCAGCGGGCAGGGTCGTTACCGATGAAGTAGTTCACTTTACCGGGAAGCGCCTGCCGGCCGGCGGCAATCAGTGGGTGAGCGGCACCGGCCAGGCGAAGGTCGATCGACGCGGGAACATCGTTCTTCCGCGCGCGGTGAAGGGATACATGCGCATCGCCGTGGGAAAGGGAAACAGTGTATCCGGCCCCGCGCGCCAAGAAGTCCGTAGCTTTGGAAGCCTGTCCATTGTTCTTTTCAAAGGCCAATGGCAACTTACGAAGGCTCTCGGCAATACGAGGGGTCCCTGCGGATTGCAACATGAGCGGAGTGAGTAGAGTTAGTATAGGTACGTAACGGTGGACCATGCGCACCATCGTAAAGTCAGCCCCGCAAGGTTGTCAACGATTATGGGTCGCGTCACTATCTGAAGTTTATTTTGAAGTGACACTTAAGTAAATGGGGGAAACCACAGTAGGCTAAAAGCCGGACTGCGGGCATGATTGCCCGCCCTCCAGGGAAGTTTAGTCAAGTTAATACAGTGAGCTACTCGATCAGGAATGCGGCGGCGCCGCCGCTGCCGCCGAGACCGGTGTACTGGCCGGTAGGATCCGCCTTAAAGTTAGTGGCTCCGTTCACTTCCAGCTTGTCCACCACAATGCCCGTGTAGGTACCAGAAGTACTTTCGCCGGTATAGAGTAGGGACGCCGTAGGAATGTAGATGGTGCCCTGGAGGGAGGAATTGGTGGCGCCGTTCCATTGGTTCTGGGTCGTATTTGTGTCATTCCTGTCGGAGAACCAGAAGATGCCCTGCAGCGAACCGGAGGTCGGGGCGCTAAAAGTCACGCTGGGCTGGCCGCTGATGGTCAACGCGCCATAGCTATAACCGGTGGTGGCGGTGTTATAAAACGAAACGCCCGATCCCGTAGCCACGGTGTTGGCACTGTCGATCGTCAGGCCGCCGCCGTTGAGAATGTATGTGCCCGCCGAAAACGTTACCGTGCCGCCGCTGATATTGATGCCGCCGCAGTAGACACCTGGAGAGAGCGTGGTGGTTCCCTGGCTCCAATTGTAGTTTGTATGCGCGCAGGAACCGACTGAGGGCGCCTGAAGATTCGCCAACGGATCCGTGACGGCTGTTTGTCCGGTCAATGGTGTGGGATTGAACGACCCTTGGCCATTGTTCTGATAGTGACCGACAATGGAAGTGGAGCTGGAATTGATATAGTAACTGCCGGTAGAGGGGTTGCCCTCCGTCTCCAGTGCGTCGGTGGCGCTGGAGTTGATAAAGATGCCGCACGTGGAAGTAACGGTGGAACCGGCCACCTGCATGGCCCTGTCGGCGGTCTTGTCCAGCACATAAATACAGCCGGATGGGCCACCGCCGGTGGATACGATAGCGGCGGTAGCGCGCGCGCCGGTGAACAGGCCCGACCTGCTAAACAGCGCCGAGAACAGTTGCGGCTGCCGGGTGGCCACGGACACCTGCGCCCAATAAATCACCGACACATTGGGATTGTTCGGCGGCGGACTGGTGTTGTTCGCGGTGATCTTAACCACCGTGTTTCCTCCCACGGTAAAGCCGTTTTGCTTAGCGAACAAACATCCGTTGTCGAGATTGGTTTGTGGCGGGCTGTTAGGCGATGCGGCGCAGGTAGTAGCGGTCGACGAGCACTGTGTGCCGGCCGAACCCGATCCGCTGCAGGTCATGGAGCTGCCGCTGACGCTCCCCATGGCGGCCAGTACGGTGGCCATGGCGGCCGATTCCGCGGCGGCGTGCGCCTCCTGACGGATGTAGAATGCCATACCGGTTTCCATGGCAAGTCCCATCATGGAGAGAACCAGGATGATCAAGAGTGTTGCCATGGGCAGAACCTGCCCCCGTTCGCGCCTGTGTTTCACTGGTATGACTCCCTTAGAATAAGACCCGCTGTTTAGAATAGGCTCCCAAGTCATAAGTGCCGAATGTGGTGGGCTTGGCGCCCGGCCAGACCATTGCCAGCGCCGAGTTGTATTGGTAGGTCAAGCGGACCTGGATGATGGTGCCCACGGTGCTGTCGGCGGCCGGCGGCCACGCGTTTGCATTGGATGTGCAACTCGAAATAGGATTGCATGTATACGACGTACTGGGCGAGGTCAATGTCATATTCAGGGTGCTGGGGCTCAGACCGATCGCATAATTCTCAGCCGCGCTGGCTACGTTGCCGACCGTAAGGTTGCAACTGTTAGTGCCGCTGGAGCAATGCGTTCCATGAACCGCGATATAACGGTTGACTTCCTTGGAGGCGTAGGCCAGACTCTGGTAAGTCCACATGGTCAGGCCCATCGAGACGATGCCGATGAATGTAAAGATCATGGGAATGCCCGCCAGGGCGAACTCCAGGACCGTACTGCCGCGCGAACTCCCCCGCCGCTTTGTGTAGCTCATTGCGTTACCAGCCTCATCTGGACGACCCTGTCGAATGTATATTGCCCGGTCAATCCACCCGGAATAGGTATCAATTGCGGGCTTGTATAGGATACGCTCACCTGGCTCGCCAGCGCCCCATCGGTGCCTGTCACCTGAGTCGCCGTGACAACTACGGGGGATGCGGCGCAAGTGGTCACCGTGGAGCCGACGTTCGGCATGGCGGAAAGCTCCGCCAGCGCATAAGTGCATGCGGTGGTGGCGTCGGCCGCGGTAGTGGGGCTTTGCGACGTATACCAGGCCGCTACGCGCGCGGCATTCTGCGTGCTGATGAGCGCGTAATTGTAGAATCCCAGGTCGAAGCCGCCCACGAACAGGAACAATACCCAAGGCAGCAGAAAAGCCGTTTCCAGCATCGCGTGCCCGCGTTGGTTGCGCCGGGAGGGATTAGTTAGGACCTTCATTTCTGCATTAATCGTAGTGGCTTTGCAGCATTGCCGGCAATAGCGCTTAGGTTAATCGGCGGGGGTTGCGAATAGTTAATTGGTCCGGATTGTTTGAGGACCGCGCGCAGGGAAACGCGCCCCATCCGCCGTTCGCGCGCCTTTCACGGTACGCTAGTTTCATGACCATCGCGATTACGGGCGCTTCCGGCTTCATCGGGCGCCGTCTCCTGAAGGCGCTCGCCGGCGGGGACCATAAACTGCGTGTTCTCAGCCGGCACGCCGGGACGAACCTGCCGCCGGGAGTACAGTTGTATGTCTGGGATGCCATGAAAGGTCCCCCGCCCGACGACAGTCTCGAAAGCGTCGATGCCGTCATTCACCTGGCAGGCGAGCCGATCGCGCAGCGCTGGACGGACGAAGTGAAGCAGAAGATCCGCGAAAGCCGGGCCACCGGTACGCGGCACCTGGTGCAAGCGCTTTCTACCTCGCGCCAGCGCCCGGCGGTGCTGATATGCGGATCCGCGGTAGGTTATTATGGCTCGCGCGGCGACGAGATCCTTACAGAATCGTCGGCGCCTGGCAGCGGCTTCATGGCGGATGTTTGCGTGGCTTGGGAGAAGGAAGCCGACCTGGCGGAATCGCTAGGCATCCGCCTGGTGAAACTGCGCACCGGCGTGGTGCTGGGACCCAATGGCGGCGCGCTGGCCAAAATGATGCCCCCTTTCAAAGCCGGGATGGGGGGGAAGCTGGGTCACGGCGATCAGTGGATGTCCTGGGTACACTTGGACGACCTGGTGGGGATCATCCAACATGCCCTCGCAAATCCCGTGCGCGGGGCGATCAACGGGACGTCGCCGAATCCTGCGACGAACGCCGATTTCACTAAGGCGCTGGGCCACGCACTCTCCAGGCCGGCCGTCGTTCCCATGCCGGCCTTCACCCTCAAGTTCATGTTCGGGGAGATGTCCGACGTGATGCTGGCCAGCCAGCGTGTGCTGCCCAAAGCGGCTGAGGCCGCGGGTTACACGTTCCGTTACCCGGAGCTGGCGGGAGCCCTGGCGAGTATCGTGGCGGCTTAGTTTAGCAGGCTGCGGAAAAAGGCCTGTCGGGACCGCTCCCTAACGGTCGCGGCTCGGTAAGCCGCTGCAAACATCGTGACGCGCCGAAATTAGAATTGGAGTAACCTTAACTATATGCGTGAAATAGGTCAAACCAGTCCTGAAAACGGTCGCTATCGCTGCGCGGTATGCGGCGCGGAGATCCGCGTGCAGGCTGGGGAAAAATTCCCGTCCTGTACGGGTAAAGACCATACTCCGCGGTGGATACTCTGCGAGGAACGCACCTTGGCTTTGGGCGGTTCAGCCCGGTAAGAAATT
>JBEKIM010000051.1:0-28175 GCA_050011755.1 Bryobacteraceae bacterium | reverse complement strand
TCGAGGATTTCCACCGCATCACCGGCACCGTGGCCCTCGTAATGGTGATCCTGAGCTCCATCGGCCTGCTGGTGGGCGGCATCGGCGTGATGAATATCATGCTCGTTTCGGTCACTGAGCGCACCCGTGAAATCGGCATTCGCAAGGCGGTCGGCGCGCGCAAGAGCGATATCATTGTCCAATTCCTGACGGAGGCCGTGGTCCTCACCGGCATTGGCGGCATCATTGGACTCTTCCTGGGCTGGTGCGTCTCCATGCTGGTCGGCCTGATCTTCCAGAATCTGCCGACCGCCGTGCCGCTGTGGGCCGCCCTGTCCGGCATCCTGGTGTCGGTCGGCGTGGGCCTGTTTTTCGGAATCTGGCCGGCTGGCCGCGCGGCCAATCTGGATCCCGTAGTAGCCCTCCGCTACGAATAAAAGCTCTGTTTGTATCCCTGGGGGCGCACACTTTAGCGTGCGGGCGGGACTCTTAAGTCCCGCCCGCGCAAAGCCCGCACTTCACCCTCCGTCAGATGCCGCCACTTCCCGATTTGGAGATCCCCGATGCGCACCGGCCCGATCGCTACCCGCACCAGCTTGATCACCTTGCTGCCCACGGCCTCCACCATGCGCCGCACCTGGCGGTTGCGACCCTCCCCAATCGTCAGTTCGATATGCGTATATTTGCCGGAATCGCGTAACCGCTCCGCCAGCGCCGGGCGCGTAGGACCGTCGCTCAACTCGACCCCGCTACGCAAACGCGCGATCTGATCGTCGCTCAAGCGGTCCGCGCACTTCGCCTGGTAGGTCTTCGCTACTTTGTACTCCGGATTGGTCAGCCGCTCGCCAAACTCCGTGTCGTTCGTCATGATCAGCAAGCCCGTCGTATCCAGGTCCAGCCGCCCCACCGGGACCAGCCACGCGCCCGCGTCGTGCACCAGGTCGTACACCGTGGGCCGGCCTTGCGGATCGGTGTAAGTGGTTAGATAACCCTTGGGCTTATAGAGCAGCAGGTAGATCTTCCTGGAGCCGCGCACCGGTTTTCCATCCAGCGTGACGCGGTCGCCGTCGAGATCCACCCAATGGTCGGGAGTCTGAATCACTCTGCCGTTTACCCGCACGCGGCCGGCGCCGATCCAGCTTCGCGCTTCGGTGCGCGATCCTAGCCCGGCCTTTGACAAAACTCTTTCGAGTGTCTTCAACGGGCGCCGCGCGGGCATCTTGCTATATTAAAGCAAGGTCTCCCGCTTGTCTGGAACTTATCTCGTCAGGGGGGCGCGGCAACTGCTCACCTTGCACGGCTCCGCGGAGCCCAGACGCGGCGCCGCTCTTCAGGAACTAGAAATCATTCGCGACGGCTCCCTCCTGATCAGGGACGGGCGCATCCTCGAAGTGGGCCTCACGCGGCGTGTCGAGAACCTCGCGCAAGCCCGCGGTTCGCAGGAGATCGATGCCACCGGGCGTGTGGTAATGCCCGGTTTTGTGGACTGCCACGCGCACTTGGTTTGGCCCGCTCCGTCGTTGGGAGATATCAAAACCGGCGCCTCCCGAACCGCTCAGCCATCTGCCGCAAACAAGTTGCGCAGCGCGTCCGCGAAACGGCTGGCATTCCGCGCCCGCCCCTTCGTCAATGGCATGGCTCATCACGGGACCACCACCGTGGGAGCCATCTCCGGCCATGGCCTCGACCAGCGTGATGAACTGAAGATCCTGCGCGTACAGGCCAAACTCGATCGCTCCCCGCTGGATATCGTCTCCACGTTCATGGCGCCCCCCGGCGTTCCGGATGCGTATGCGGCCGATCCCGGGGGCTATCTGGCATGGCTGAGCGCCGGGCTCCTGCCCACCATCCGCCAGAGAACCCGCGTCCGTTTCGCCGGCCTCGATTGCGGCGGCGCCATCTTCACCATCGAACAGATCCGCCGATACCTGGAGACGGTCCGCGCGCTGGGGTTTCAACTCAAAATCCACGCCGGCGAATCTCCCCTGGACGGCGCCCTACGGCTGGCCGTCGAACTGGGAGCGGTCAGCATCGATCGTCTGTGCGGCGCCAGTGCGGAGGACACCCGGATGCTCGCCGCGTCGAACACCATGGCTGTGCTGCTGCCTGCCAGCGGGCGCTGCGCGTCCGCCCGTCCACTTATTGAAGCCGGCGCCGCCGTCGCCCTCGGCAGCGGCTTCCATCCGGGCTTCAGCTCCACTTACAGCATGCCGTCCATCGTCGCGCTGGCCTGCGCAAACCTGTGCATGACCCCGGCGGAAGCGATTTGCGCGGCGACTTTCAATGCGGCCTGCGCCCTCGGATCGGCCCGTGTTGCCGGATCCCTCGAAGTGGGCAAAGCCGCCGACGTGATCGTATGGAACGCGTCGGATTACCGCGAGATACCCTACTATCTCGGCGTCAATCGCCTCCATCGGATTTTGAAGGACGGTGTGACCATTTACGACGAAGGCCAAGGCGCGGCCTACAGAATATAACGGCTCAGGTCCTGATCCTTAACGATCCCGGCCAGTTGCTTGCGCACGTAGACCGCGTCGATCTTCACGTTCTTCTTCTTCAAATCCGGACCTTCGAAGGAAACTTCTTCGAGCAGCTTCTCCATAATGGTGTGCAGCCGCCGCGCCCCGATGTTCTCCGAGCTTTGATTCACCTGCGCCGCGAATCTTGCGACCTCTTCGAGCGCATCGTCCGTGAAGTTCAGCTTAATCCCCTCGGTCTCCATCAACGCCGTGTACTGCTTGGCCAGCGCGTTCTTGGGCTCTTTCAGAATCCGGATGAAATCCTCCACCGAGAGCGATTTCAACTCCACGCGGATGGGGAACCGCCCCTGGAGCTCGGGAATCATGTCGGCCGGTTTGGAGACGTGGAACGCGCCCGCCGCCATGAACAGTATGTGATCCGTGCGCACAAAGCCGTAGCGCGTATTCACCGTGGTGCCTTCCACGATGGGCAGGATATCGCGCTGCACGCCCTCCCGGCTGACATCCGGCCCGTGCCCGCTTTCCCGCCCGGCGATCTTGTCGATCTCGTCCAGAAAAATGATCCCGCTGGTTTCCACCCGCTCCAGCGCGATGCGCGTCACCTGGTCCATGTCGATGAGCTTTTGCTCCTCTTCCTGCCCCAGGTAATCGGCGGCCTCAGCCACCCGCATCTTGCGCCGGCGCGTCTTGCCGCCGAAGAAATTGGGGAGCATGTCCTTGATGTTGATGCTCATTTCCTCGATGCCCGCGTTGGTGGCGAACTCGATGTTGGGGCCCCGGTCCTTCACTTCCAGTTCCACGATGCGCTCGTCCAGTTTGCCCTCGCGCAGCCGTTCCCGCAGCTTCTCGCGCGTGCGGTCGATGCTTTCTGTCGATTCCGTTTGCGGCGGCATCAACAGGTCCAGCAAGCGCTCTTCGGCGTTGGCTTCGGCGCGGTCGGCCACTTCTTCCAGGCGCTCCTCCCGCACCATGTCGATGGCGATATCCACCAGGTCGCGGATCATGGACTCCACGTCCCGCCCCACATACCCGACCTCGGTGAACTTGCTCGCCTCCACCTTCAGAAACGGCGAGTTCGCCAGCCGCGCCAGGCGCCGCGCGATCTCCGTTTTCCCCACGCCCGTGGGACCGATCATGAGGATATTCTTGGGCATCACCTCGTCGGCCATCTCGGGCGGCAGCTTTTGGCGGCGGATGCGGTTGCGCAGCGCGATCGCCACCGCGCGCTTGGCTTCGGCCTGACCTACTACATGCTTATCGAGCTCACGCACGATCTCGCGCGGGGTGAGCTCGTCGAGGATGGGTTCCTCGTCCACGGACTGGGCCGGTAAATAAATGACCATGTCAGGCGAGCTCCTCGTAGGTAATGTTCTCGTTGGTGTAAATGCAGATCCGGGCGGCGATCTGCATGGCTTGCTCCGCAATCTGCCGCGCCGGGAGCTTCGTGTTGCGCAGCAGGGCGGTGGCGGCCGACAGCGCGAAAGGCCCGCCCGACCCAATCGCAGCCGCGCCTTCGTCCGGCTCGATCACGTCCCCGTTGCCGCTGACAATATAGGTATTCTTATCGTCCGCCACTAACAACAGCGCTTCCAGGTGCCGCAGCATCCGGTCCGTGCGCCATTCCTTGGCCAGCTCCACCGCCGCGCGCGACAGGTTGCCGTTGAACTGTTCCAGCTTCGACTCGAAACGGGCGAATAACGCAAAAGCGTCGGCCGTCGAGCCGGCGAAACCGGCCAGGATCTTGTCGTTGTAAATCCGGCGCAGCTTCTTGGCCGACGATTTCAGGACTTCGTGGCCCAGGGTGACTTGCCCGTCGCCTGCCATCACCTGTTTGTTGTCGCGGCGGATGCAGAGCACCGTCGTCGAGCGTATGCGTTGCTTCATTGAAACAACTAGTCTATCGCAGGGCGCGGGCCGCTATCGGCGATCAGCCATTCGACGACGTGCCGACGCCCGCGCTCGATAGTGTGTTCATGATAATCGCCATCGGATCCGTGGCATCGTTTTGCGTGCTGTTGGCCGCAAAAGCCGATAACTGTTGATTCAGCGTGTTGTCCGCATCGCCCGATGCGGCGTGGGAATGATGATGATGGTGCGCTCCGCCGGCCGCCTGCGCCAGGTCCTGCATGTTCGGAAGTTGTCCGCTCTGGGAGGCGTTCCCGAAGTCCGTGGCAAGCTGGCCGAGTTCCGTCGCTTGTGACGAATTGCCGGCCGCCGAAGCGGTCTGGGCGGCGCTTTGCAGGTTCGTCGAGATTTGCTGCATCACCTGTTTGTACTCCGCCGGATTCGACTGCTGAAGCTGCTGCAGCGTGCTCATGACCTGTGCAAACGGCGAGAGCCGGCCGTTCTCGGTCTGCGACGTCGCGGCGGACGTGCCCGTGCTGCTGGTGCTGCTTCCCGTTGCGCTTTTATTTTGAAGGTCTGTGTTCAGAATCGACTGCAGAAAGCTGCTCGAAAGGTTGCTGATGGAACTGATAGGAGACATGCCCGCCAGACCCGCATTTCAATCGCCGCGCTCCGGCTCGTCTAAGCCATTGAATAGACTGCCGCGCGCCATACGCATGCGCGCCAAATATCCGCCGCCGCGAAAAATTCTTGGCGTCAGGCGCCCGCCAGCCGCTCCCAACGGCGTCCGTAATATCCGAGCGAGGCGAAATATGCGACCGCCGTCAGCGCCAACACCGGCCATCCATGCTCGTATTCCTGAAATCCCAGCGCCATCCCTCCCACGGCCTGTAGCGCGCCCACCGGCGGCGATAGCGCGTCAGGCCGGAAGCTGTTTGGGCGCCGATTTCCAAGCCGAACAGCGATTGCGCGTAGGTGCTCATGGTCAACGCCACCAGCAGGCCGATGATCGCGAAGGCCTCCGCATCGGGCTGCCTGCCGAAAACGCGGTACGCGCCTCCGCCGATGCTCAACAGCAGCGCGGCATAGGGATCCAGCAAGCTCAGGATCTCACGCACATTCTTGCGCACCAGCCCGCCCAGCCGCCCGGGAAACTGAGGGATGTGCCGTAGCAGGTCCCAATGCGGATCGCGCCGCGCCGCATGCCGCCCCAGGGCCGCCGCCGCTTGCGTAGCCACGGCCAACCCGCAAAATCCCAGCGCGGCGAACGGTCTCGCGGTCCTTGCCAGGATCAGGATGCCGATCCACGCGGCCGGACTGAGCGCCAGGCTCGCATACCGCAGTCCCAATCGTTGCCGGGTCGTCAGCGGCCACAACGCCAGGCGTTCCGCCGGAATCTTCCCCAGGGGATCGGAAGAAAGCGGAAATAGCAGCAGAAAACCCAGTAGCAGAAAGAACGGATAGGCGCTCTTGGGTGGCTGTCCCGCGTTGAGCGCCCCATATACCAGCAGGGCCACAAACAGGAAGAGGTTGTTTACCTTGATGGATTGAATTGTCCCTAGGTCGCGCCCCACCGCCCGCCGCAGCGCCTTCAGGATCGCGGCCACCGCCCGCATCAGGCCCGCTCCCACTGCTGGCCGTAATACCAGACCGACGCGGCGCAAGCCGTCGCCGCCGCCCCTAAGACCCACAGCCCCTGCTGGTGTTCGAGGAATCCCATCGCCACGCCGGCCGCCGTCTGGACCGCGCCGAACGGCAAGCTCCCGCTCGCGAATCGCCATGGCTGCTGCGGCAGATCAAGCCGCACGGAAGCCTGGTGGCCGAAAGCCAGCGCCACCAGACCGAACGTCAGCCCCGGCCCTGGATCGAGAGGCAGCAGCAAGACGCAGAGGATCGCCAGGAACGCCGCGTCCTTCGCCAGCAGAATCTCCCAGCCGCGCAGCGGCATCAGGTGATAGCGCGCCAGCCCGGAATCGCCATCCAATCCGAACAGGGACTGCGCGCAGGTGCTCAGCGCCAGGGCTACCAGCAGGCCCATGATCGTAGACGCCGCGGGATCCGGGTGCCGGCCGAACCACCGGTACAAGCCGCCTCCCAGGCTCAGGAGTGCGGCTGCGTAAGGGTCCAGCAGGCTGAGCATCTCACGCACGTTCTTGCGTATCAACCCGCCCAGCCGCCCCGGTACCTGCGGGATGTCGCCCAGAAAATCCCAATGCGGATCGCGCTTCGCCATGTACCGCCCCACCGCCAGCGCCGACTGCATGGCCACGGCCAGCCCGCAGAACCCAAGCGCCAATCCCGGCCGCTTCGTCTTCAGCAGAATCAGTGCGCCGATCCATGCCACCGGACTGAGCGCCAGGCTGGCGATCCGCAATCCCAGCCGCTGCCACCCCGAAAGCGGCCACAATGCCAGGCGCGCGCGCGGAATTTTGGCCAGCGGATCCGACGAGAGCGGAAACAAAAGCAGAAAGCCCAGCAGCACGAAGAGCGCCTCCGCCGCCCCGCCCAGCAAGCCCAGAAACAGGAGGTTGTTGGCCTTCACCGAAGCCGCCAGGTCGCGCCCCACCGCGCGCCGCAACCCGCTTAGGATTGCGCCGAGCGCAGCCACGGCAGGTCCTCCTGTCGGGGCGTCTCCACCAGGTCGAAATACAGCTCTTCGAGCGGACGGCCCAATTCCGCTGCCGCCGCACGGAACACCACCCGTCCGCCGCGAATCATCATCACATCGGTCGCCAGTTGCGGAATCATCGCCAGCGCGTGCGACGTCAGGAAGACCGCGATGCCGCGCCCCGAAATCGCGATCAGCAGGTCGCGAATGGTCACCGACGAAACCGGATCGATGCCCTCGAACGGTTCGTCCAGCATCAGCACCCGCGGATTATGCAGCAGCGCCATGGCCAGCGCCGTCTTCTTGCGCATGCCGTGCGAGCATTGGTCGAGATACGTGTAGCGCCCTTTTTCCAGGCCCAGAACGCGCAGCAGCACGTCCGCGCGGGCGCGAGTTTCGTCGCGGCTTAGGCCATACACCGGACCGCACAGCTCCAAATGCTCCTCCACCGTGAGTGCATCGAATACTCCCAGGTCCTCCGGCAGCACTCCGATCGACCGCTTCACGCGCAGCGGCTCTTTGGCCACGTCGCAGCCCGCGATTCGCACTTCCCCTGAATCGGGCGCCAGCAATCCGGTCAGAATCTTCAGCAGCGTGGATTTGCCCGCGCCGTTCGGACCCAGCAGCGCCAGGATACCGCCCGGCTGATCGAACGAGATACGATCCAGCGCGGCAAAGTCTCCAAATCGCTTGCTGACGTCCTGGCAATGAAGCATATTGTGCCGATTATCGCAGGTCCCGTTACGTCCGCATACGAACGTCCCCGTCCCGATTCCGAACGGTGCGCGGCCGTGGCGCACGCTTCAGCGTGCCGGCGGGACTTTTAAGTCCCGCTTGAGCGGCAGCGGCCACAGGCGGTACCCAACGTGCTCAGTGTCGCCCATGGATCGCTTCAAACTGGACCTCCGCCTGGCTCTCCGCCGCCTGCGCCAGAATCCCATGTTCTCGGCTGTGGCAGTCTTGACGCTGGCTCTGGGCATTGGCGCCAACAGCGCCATCTTCAGCGTCATCAACGCCGCGCTGCTGCGTCCGCTGCCCGTCGCGAACGCCTCGGAAATCGTTTCGCTCAACGCCAAAATGGGTGGTGACACGGTCCCCACGCAATCCTTCCCCAACTACCGCGACCTGCGCGACCGCAACACCGTCCTGTCCGGATTGATAGCCTATCGCTTCCTGCCCGTCAGTCTCGGCCTGGCCGGCAACAACCAGCGCCTGTGGGGCTATCTGGTGACCGGCAACTATTTCGACATGCTGGGCGTGGGAGCCGCGCGCGGCCGGGTCCTCCATCGGGATGACGACCTGCGTCCCGGGGCGCATCCCGTGGCCGTGCTCTCCTGGCCTTGTTTTCAGAAACGCTTCGGCGCCGATTCCACGGTGGTGGGCCGCGCCGTGAAAATCAATGGCATGGATTTCACCATCCTGGGCGTCGCCCCACAAGGCTTCTTCGGAACCGAGCTCTTCTTCGCGCCCGATATCTTCCTGCCCGCCATGATGCAGAAGCAGCTCGAAGGCGGCAAGGGATACCTCGAAAACCGCGATGCCGGTAACTTCTTCGTCGCGGGCCGCCTGAAACCGGGTGTATCGATGGCCCGCGCCGAAGCCGGATTGAATGGCGTGGCGGCCGGCCTCGCGAAACAGTACCCGAAGGACGATGACGGCATGAAAATCGGGCTGACGCCGACTGGCCTGGCGGGAAACTATCTCCGCGGTCCCGTGATTGGATTCGCCGCGGCGCTTTTCGGAGTCTCCTGCCTCGTCCTGCTGGTAGCCTGCACCAACCTCGCTAGCATGCTGATGGCGCGCGCCGCCGACCGCCGCAAAGAAATTGCCCTGCGCCTGGCCGTGGGCGCGGGGCGCGGCTCGCTGGTGCGCCAGTTGTTGACCGAAAACCTGGTGATTGCCCTTCTGGGCGGAGCCGGCGGCGCGCTCCTGGTGGTCTGGATCACCGACGCGCTGGCCGGATGGCATCCCCCCACCGATTTTCCGCTGGTGATCGGCGCGGCCCCGGATGCACGCGTATTTCTGTTCGCGCTGTTGGTTTCGTTCCTGACCACGCTGCTGTTTGGACTGCTGCCCGCTTTGCAGGCCGCCCGCACCAACCTCGCCGGCGCGCTGAAGAACGAAGCCATCTCCGAGCGATTGCGTCATTGGCAGCTTCGCGACTACATGGTGGCCACCCAGGTCGCTTTGTCCGCTGTGCTGCTGGTCTGTTCGGTGCTGGTCGTGCGCAGCCTGCAACGCGCGCTGGACGCGCCCATCGGCTACAACCCTAGAGGCGCGGTCACAGCTTCCTTCGATCTCAACATCCAAGGCTACAGCGAGGCGCGCGGCCGCGAGTTCGAACGGCGCTTGTTGGATAAGGTGCGCGCCATACCGGGCATCCAGGTGGCGGCCATCGTCGACTGGCTGCCGCTCTCCCTAAATCTCTCTTCGGACAACATCTACATCGAAGGCAGACCCATAACGAAGGCCGCCGATACGCCCGACGCCTATAGCTTCTCGGTCAGTACCGATTATTTCCGCGCCATGCAAACCAGGCTGTTGACGGGCCGCGAATTCGATGCCCGCGACCGGCGGGATGGCACGCGTGTCGCAGTCGTGAACAAGCGCTTCGCCGACCAGTTGCTGCACGGCCAGGATCCCATCGGCAAGCGGTTTCGGACCAGCCCGGACGGCCAGCCCATTCAAATCGTGGGCGTAGCCGAAGATGGCAAATACGTCTCGCTCGCGGAGCGCCCGAATGCTGCCTGGTGGGGCCCGGGCGAGATCTGGTACGTCGCCAGCGGTGTGCTGGTGGCCCGCACCAATCTGAATTCAACCCAGGCCTTGCGCCTGATTCAGGATGCCGCTAGAGATCTCGACCCGTCGCTGCCGCTGTATTCCGCCGGGACGCTGGCCGGGCGCTTGGATCTGCCATTGTTCCCCGCGCGCATGGCCGCCTCGGCGCTGGGCGCATTTGGCGTGCTGGCTCTGGTGCTGGCAGCCACCGGCATCTACGGCGTGATGGCCTATGCCATCTCCCGCCGCACGCGCGAGATCGGCATCCGCATGGCCATCGGCGCCAGCCAGAACCAGGTCCTGGCCATCGTGGCGCGGCGCGCGCTGCTACTGATCGGATCGGGCACCGTCGTGGGGCTCGCCGCCGCCATGGCCGCCGGACGCTTCCTCGAACGGATTCTTTACGGCGTCGAGGCCACCGATCCCCTGACCCTGGCTATGGTGCTGCTGATGATGGTGGCCATCGCCGCGCTGGCCTGCTGGATTCCGGCCCGCCGCGCCATCCGCATCAACCCCGTCACCGCCCTGCGCCAGGAGTAAGCTCCGTGGCGCACGCTTTAGCGTGCCGGCGGGACTTTCAAGTCCCGCCCATTGGCGAGCGTAAGCGCGCCCGCTCACCGCCCCGCCCCCACCATCGCCCCCGCGGGCGTCACAAACTCCAGAATCGCCCGCTTGATCTCCGGCGGAATGCTGAACCGCTCGATCTCGTTCAAATCGCCGGCCGCATATCTCACCGCGTCCCCATTCATCGTCACCGCGATGAACAAGTGCCGCGTCACTTCGTGAAACATCCCGCGCGGCTCCTGCTTTTCCGCCTGAAACGTCAGCGCCCGGACCGGCTCCTCGTCGTCCGCCAGGCTGCTCTCGTAAGCCATCGCCACTTCGGTCGAAATGCGCTTCTCGTAATCGGCTTGGATGCGCCGCGCCCTGTCCCTCCAGGAAATCTCCTGGTAGACCAGCGCGGCGATCGCGAACAGCAATGCTATTTCCAGGGGCGTCATGTGCGCTTCTTACCCTCGTTTGGCCTTCATGTCCGCCAGCATCTTTTCGATCTGGTCCTGCTTATCGAGCGCCGCCAGCCGCTCCTCTACATCGTCTTTGAACAACTCCGCCCTCGCCTGGCTGACGGCTTCGCTGTGGCGGACCTTATCCTTCATCCGATCGAAGGTTGCCGCCGTCGAATGGTCGCTGGTAGCGAACTGCGCGTCCGTGGCCTTGGTGGCCGCGCGCGCCCGCCGATGCTGCGCAATCAGTACATCTTTCTTGGCCTGTGCCTCCGCCAGCTTCTGTTCCAGCTTCTGCAGCGCCGATTTCAGGTTCTCCACCTGCGCCTTCTGGTCGGCCACCTGCTGCCGGAAGCTCTCGCCCATATTGCGGAAGCTCACCGAGCGCTCCAGCGCCACCCGGGCCAGGTCGTCCTGCTTCTTGTCCACCGCCATCTCCGCCTTGCGCACCCATTCCGCCGTCTTCTCTTCGTTTTCCTGGTGTTTCTTCTCCAACACGTGCTGATCGGCGATGGCGATCGCCACCTGCGTCTTCACCTGCAGCAGTTGGTTCTGCATGTCCAGAATCACCTGCTTGATCATCTTCTCCGGATCCTCGGCCTTGTCGATCAGGTCGTTCAGATTCGCGCGAACCAGTGTCGATACTCTTTCCAGTAGTGCCATAATCTTCTCCTCTTTGAATCGGGGCCGGCGTGTTGCCCGGCCCCATCACAACTCGTCTACTAGCCCGCCGCTCCTTTGGCCTTGTCTTCCGGCGGTTTGGGTTTGCTCTCGCCGATCTGCTTCACCTTCGAGAACAGTTCGGATATGTTCATCCCCGAGAGCGTTTCAAATAGCGCCGGAATCTGCGCGGCCATCGCGGCCATATCTCCGGTGATCTTGTTCATGCCCGCCGAGTGGCCATCGCCCGTCGAGATGATGGTGATCTTGTCCACGTTGGCCAGCGGCGCGGCCAGCGCGCGCACGATCTCGGGCAAACCGGTGATCAGTTTGTCCACGACCGCGGCCTGGTTGTACTCCTGATACGCTTCGGCCTTCACGTTCATGGCCTTGGCTTCCGCCTCGCCCTTCTTAAAGATGATCTCGGCTTCGGCCTCGCCCTGCGCCCGAATGGCGGCGGCGTGCCCGTCGGCTTCCATCACCAATTTCGATTTCTCGGCTTCCGCCAGCGTCTCGATCCGCCTCCGCTCCACCTCCGCCGGTTTCAACACGGTGGCGATCAACTCCCGCTCGCGGCGCTGGATTTCGGCATCCTGCACGGCAACTTCGTGCTCCTTCTGCACCTGCTGGATTTTCACCTGCTCCGCGATCACCTGCTGCTGCATCACGTTGGCCTGGATCTCGTACGCTTTGTCGGCCGACGCCTGCTGCTTCTTGATGGTCTCGTTGTAATTCGCCTTCTTGATCTCCAGGTCGCGCGTGGCCTCCGCCTGCTTGGCCTGCGACAGCGTTTCCGCCAGCACCCGCTCCTGATCGGCTTGCGCCTTGGCTACGGCGGCCGCGCGCGTCGCTTCGGCGCGCTTGATGGCCGTGTCCCGCTCGGCTTCGGCTGCGGCCACATCGGCATCCCGCTTGATGCGCGCTACGTCCGGCCGCCCCATGTTGCTGATGTACTCGTTCTTATCGCGAACTTCCTTGATGGTGAACGAGATCACTTCCAGCCCCATCTTGTTCATATCGTCCGCGCAGGTGGAGCGCATCCGGTCGCCCACCATTTCCGGCTGCTTCACAATCTCTTCCACCGTCAACTGCCCGATGATCCCGCGCAGGTGGCCCTCCATCACCAGGCGGATCAGGCCTTCGCGCTCCTGGTCGGTCTTCGTCAGAAACTGCTCAGCGGCAGTCTGAATCGACTCCGGATCGGACTTCACTTTGATCTGCGCGACGGCTTCCACCGTGACCGCGACACCTTGACGCGTGTATAGGTCCTGCTGCGGCGCGACGTCGAACGACATCAACTCCAGCGAGAGGCTCTTGTAACTCTCCACCACCGGCCAAATGACGGTGCCGCGCCCTTTGACGATACGCGTCCCCTTGCGTCCGTAAACGATCAGGGCTTCGTGCGGTCCCGCCTTGCGGTATAACCGTGCCAGCATCGACGCGATCAACACGATCGCGAGTAACATCAACAACACGACAACCACTACCATGTCCTTCTGCATACTTCTCCTTTTCGTTTTGTGGGGCGGGCAATCATGCCCGCAGCCGGCTTTCAGCCGGCTCTGGCCGCCTAGAAGCCGGCTGCGGCTAAGATTGGCCGCCCTCCACCGACTCCCGGCTCCCGACTTCCGATTCCCCCGCCATGTCCTCCCAGCGGCGCACGTAGGCGATGCCTTTCTCGTACCGCTGCACCACCACTTCCGCGCCCTTGGGAATGGCTCTCCCGTCATCGCTGCGCGCCCCCGAAACCCGGCGCACGCCTTCCTGCGAAAAAATCAGCTCGCCGGTCCCGCCTTCGCGGATCGGAATGCTGAGCTTGCCCAGCACTCCGATCATGTCGTAGTCCGCCGGATCGAGCGCCTGTTCATCGCCCGCCAGTTTGGCCAGGAACCAGAACACGATGGCCGCGCCGCCCAACCCGCTCAGAATCGCAATCGCCAGCGCCACCAGGAACCACACCGCATAAAACCGCTCCAGCAGGTACCCCGTACCGCCGAACCACGCCAGAAACGCCGTCATCGTGCCGAAATTCAGCCACGGAATGCCTTCCTCCGCGGCCGGCACATGCACGTGCGGCACATGCACGTGCGGCACATGAGTATGCGGCAGATGCAGATGCGCGCTGCCGGTAAGCACCGACAGCAGGCTCAGCGCCAGGCCCAACAGAAAACAAATCAGATAAAAATCCGCCCACGTCATTGCGATCGCCTCCCTGCTTTGGACAAAGATTTAGGCAAGGCCCTGGGCGAAGCCTCCGCGGCCGCCGCCGGGGGCCTCAACACCTGTAACAATCGCTCGGCCAGCCCCGGATTATCCAGGATTGCCCCCAACAACACTACGCACATCCGCGAATCCTCGTGCCGCGCCACCCGCAGCAGCGCCTGGCTCATCTCCGAATCGCCATGGAATCGCTCGGCCCCGTTGATCAGCCACAAATCCAGCTTGTTCTCCAGCGCGCCCAGGTCGGAAATCAATTCCTCCTGATAACCTTCCGGATCGTCCACCAGGTAACCCGGATGTACCTTGTAAAACTTCGCCAGCAGCATGCGGCTGGAATTCGTCAGGTGCGGCCGCGCGCCGCTCTCGATCTGCGACAGGTATGCCTGGCTGATGGTCTCGCGCAGTTCTCTTTTCAACAACCGCACCACTTCCGCCTGCGTCAGCGCGCCATCCCGCCCGCGCAGCGCGCCTTCGATTTCCCGCAGGTACCTGAGCTTCTCTCCCAGTTTCATATTGCAGATCGTAATTAGAATATAGCAATTTGTGATAGGTGTCAAGAGAAATATTTGGCTTGTTTTCAGCTATCCTGGGGTGGATGCCGCTTTACATCTTTGCCCGCCTCGAGCCGCTACCCGGAAAAGAGTTACAATTGCGTGACGAATTGGAGCGCGTCCTGCCGCCCACCCGCGCCGAGCCCGGCTGCCTCCGCATCCATCTCTATGAATCGACGCGCGGGCCCTTCACTTACTACATCCACTCCGCGTGGGCCGATGAAGCGGCTTTCGACGCGCACGTCCAACTGCCCCACACCCAGCGCTTCGCCGCCGCGGTCGACCGCCTCATCGCCCAGCCCCTGCGCGCCGTCCGCACCCACCGCGTGGGCTAACCCGCGGCGATACCGGTGGCGCACACTTCAGCGGGCGCCACGGGGGCGGCAGTTCACTCGCACCGCAGCGCAACCATCGGGTCGATTCTGAGCGCCCGCCGCGCCGGCAAATAGCTGGCGACGAGCGCCACCGCCCCCAACAGCGCCGATACGCCTCCCAGCACCATGGGATCGAGCGGGCGCACACCGTAGAGGAGGCCGGATAGGAGCCGCGTGAGCCCTGTGGATCCCGCCACTCCTGCCGCGAGACCGGCCAGCACCCAGAGCATGTTGCCGCTGACCACCAGCCGCAGGACATCCAAATTCCCCGCGCCGAGCGCCATGCGCAGGCCGATCTCGTGCGTGCGCTGCGCTACCGAATGGCCGACCACGCCCACAATGCCGACCGCCGCCAGCAGCAGAGCCACCATCGAAAACACGCTGAGCAGCAGCATGGGGAAGCGCCGCGAGCCTGTGGAATCATGAACGACTTCCTCCATGGTCTCGAAGCCGGCTACCGGCCAATCGGGCAAGGCATCCGCTATGGCTTTCTTGACGGCCGCGGCGAAAGTCCTGGGCGAGTGGTTCGTGCGCACCACCACGTTCATCACCGGCCATCCGGCTTGCATATACGGCCGGAAGAACTGCCCACGCATGGGCGCGTCCAGGCCCAGGAAATGGACGTCTCCGGCCACCCCCACCACGGTCAGGCGCGGACCGTCGGATCCGCCCAGCCGGATGGCGCTTCCAACCGGGTCCTGTTTGGGCCAGTAGGTGCGGGCCATCGTCTCGTTGATCACGATCGCTCCCGGCGCGCTGACGGTATCGAGCGGCGTGAACTCCCGGCCTTTCAGGACGGGAATGCCCATGGTCCGGAAATAGTTCGGACAGGCGACGCTGTAGCTGGCGCCGGGCAGTTTTCCGGGGGGCGCCGGCGGCTGGCCTTCGATCTGGAAGCTCCGCCCCGCGTTGCCCTGGAAGGGCAAATGTCCGACCGCGCCGACCGAGACCACACCCGGGATGGCGCCCACGTGCTCGTCCAGATCCTGGCAGAAACGCGGCAGCCCCGGCGGCCCCACGTAGATTTCCTCCTGGGGAACGGACATGCCCGCAATGAGCACGTTCTTCGCATTCAACCCGGGATCCACTCCCAAGAGCCGCGTCATGCTTTTGATCAGCAATCCGGCGCCGGAAAGCACGACCACCGCCAAAGCCACCTCGGATGCCACCAGCACGTGACGGAGCCGGTTCCCGCCGCCCGTGCCGGCGCTTCGCCCGCCTTCTTTGAGCGGCTCGTTGATGCCGGTGCGCAGGGCGCTCAAGGCCGGCGCGACGCCGAATAATACGCCCGCCAGGCAGGAAATCGCCAGGGCAAACGCGAACACCCGGCCATCCATCGGAATCGAATCGATCGGGCGAAGCGGCAGGCCAAGGGAATCCAGCTTGAAGACATAAAACAGGGTTCGTGTTCCCAACCCCGCCAGCAACAGCCCCGCCGCGCCGCCCGCCAGGGCCAGCAGAACGCTCTCGGTGAGCAACTGGCGGGCGATGCGGCTGCCCGCCGCCCCGAGTGCACGCCGGATGGCGACCTCCTTCTGCCGCACGGCGCCGCGCGCCAGCAGCAGGTTAGCCACGTTGACGCAGGCAATCAGCAGGACGAAAGCCACGGCGCCCAGCAGGGTCAGCATGGTAGCGCGCGCGTCCTCGAGGCCAAATTCGCCCAGGGGTGACACGGTAGCCCCCATATCCGCGTCCTCCTTGGGATACTGCCTGGCGAGATTGCTGCCGATGGCCTCAATCTCGGCGCGCGCTTGCGCCACGGTGACGCCCGGCTTCAAGCGGGCGATCGAAATAAAGCTGTTGTCCTCGCGGCCGAAGTCGGTTTTGGTATAGCCAACCGGCACCCAAAGCTGGCGCGGCCCACTCCAGAATTGCCAGGCGAAGTCGCGCGGCATGACGCCGATCACGGTAAAGTTCGCCCCATCTACCCGGATCGTCCGGCCCACCAGCGATGGATCGCCGCCATAGCGCGTCTTCCACAGGCCGTAGCTCAGCACCACCTCGCGATCCCTGCCCAGGGTCTCTTCTTCGGGAATGAACGTGCGCCCCAGGAAAGGCTTCACGCCCAGCACGGAAAAGAAGCCTGCCGACACGCGCAATCCAGATACTTGTTCCGCTTCCTGCCGATTGCCGTTTGCCGCCAGGTTATACCCCCTGCCGGCGGAATCGAAGATCGCCATGGATTCGAAGGAACGGCTCAATCGCTCAAAATCCCAGAACCTGGGCGCGGAAACGATGTTCCAGTTGTCCGGACCCTTGCCGTAGGTCTCCCACCGCAGGACGAGCCGATCTGCGCCGGGGAACGGCAGCGGCCTCAACAGCGTGTTGTTCATCACGCTGAAGATGGTCGTGTTCGCGCCAATCCCCAGCGCCAGCGTCAGCATCGCCACCAGCGCGAAGCCCGGATTCCGCACCAGGTTCCGCAAACCGTAGCGCACGTCCTGAAGAAGAGTTCCCATCGCAATAGGCCTTATTAATATACTTCGGACAGTTGAAAAAGTTACGCGCCGGCGAGGCTATGAATCGGTTTTGATTCGGTTTTGCCCCCGAACCAGCCATCCGCATGCCATAATTTGCCTATCCGCAACGTGAAGTCCGTCCCTCAACGCCGGGCGGCTACACCGCGTTGTGAAACTGGTCGGCGAATGGAGGGCGGCGGCAACACGAGCTCCGCATTGCGGCTCACGTTGCTTCGCATTAGAATGGGCGACATAATACAGGAGCGGCCAAGATGGCACAGAACGTCGTTTGTGAAGTCTGGCGCAATGACCAATGGGTCCCGGAAACCATTGCTGAGGCCATTGAAAAGCGATCCGAAGGCGTGCATGAGCGCCGACGATGCATCGAGTGCCACGACGAGACCATTGCCGCCTTCAAAGATGGCAGCAACGGGCAGGCAGCGTATTTCGCACATCGACCCTGGAACAAGGACTGTCCACTTCGTGACCAGTCCTGGGAAGAAGAACGATTGGCCTGGGATATCTTAGAGAGCGGCGGGCTGTCAAGAGAAGGCGCGAAGACGAAGGTGAACGAGCTTGATAAAAGGGCAAAGTCGAAGGGATCCACCTTCAGCGCAGTCAGCAAGCGAGCGCAAGCCGTACACATGAGCCGGCCGGCATTTCTCGAACACTTTGAGACAGATCTTGATGGGTTGATTCTGGAGATCGAAGGGCTGGAGCAGCAGGGGTAGCGACCGAGTATCCAGGGTTTCATCTTGAAAGAACTGCGCTTGGCCGCTAGCCCGAGCGCAGTTGACCGGCAGCGACAGTCGCGGTTCAGCGCCGCAAGACGATGACAGGCATTCGGTTTTTCCGACGAACTGATTGCGTTTTGGAAATGCTGGGATTGCAGATCGGGGACAATCGTGTCGTGCACGGAATGGTGGAGTCGGATCGCGATTACGATGGTCGCACGCCGCCTCTCATTATCGATGGCCGAGGTCACCTGGGACGAATTCGGCCGTATGCTAATGAGTTTGAGGGATGGCAACTCAAACTGAATCTCGCCGATAAGAGCGAAGAACTATGGGGCGCGGCGTATCCGCCGGTCGCGCCGGGCCTTACGCCTGATGGATCGCCTTCACCGCCAGCCGTGGCTCGTACGCGATGATCCTCAATAGCGCCGCGGCCGGCCCAGTTGGACGGCGGCGGTCCTGCTCCCAGTTCTGCAAGGTCTTCACGCTGACACCGATCAAGCTCGCGAACTCCGACTGCGACAGGCTGGTTCGCTCGCGAATCGCCCGTATCCCGGAAGGCCCGACGTCAAACCGACGCGAGGGTTTCTTCTGACCACGAAGAATCGCTCCGCCTTCGCGCACGCTTTCCAGCAGTTCTTCAAACATTCTCGCTTTCATCCCTGAACTCCTCTTTGACTACCTTTGCGAGCTGCGCAAGCTGCTTCGGGGCCAGATCGGCCCACACATTTTTCGGATACGCGAAGAGCAGCAGAATCACGTCTTTCCGAACCGCCCAGTAGTAGATGACGCGGGCGCCTCCGCGCTTGCCGCGCAAGCCAACCGCCACCCGAATCTTCCGTATTCCGCCGCCACCCTTAATGCGAGCGCTGAGGCCTGGATTTGCCGCCAACCGGGACTGAAACGTCCCGTTAATCTTCATCGCTGAGCAGCGCCGTGATCTGCCTTGTAAAGGTGGAAGTCTCGATCAGCTCCACTTACCTAAAGTATCCGCCATTGGCGGATAGTCGTCTAGGAGACCACCGAAAGGAACAGCTATGCGGTTTCAAGGAAAACTCCGGCTCGGAATCGGGGCCGGGGCCGGGGCCGGGTTCTTGACCATTACCGGGGGAATCGTGCACGCGCCGGTACGGAATCGCTCCTGCGTGGCCCTTATGGGCCCGCGCCCCTGCCGGCGTTTCATATAATTCGGGAAGTGAAAAAAGTTACGCGCTTCGGGCAATATGATCTGGTGTCTCACCCCCCAACCCGCCATCCGCATGCCATAATTTGCCTATGGAAATCACGTGGCTTGGACACGGAACCTTTCAATTTCGCCTCCCCTCGGGCGAAACGATCCTGATGGATCCCTGGACCGAGGGCAACCCCGCTTATCCGCAGGGCTACAAGATCGCGCGCGTGGATACCATCGCCATCACGCACGGGCATTTCGATCATATCCACGATGCCGTGCCGCTGGCGAAGCAGTTCTCACCCGCCGTGGTGGGCATTTTCGAGACCTGTCACTGGCTGGAATCGAAAGGCGTCGAGAATACGCGCCCGATGAACAAAGGCGGCTCGCAGACGGCCGGCGCGGTCACTTTCACCATGACTCACGCGGTACACAGTTGCGGCATTCTGGACGACGGAAAGATCATTTATGGCGGCGAGGCGGCCGGCTATGTGCTGCGTTTCGAGGACGGCCGCGCGTTGTACTTCGCCGGCGACACCAATGTCTTCAGCGACATGCAATTGATCGAGCAGTTATACCATCCGGACCTGGCCTTCCTGCCGATCGGCGATCTGTACACCATGAGTCCGAAGGAAGCCGCGGTGGCGTGCCGGCTGCTCAAGCCGAAGAAAGTCGTGCCGATGCACTTTGGGACCTTCCCGCCGCTCACGGGCCGGCCGGAGCAACTGGCGTCCCTGATCGATCTGCCGGGCACCACGGTGTGGCCCCTGGAGCCGGGAAAACCGGTCGAGTGGTAGCTTTCAAGGGCAAAGCGAATGTAAGGGTAAAAGGCCGCCGCAGCCTGTGGCGGCGCATTCTCTTGTGGATCTGCGCGCTGGTGGCGGCTTTTTACGCCCTCATCGTCGCCGCGCTGCTGGGATTGAAGTGGATCGACCCGCCCGTAACGATGGTGCAGATCCAGCGCCGCGTGGAGGCAGCCATCCATCGCCGGCCGTATCGCAAGCGCTATGTTTTCGTGCCGCTTGAACGCATCTCGAAAGAACTACAGCACGCCGTGCTCGCCTCGGAAGACGAGCGATTCTTCGAGCACCATGGTATCGACTGGGCCGAACTCCACAAGGTCATGGACCGCGATCTGGATCGCGGCAAACTCGGGCGCGGCGCTTCCACTATTACCCAACAGTTGGTGAAGAATCTGTTCCTGACGACCAGCCGGTCCCTGCCGCGCAAGGCCGTCGAGTTCACCATCAGTCCGGCAGCGGACCTCATTCTGGGAAAGCGCCGCACGCTGGAACTGTACCTGAACGTGATCGAATGGGGTCCCGGAATCTACGGCGCGGAAGCCGCCGCGAGCTATTGGTACAACATGCCGGCGGCACGCCTCGGCCGGGAAGAGTCCGCGCGGCTGGCTGCCATCATCCCATCGCCTCTGAAGCGCAAACCCGCGCGCATGCAGGAATTGAGCGCCGACATCCTCGAAAAGATGCACAACATGGGGTGGTGACGGAGGCGGACCGGCTCATTGCGGATACGGGTCGCCGGCATGCACGACCCGGATATTGTGATCCGTAAAAACAGCCGGGCTGCCTGGCACCTGCACTTTGGGCATGTGACAACTCACGCAATTCTTATCATCCACGGGACAGGCTTTCGCGGTCGCCGCTGCCGCGGCCGGGGAACTCTTCACGCTATGGCACGCAAGACAGGCCCGGTCGTAACTGGCGTCGTCGCGCACCAGGTCCACGTGCGGATCGTGGCAGGACGTGCAGCGGATGCGCTTGTCGTCGCCCAGGAAGCACTGGCTGTTGGCCAACCGGTAGGGCTGGAACCGGACGTTTTTCTCGCCGAACAGGCGCAGCCCCACCACGGATTCCCACGTGCGGTGGCACTGGCCGCAGAAATTCGACATCTCCTCGGCCGCCATCTCTCCCAGTTTCCGCGGAACCGGCGCCGGCTTGCCTCCGGCCAGCGCCTGCATGTGCGCTTCGGCGCCCGTGTGGCAATGCTCGCAGGTCAAGCCCGGCTTCAGGGAGTCCAGGGTTAATCTACCCTGGCTCACGCCGTCCGTACCGTGACACTTGAAGCAGGCCGTGATCTCCGTGTTGTCCGTCAGCCGCCCCATTGCCTCGGTGAGGTTGCGGGGCCGGATCCGGTCGTCGCCTATGGTGATCCCCAGTCCTTTGATCGTGTCGTAGTAGCTCACCAGGCCTTCGTAGTATTGGCCTTGGTATTCCAGCACAAACGTCAGGTTGTGAAAGCCGAAGGCGTATCGAATCGGCAGAGTGAGCTTCCCGGACGCGTCGCTCACCGTGTAGGTGCTCTGCCCGTTTTGGCGGATGACTTCATAGTGATAACCGTTCTCGTCCAGGGTCAGCCTGGGATGCGCTTCAAGAGGCTCCTGGCTGGGCGGCAACTCGATGCCGACTCCCATAGGGGTGGTGGGCTGCGATTGCGCCTGCGCCCGATGGCAGGTGGCGCATGTCGCGTTGGCAAGACGCTTGGGCGCGCCCTGGGCCGCGGCCGCCAGCGCGATCGAAACTACCGCGCCGAGCCACCGCGGCCCCCAGTGCCGCGATTGCTCCGTCATCGATTCTCGGCGGGGCGGGTATCGCCGGATTTGGTGCTCTGCGCATTCAATTCCGGGCGTTTGTCTCCCGCCATATCCATGGACATATGCCGTTCCCGGCGGGCGTCCTCAAGGCGTCCCGCGCGGGAATACGCGCTCGCCAGCGCCATATGATATTCGAGCGCCGCCGGGTCCAGGCGCTCCGCCGCTTCGAGTGTCGCGATCGCCGGCCGCAGGTCGCCGGATCTCATCAGGACCTCGCCGTATGCGTACTGCGCCAACGCGTCCCCGGGCCGGGCCCCGGCCGCTTTCCGCGCGTAGGGCAGCGCCCCGGGAACATCGCCCGCATGCACCAGGAGCAATGCCAGCAGGGCGGATGCATCCGCATTCGCGGGATTCAATTCCAATTCCCGCCGCAGTTCCACCATGGCGTCGTCCGGGCGCGTGTAACTCAAGTACGAACCGTATAAGTAATGAACGCCGGCCATCGCCGGGTATTGTTTCGCCAAACGCTCGAAGCCGGATTCCGCCTGGCCGGTTTCGCCCAGAATCAACGACCGGGCTGCCGCGCCCGCCTGCATCACAGCATCCATCTGGTCCGCAGGGACGTCTTTGGGCAGCAAAGGATCGTGCAGGGCATTCAATCCCAGGGCTGCAATCAGCAGGGGTTCATGCGCACCGCCGCGCGCATACCGTTCCAATTCCCGTTTCCCCAAATCGAAGTTCCCCGCGCGCGACAGCAACAGCCCGTAGTGAAACCGCACTCCGGCTTCCACTTCCGGCGGTAAATCCTTATCCGCGAGACCCTGCCGCAGGTGGTCGAGCGCCAGATCGTACTTGCCGGTCTCAAACTCGCACAGGCCGAGCAGCGACCATGCCAACGCGCGCCTGTCGTCCAGCCTGACGAATTCGTCGAAGGCCGCTTCGCCATCGGCGTATTGGAATGTGGCGTAGGACAGCGTGCCGAGGAACCACCAGCCCTCCAGCCACGATGGACGAAGCTGCACGGCCTGCCGGTAGAATTCAACGGCTTGCGGGATGTTGTTGCCGCGCCGGGCCGTGGCCGCGCCGGCGGCCAAGTCCTCAAAGGACGCAGCCTTCGCGCCCGCGGCCGCCATCGCGCAGACCATGGCAACCGCCGCGAAGAATCGTGCGCCGCGCCGCAGACCTAGCAGGAGCCCCTCCAAGACAACACCTTGGTATCATCTTACTCCAAAGGCGGGGGAGCCGGCGGCAAGCGCCGCGAATCGTTGGATGGCGTTCAGCAAGCCACAGCGCGGCGCGCGTTCACCGCGGCTCCCACGATAGCCAGATCGTGGCTGCTGGAGATGATTTCAAACAAACTCCCCTGTAGCGGAGTCATCTTGACCATCTCGTGAATGTACTGCGCGACCAGGCCCAGATCGACATATTGTGAATTCGGACCCATGATGAAGAATTTTCCCGGACCGTCCAGGTGAATGCTGCTGGCCGACGCAGCGGCCAGCGCGCGGTGCCAACGCTTCACGAACGTGCTGCAGCGCACATCGCCCTCGTGTGCAGCCGCGAAGACCTCCTCCGGTTCCATATCGAGAAAGCGTAGGCGCATGGCGCGATGCCCCATGATGCCTTCCAGGTGCCCCACACCGCCGCATCCGCAAAAATGCTCCTTGGGATCGAGCGAGACCACCATGTGGCCCCCTTCCCACACGCCCTCCATTTGCGGGTAGCGTCCGAAGCCCACACCGTCACCCAGGTACCAGATGCGGATCAGCTTTTCCAGGTGGCCGCGGGTGGCCGCCACGCCCGCCGCGATGGCGTCCGCGTCGTTCAGGATCAGCACGGAGGCATTCAATCCGCCCCGCGCCAGCACGCTCGATAACGTCGCCGCGAAGGCGAACCCCTTAATCTGTTGCAGGTTTGGCGATTCCTCTACGATGCCGCTGCGGATGACGCCGGGGAAGCCCACTCCCACGCTGTCGATTTGTCTCCCGCTCGCGGATATCAGGACCTGTTGTCCGATTACCTCGGCGATCTCGTCGCCGGTCATCGTGCGGAGTACGTCGGGATGCTCGGCCTCTTCGGGAAAAACCCGGATCGGGCCGGTGAGCGCATTGTCTTCGACCACTCCCACAGCGACTTGCCTGGTCGCCAGGACACCGATTGTTTGCCCCATGTTATCTCTCCATTAAGAGACAGGCCGAAACCTGTCGTCCCGCTAAAGTCGCGTCAGTTTGTTCAGGCCGTTGAACGCGGCGGCCTTGTAACATTCGGCCAGCGTCGGATAATTAAATACCGTATCCACAAAATACTCGATGGTCCCCTTCAGGATCATCACGGCCTGGCCGATATGCAGCAACTCGGAGGCGCCTTCGCCGATGATATGCACCCCCAGGATCTCCTTAGTCTCGCGATGAAAGATCAGCTTCAAGCGGCCCGTGGTGTCGCCGCGGATCTGCCCGCGCGCGATCTCGCGATAGTAAGCCACGCCGACTTCATAGGGCGCGTCTTCCTCGGTCAACTGCTCCTCCGTCTTGCCGATGAACGATATCTCCGGAATCGTGTAAATGCCGTAGGGATACGTCGCCGGGTTGGAATGCACGGGAATCCCCAGCGCGGTGGCCGCCGCGATGCGCCCCTGCTCCATTGAAACCGAGGCCAGGCTGGGGAATCCGATCACATCGCCCACCGCGTAGATGTTCGGCTGTTTGGTGCAGTAGGAAGCGTTCACCGGGATGCGGCCGCGGCTATCGGCTTCGAGTCCCGCAGCCGGCAGATCCAGATCCTCCACATTCCCCTGGCGGCCCACCGCGTACAGCAGGGCATCGCCGGAGACTTTCTTCCGGCTCATCAAATTCGCGACCACGCCCGTGGGCGTATCCTCCACGCTCTCCACTTCTTCGTTCAACCGCATCGTTACACGGTGATCGCGCAAATGATAGGACAGCGCTTCGATGATCTCGGCGTCCGCGAACTCCAGCAGGCGCGGCCTCTTCTCCACCAGGATGACACGCACACCCAGCGCCGCGAACATGCACGTATATTCGACCCCGATCACGCCGCCGCCCACTACGATCAGGATTTTGGGGATCTCCGGCATCTGCAGGATCTGATCGCTGTTGATGATCGTGGTGCCGTTCAGCGGCACCTTCGGCGACACCGACGGCTTGGTTCCGGTACCGATGATGATGATGGCGGCTTCGTAATCCGATACGCCCCGGCTGTTTTCTACGCGCACATGCGTAGCGTCCACAAACCGCGCCGTCCCATAAATCACTTCGATGCCGTTGCGTGAAAGCTGCGCCTGCGTGATGTCGGTCTCGGTCTTGATCACGTGCTGGATGCGGAACCCCAGGTCGGCCATCGAGATCTTTTCCTTCACGCGATAGCTGACGCCGTAAATGCCCTGATAATTGAATCCCGAGAGATGCAGCACGGCCTCCCGCATGGTCTTGCTGGGGATGGTGCCGGAGTTGATGCAGGTTCCCCCCACCACTTCGCGTCTTTCAATCAGTGCGACGCGTTTTCCGGATTTGGCGCCCTGTATGGCCGCACGCTGTCCGGCGGGGCCGGAGCCTATGACGATCAGATCGTATTGTTGCATAGCGGGTATGGGTGCTCATCCATATTAACCGATTCCGGGAGGCCCAATCCCGGCTTTTTCGGCGCTGCAGTAACTTGCCGGACGCCGGAAGCATCTCCTGGTGAGTGGTGGGTCAATTTTGTTTTTGGAGGGCCGGCAATTCTGCCCGCAGCCGGCTTTCAGCCGGCTCTGGCCGCCTAAAAAGGCGGCTGCGGCCAAAATTGGCCACCCTCCAAAAAGAGGATTAACCAACAGGAAGTGGTGCTGTTTGGTACTTTTTGTTACACTCAAAGCGCCCCAATTGAGGGGAAATCAGATGCGAATACGCCTTATTCTTATGGTGCTGCTGGGCGCCGTAGTTTGGGCGCAGGATCCGGCGAAGTTGGCGCCCTATTATCCAACCCCCGAAACCATCGTCGTGAAAATGCTGGAATTGGGGGAACTTAAACCCGGCGAGACCATGTTCGATTTGGGCAGTGGCGACGGGCGCATCGTCATCGCGGCGGCTCAGAAGTTTCGCGCCAACGCCATCGGAGTGGAACTGGACAAGGATCTGTGCCGGCAAAGCCTGGAGCGCATCCGGAAGTTAGGCTTGGAGAAGAACGCACAAATCGTCGAGGGAGATATTCTGAAGCAGGATTACAGTACCGCGGATTTAATTACGGTGTACCTGCTGCCGAACTCCAACGATAAAGTGCAGCCGCTGTTGGAGCGGCAACTGAAAAAAGGCGCGCGCGTTGTCGCGCACGATTTTGAATTCAGGGGCTGGACGCCCGTAAAAGTGAAAGACATCGAAGATGATGGCCAGGGCCGCAGTCACACTCTCTTTCTCTATAGGCGCTAGCCGTATGATGAGCGCCCGTGCCTGACGATCCGGTTCCGTTCCCCTCCGCGTGCCGGCGCGTTCTGTTATGGACCCGGGTGGTATTCGCCACCGCCGGATTAGCCAGCGGATTGCTCCTGCTGCCCAAGTGCACGCCTTGGGTAATCGCGGTGGCCGGCGTATATCTGCTCTTCAGCCTGCTGTTGCCATTCCGGCGGCCACGGGGCGGCGCCTCCGCCCTGCTGGTGCTGTTCGCGGACACCGTCTTCTTTATGGTGCTGGTCGCCGCCGGGATTGGGGCCGTGTTCTGGCTTCCCGCTTTTTACTGTCTCTACCTGCTCATCGAAGCCGTCTTCGTATATCGCGCGCCCGAGGTCTTGATCGTCGCGGTGGTGAGCGCCGTCTTCTGCGTCGCTGTACAATCGCAGAATGAATTCACCCTCAGGCGCACAACGGTGGTCGCCGGCGCGCTGGCCTACGCCTTCGCGGTCTACAAGAGGAGATTGGAATCGCGCATGGAGGAGTTAGAGCGCGAAACCGCCGAGACTCAGGAGAGTGCCGGCCGCGCGCGGGAGACCGAAAGGCAGCGCATCGCTTCCGATTTCCACGATGGCCCGCTGCAAAGCTTCATCTCCCTGCAAATGCGCCTCGAGATCCTGCGCAAGCTTCTGGAGCGCGACTTGGGCGCGGGCATGGACGACCTCAAAGACCTGCAGACCCTCGCGCAGCAACAGGTGAAGGAACTGCGCGCCTTCGTCCGGAGTATGCGGCCGCCCGAGATGCTGGGATCCAATCTGTACGCTTCGGCCCGCCGCATTTGCGAAAACTTCCAGAAGGAGAGCGGTATACCGGTGTCGTTCGTGGGCGGCGAGGCACCCTTGAAATTTCCGGAGGAAATGGCCTCCGAGCTAATCCAGATGCTCCGCGAGGCGCTGCACAACGTGCTGAAGCACGCGGGCGCGACACGCGTGGCCGTCTCCCTGGAGCGCGTGTCCAAGACGCTGGAACTGTCCGTGGACGACAATGGCGGCGGGTTCCACTTCAGCGGTGTTTATACGCTGGACGAATTGGAACTGCTGCGCCTGGGGCCGGCCAGTTTTAAGCGCCGCGCGCGCGCGCTGAATGCCGATATGACCCTGGAATCGCGGCCCGGGCGGGGCGCCGGCCTGAAACTGCGCGTGCCCATCCCATGAATTCTATGGTGCCGATGCGCACTGCCGGCGCGGGCGCCCTTGTAGTTCTGGCCTGCGCTTGCATGGGCTGCCGCTACTCCGACTTCCGGCTCCCCGAATTGGCCTCAGCCGAGCGGCAGGCGGGCTATGCCTGGGAACCCCGCGAGGCTCCTGTCCTGCCCCACGGCACCGGTAGCGATCCCGACTCTCACGACGCACTAAACCCCGCGGTAGTCCGCCGCGGCGGCGCCTATTACAACTTCTACTCGGGTTTCGACGGGAAAACCTGGCGCACCATGCTGGCCACATCCGCCGACGGATTGTCGTGGAAGAAGGAGGGCGTAGTGTTAGCGCCCGATCCTCACGCCGGGGAAGGGGAATACATCGCTGCCAACGGCGCCGCACTTTTCCATAATGGCGAGTTCCTTTATTGGTACCAGGCGGGGCCGAAGGACACACCCAGGCTGGGGCTGGCGCGATCGAGCGACGGCCGGCATTGGCGTAAGGCGCGGTTTCCAGTGATGGATTACGGTCCGCGGGGAAGTTGGGACGAACGCGGCTTGGCCGATCCTTATGTGCTCGAAGCAGGCAAATACTTCTACATGTTTTACCTGGGGCAGGATCGTGCCCGCCGCCAGCGCCTGGGAATCGCTCGATCGTTGGATGGCGAGCATTGGCAAAAGCTGCGATCCAATCCGATCCTGGAAGCCGGCAGGTATGACCGCTTCGATGAGATGGGCTTAGGCGAACCCGCCGTGTGGATCGCGCATGGCTACTACTGGATGCTCTATACCGGGCGCGATGCGCGCGAGAATCGCCGGTTGGGCATGGCGCGATCGAACGACGGCATCCGGTGGGAGAAACTGCCCGCTGTTTTTCGGGGAAACCAACCCTGGGACGCCCAGGTGATTTGCGACCCGGCTGTCGAACTGCTTCCGGATGGCCGCCTGACCGTTTGGTTCGGCGGAGGCGACGCGCCATCGCCGGATGAAAACCTAAACGGGCAGATCGGCGTGGCCGTGCTGCGCGCCGGCGGCACCGGTAAACTGGCAAAATAAATGCTGGGATACGTGCAAGATGCGGTTGATTCGCAGGATGCTGCCGCTGGCCGGCATCGCGGTGCTCGCGGCCGTGATTTACGACGGCTGGATATTCTACTCGCGCTGGCGCAGCGCGCGCGATGGCCGGC
>JBEKIM010000050.1:0-24780 GCA_050011755.1 Bryobacteraceae bacterium | reverse complement strand
CGGTACAACACGGTGAGGCCCGAGAAGGCGCACATGCGGTAAGCTTCCAGGTATCTGACCACGCTGGAGGTTTCCATGAACGCCTTCTACGAGCATCACAAGCATAGCATTCGATTTGGGTATCGGTGTTTTGATCGATTGCTGCTGAACGGGATCATTCAGTCGTTCCAGCAACCGGAGCGAGTTTTGGGTTTCTTTAACGCATACCGCGACGGCAAGCGGGTAACCAGACGGTACCTGGGGGACATCGCCGACCAGTTCCAGAACTGGGTGAAGAATCGGGCCACGAAATGGGGAGCGCCTATACTGGAAGACCCGGACGAGAAGCGGAGAGATGAGTTTGTGCAACCGTATTATGCGCAAGCCAAACCGGATCAAGTGGTGGCGATCCTCAAGGCCCGCGAACCCGCGCGTATTCTGATCGCCAACGGCGGCAAGGATGACGAGAGTCCGTACCTGGAGTTCAAACAGCGCTGGGTGAACCAATACAACTTCTACTTGAATGATCGCCACTGGGGCCGCCTGTTCGTGCGCATGTGCCCGTACTTTCCCTTTTCCGCGCGCATCTGTTTGAATCAGCATCACTGGCTGGCCGAGCGCATGCGCCAGGAGAGCATGGATTTCCAACAGTGCACCAATGCCTTCCTGGACTGCGGCAATCCCACACGTCTGCAAGAGTTGGCCGACTCTCTCAGCACGCGAGACCTGCGGACCTGCGGGCAGAAGTGGCTGGCTGCGTTCACTCCGTTTTTCACCGACAAAGAGCGCAAAGAATACGGCTGCCAACATCGCCTCTTCTTCTCGCAAGTGGAGTATTGTGACAACCTCATCTTCCAGCGCCGCGCCGCGGTGGACGAATTGGAGCAACGCCTGCTAGACGCCAACCGAACCATCGGCCAGCCGAAGAAAATCACCATGATCTTCGGGCGCAAAGTCACCAAGCAATACAAGGGGAAGCTCCAGACCGTGATTGAAGACCTGGACCTTCCCAACCCGGTCATCCGGAGCCACTATGGCAATGGCTTCCTCAAACAGTACGTTCGCGACGACCGCCTGCTGCGGACCGAACTGGCCACCAATAATGTCTACGACTACAACGTGAACAAGGACATTGAGCACCTGCCCGAACTATGCCAGAAACTGTCGGGGATTGTCGACAACTATCACAATGTGCAGCAAGAGGCCGAACCCACGGTCCTGGCTAACGGCAAACGCATCCCCGGGCTGAAGCTGGATCACCCCAGGCAACTCGCGGTCATGCACGCCCTGGTGCGCTTCGCCAACATCGCGGCGGGTGGGACCTACAGGACTGCGGACATTTACACTCCGGTTTTGGAGGCGCTGGACTGCGACGGAGCCAAGTACTCACTGGCATCGCTGCGCTACGACTTGTCCAAGTTGAAGGCCAAGGGACTGGTACAAAAGGTCCCCAAAACCCGGCGATACCGGCTGGTCGGGAAGGGCTATTCCATCTGCGTGGTATTTCTGAAACTGTTCGAACGAATCTATGCCCCGTTGACCTGCGGTCTTCTGGCACCCTTTTGACCTGCGGTCTTCTGGCACCCTTCTCACCCGACAAGAAGCTGGCTACCGAGAAACGATCACAACTCGACCGCCTCTATGCGTGCGTCACCCACGATCTCGATGAACTCTTACGGGCGGTTGGGATCAAGGTCGCCGCCTGACCTTTGCGTAACGGGAACAAAATTCTCGTTGCGCGCCGCATAACGGGCTAATATATTGACGATCAAAGCCTATGTGGGTGATGGGTTATGGGTTATGGGTTGTGGGTTGCGGGCGGTCGGTTGCGGGTTGCGGCGGTGGGTTGCGGCTTCCAAATGGTTGGTTATGGGACAGATTGGGCGGACTGCTTGGAGTCGTTTGCCAGGTTGTCAAAGAGCAGGGGGGCGGAGAGCTAACGGGTATCCTGGGAAACAGGGGCGCACGAGAGCGGCTGGGCTCCCGGGGCGCCGGACATTACGTAGGCGGGCGGCGGGGCGGGCCGGTGCGCGGGAGGAGGTGTGACGGCGAGTGCGCTTTTCAGCGGCTGCACGGGCTCCGGCTGGGGGCGGGCGCGGCGCTCGTTTTGCAACTGCTTCAGTTCGCGCATGGCAGTACTGAAGGAACGCTCGAGGCGGGCGCGCTGGGCGGAGACGCGATCGAGCAGAGCGAATTGTTCCGCGCCCGGGTCGGTGACGGTAAAGACCCTCTCTTCAATCCTATCCGTGCGCATGAGCAGCCAATGGGCTACGGCCATACGTTCCAGCAGGATTTTTTCGGTGGGGGCTTGCGGCTGCCACTCGGATTCGAGGACCTCCCAGAGTTGCTGGTAGGCGGCTGCGTCTTCGTGGATGAGGACGATGTCGCGCGCGCGGAGCCCGAAGGTGAGGGCGTTGAGGCGGACGGCGGCCTTACCTTCCGGGGAGACGGGGCCGGTGGAGTGTTGCGCGTTCTGGCGGTTGGCCTGGTGTTGTTTGCGGGAAATCAGCATGGGTTATTCCTTACGGCTGGATTTGGATTTGGGGATGGGATGAGGCGTCCATACCCGATTTCATTTTAGGGCCGAGGGGGAAGGGGAACGGGGGTATGTGGAGGGTGGGGGATTAGTAAGTGGGGCTGGTGCAGTTAGATGCGGGGTTGGATTATATTTTGCAGATTGGTGAACGTACCGGCAGCGGGACTTAAAAGTCCCGCCGGCACGCCAAAGCGTGCATCACGGCCTCAGTAAATCGACCAGCACCCCGGCGTGATCAATTCCAGCAAATGCTGGTCCGGATCCCGGAAATAAACGCTGCGCCCACCGCGCGGCCAATCCACCGTGCTCTCGATCGCCACGCCGCGCTCATCCAGGCGTTGCCGCCAGTCCGCTTCCGCCGCGGCCGGAATCGCAAACGCCACATGCAGGTTTCCCGTGCCATCGTGCGGCGGAATCGCGCCTCCGGGCGTCGGTATGGGCTCCAGAGTGGCGCCCTTGCGAAACAGCAACAGCACGTTGCGGTCCGCCACGCTCAGCGCGCAGAAACGCTCGTCCCCGATCAGCTTCTTGAACTCGCAAACCTCTTCGTAGAAGCGTGCGGCGCGCTCCAGATCGTCCACGTATAAACACGTTTCTACGACCCCGGTGACTTCTGGCATCAAACTTATTGTATCCCCCTGCGACCTTCCGCGCCCCGGCCGCATCGAAAAAATCAGCGTCCGGTGTATTCATGCCAAAGCCAGTCCTGTTAACGATTGACGACGACCCTGAAGTGCTCAAGGCCGTAGAGCGCGATCTCCGCCGCCAGTACGCCGCCGACTATCGCATTCTCTCCGCCAATTCCGGCCAGACCGCCCTCGGTCTCCTCGAAAGGCTCCAGCAGCGCGGCGAAGCCCTGGCCCTCTTCCTGGTGGACTACCGCATGCCGCAGATGACCGGCATCGAGTTTCTGTCGCGGGCCATCCCCTCTTTTCCCGATGCCAAGCGCGTGCTCCTCACCGCCTACTCCGATACCGAGGCCGCCATTCGCGCCATCAACGAGATCAAGCTCAATCATTATCTGCTCAAGCCCTGGGACCCGCCGGAGCAAAACCTCTACCCCGTCTTGGACGACCTGCTTAGCGATTGGCAGGGATCCTACCGGCCGCCCTTCGAAGGCCTGCGCGTGCTGGGCACCCGCTGGTCGCGCCGCGCCTACGAACTGCGCGAGTTTCTGGCGCGCAACCAGGTGCCCTATCAATGGCTCGACGCGGAAGCCGCCGACCGCGATCCGGAAGTGCGCCGCGCTCTCGACATGCTGGCGCCCGACGAGCGCCATTTTCCCGTGGTGCTGTTCCAGGATGGCAGCCGCCTGCCCGATCCCCCACAAGTGGACCTGGCCGGCCGCATCGGCCTCAACACCCGCGCCGGCGCCGCGTCCTACGATCTGATCATTTTGGGCGGCGGTCCGGCCGGTCTCGCGGCAGGCGTCTATGGCGCTTCCGAGGGTCTGCATACCGTGATCGTGGAACGTGAAGCGCCCGGCGGCCAGGCCGGCCTCAGCGCCCTCATCGAGAATTACCTGGGCTTTCCATCCGGCCTGAGCGGTAGCGACCTGGCCCGCCGCGCCGTGACCCAAGCCCGCCGCTTCGGCGCGGAGATTCTGTCCCCGCAGGAAGCCGTCACCTTGCGCATCCAGGATCCGTATCGCATCGTACGCCTGGCCGACGGCAGCGAGATTTCCGCCGAGGCGCTGCTCATCGCTACCGGGGTGCAATGGCGCAAGCTGGATGTCCCCGGTATGGATCGCCTGACCGGCGCCGGCGTCTACTATGGAGCCGGATCGACCGAAGCCGTCTCCTGCCGTGGCGACGACGTGTATATCGTGGGCGGCGCGAATTCGGCCGGACAGGCCGCGCTCAATTTCTCGCGCTATGCCAACCGCGTTGTCATGTTAGTGCGCGGTCAGTCGCTGGCGGCCACCATGTCGCAGTACCTGATCGACGAAATCGGACGCACGTCGAATATCCAGGTGGAGTTCCAGACGCAGGTCGTGGAGGTGCATGGCGACGATCACCTGGAAAGCATCACCATCGAGTGCGCAAAAACCAACACCCGCGAACGCGTGGACGCCTGTACCTTGTTCATCTTCATCGGCGCGTGCCCCGGCACCGATTGGCTGGATGGAGTCGTGGCCCGCGACAAACAAGGATTCATCCTGACCGGTCCCGCGCTCATACGCGACGGCAAACGCCCCCAGAGCTGGACTCTCGATCGCGACCCCAGCCTGCTTGAAACCAGCGTGCCCGGCATCTTTGCCGTGGGCGATGTGCGTTTTGGCTCCGTGAAGCGCGTGGCCTCCGGTGTGGGCGAAGGCTCCATAGCGATTCAATTTGTGCATCAGTATCTAAGCAAGGTGTGAATATGCCGCCATCACTCAATAGGACACTCAGCGACGAATTGCGCGCGGTTCCCGTATTTGCCGATCTGCCGCAGGACGACTTGGATTGGTTAGCCGCGCAAATGACTTTCCACGATTTCGCTCCCGGCGAAATCATCATTCGCGGAGGGAGCCCGGCCGACCGCATGACGATCCTCCTCGAGGGCGACCTGCGCATGCGCGTGGAATCCACCGGCAACGGCAACAACGACTCGTTCAGCCGCATCGTCCGCGCTCCCGTCGTAACCGGTATGCTGCCTTATTCGCGCATGACCCATTTCCCGGCGACCACGCGCGCGGTGACACAGGTTCGCCTCGCCACCTTTCCGGCCGAGCGTTTCCCGGAAATGTTGGCGCGCGTGCCCGTGCTGGGCCCCCGCCTGGTGGGCTTACTTTCAGACCGTATTCGCGATTTCACCAAGCTGCAGGATCAACAGGAAAAAATGGCGGCGCTGGGCAAGATCGCGGCCGGCCTCGCGCACGAATTGAACAACCCCGCCGCGGCCGCGCGCCGCGCCGTCTCCAGCCTGCGCGAAGCTTTTCAATCCTTTCGCGAAGCCTCCGCCCAACTGGCCCGGCATCCGCTCTCCATGGAACAGCGCGCCGCCGTGCCCGCCCTGGAACGCGAGTTGGCCGAGCGTCCGGCGTCCGCTACACCCATGGATTCCCTGGAACGCAGCGATTGCGAGGAGCGCATCGCGGCGTGCCTGACCCGCCACGGGATCGCGCACGCCTGGGACCTCGCCCCTGCCCTGGTGGACGCGGACTGCGAAGCCGCCTGGTTCGACCGCGTGTCGGGCCAATTCCCGGCCGAAGCCTGGCCCGATTTCCTTGGGCGTATCGCCGCCTCGGTCACCATCGACAGTCTGCTGGGGCAAATCGAAAACTCCACCGGCCGGATCTCGGAGCTGGTTCGCGCCATCAAGGAATACACCTACATGGACCAGGGGCCCGACCAGGAAGTCGACATCCACCATGGCATCGAAAGCACCCTCCTCATGCTGCGCCACCGCCTGAAACAGGGCATCGAAGTGAAGCTCGATTTCGACCGCACCCTGCCCAAGATCTGCGCCCACGGCAGCGAACTGAACCAGGTTTGGACCAACCTCATCGACAATGCGGTGGACGCCATGCAAGGCAAGGGTGAGCTGCGCATCCGGACCGCCCGCGAACTGGATCACCTGGTGGTCGAAATCGGCGATAACGGACCCGGTATCCCGCCCGAATGCAAGGCCCATATCTTCGAGCCGTTTTTCACCACCAAGGGGGTTGGGAATGGCACCGGGCTGGGTCTCGAAACCACCCGCCGCATCGTCCAGGAGCACGCCGGCGAGATCGACTTCGAGTCCGTTCCCGGCGACACCCGCTTTCAGATTCGCCTGCCGCTGCCGTCCGCCAAACCATCGGGAGCCAAGCCATGACAACCTGCACTCACATCAGCCAGATTCAGAACGTTAAGCCCCGCACCAACGGCTGCGAGGAATGCCTCAAGATGGGCGATACCTGGGTCCACCTGCGGCTGTGCCTCATTTGCGGTCACGTGGGGTGTTGCGATTCATCGAAAAACAAGCACGCTACCAAACACTTCCATAAAACCAACCACCCCATCATGCGCTCGCTCGAGCCGGGCGAAGACTGGGGCTGGTGCTACATCGACGAAGTCGAGCTGGACTTCTGATCGTAGCCGCAACGGCGGACTGAAGTCTGCCGCGGCACGCTACCCTGAGACCCCGTTGCCGCTCAATAAGTTAGCGGTTGTTTTCGGAGCCGCAGAGATGATGAAAACCAAGGTGAGTTTTCGACGATGCGCCGCAGGGGGTCTCGCCGCTGTTTCACCCGCATCCGCGGGGGCGCCGGCTGAAGCGTGCGCCACGGGCAAGCGGCCGGTCAGGTACTTTTAAGTCCCGCACCCCAGCGCCAGGCCGATCCGCCGCATCCCCTCGCGGAACATCTCCGTATTCACGCCCATCCCGATGCGGAAGCAATCCGGCATCTCAAAGAAACGCCCCGGCACAGCGCTGGTCTCGTATTCCGTGCGCAGGCGGGCGAGAAACGCTTCCACGTTGCCGCCATGCAAATGAAAAAACGCGGTGGTGCCCCAAGCGGTGCGCGGCGCGGACAGTGCCAGAGAGCTTCCCTGCATGTTCGCCGCGCCGAGTATCGCCCGATCCGCATCCACCACCTTCCGCGCCCGCTCCCGAATGAAATCCAACTGTTCAAACGCCGCCACGCTCAGCAGTTCCGCCGGATGCGCGGGAATCACTCCGAACAGATCGTTCAGCCGCCACATCGCCCGCGCCAGGTCCGGCTGCGCCAGAATCCATCCGCAGCGCAATCCGCTCAGGCCATAAACTTTCGTCAGGCTGTTAGTCACCACGAATTCGTCGCCCAGCAGATACGCCGTGCGTGGCGTGTTCTCGTACACCGCGTCCAGATACACTTCGTCCACCAGGACGTGCGCACCCACGCCGCGGGCCATCTCTCCGATCTCGCGCAGCACAGAATCCGAAGCCAGCACGCTCGATGGATTGTGCAGATTGGTGATCACGATCAACTTCGTCTTAGGCGTGATCGCGCGCGCGACCGCGGCCGCCTCCAGCACGTAGCCGTGCTCTTCGGCCCGCCGGAACCGCTTCACCTCCGCGCCCAGGAACAGCGCCGCCGAAACCATCAGTTCGTACGCGGGATGCTCGATCAGGACTTCGTCGCCCGGTTCCAGCAGCGCCGCCATCGCCAGGTGATTCGCCATCGACGTGCCGGCCGCCGCCACCACGCAATCCGGATCCACCCCGCATTTCCGCGCGATGGCCTGTTGCAAAGGCGCGTAGCCGTAGCCGCTGTCGCCGTTGATTTCCAGCGTGGGTGGGTGTGGAAGTTCCGCCAGCGGGAACGATCCCACGCCGCTGGTGGCCAGGTTGAAGCGCGCCTTGCTCTGCGTCTTCGCCCAGGGCATGTAATCGGAATGTCTGTGTCGCATGTCTTTTCAAAACGCAGCCTGGCGCGTCAGGGTGTTACAGACCGAGCCAATCGAGCATACGCCGGTCTTCCTCCAGATCGCCGGCTCCGAAATGCAAAGGCCGCGCGGGCAAGCGCTTCGGGAATCGTGACGCTGACAGTCGGCATGCCTCTAATGTACTACCCTGCGCCGGCTCCAATACCCATAAACGGGGATGCCCGCCACCAGGATCAGCAGGCCCACGGCGCTGTTGGCCGGATACGCGGCGATGGTGCTCGCCACGATCCCGGCGCAGGTCAACACGAACGCCGCGGTGGTGTAAGGATGCCCCGGCGCGTAATAAATCCCTTCCCGCCGACCTGCGTCCCTGTGCCGGAAGACGAACAGTGCGGCGGCCGTAAACGCGAACGAGATGAAATCCACTGAGATCACGTAGTTCAGGATCTGCTCATAGCGCCCCGAAACCGCGATCACCGTGGCGAAGACGCCTTGCAGCACGATGGCGACCACGGGCGCGCCCGTGCGCGGCGAAAGCCACCCCACGCTCTCGAAGAACAGTCTGTCGCGCGCCATGGCGTAATAGACGCGCGGCGCCGTCAGGATGCCCTGGCTCAGGAAACCCAGCGTGGATACAGCGATGCCCACCGCCAGGAACTCCGCGCCGCGCTCGCCCAGCGCTACCCGCATCACCGACGATGCCGGAGTGTGCGAAGCCGCGAGTCCCGCCGGCCCCAGCACCCGCAGGCAAACGTAGTTCACCGACAGGTAGAGCGCGATCACCCCGATCACACCCGCCACCAGCCCGCGCGACAGATCCCGCCGCGGATCGCGCATCTCTCCCGCCACGAAGGTCGAGGTCTGCCAGCCGCCGTAAGCGAATGCCACTGGAATCATGGCGGCGCCGATCGCCCGCATCAAGCCGAAGGAAACCGGCCGGTCCAATAGCGGCAAAGGATGCACCGCGCCGCCGCCCATCGCGATCCCAACCACCACCAGAGCGGCGATCGCGCCCGATTTCAGGAGCATCATGGCGCTCTGCACGTTGCTCCCGGCGCGCACTCCCAGGCAGTTGATGGCCGTCAGTCCCAGCAGTGCCGCCGCCGCGATCGGTCCGTCGCCGGCCCGCAGCCCCGTGATTTCGCGATAATAGCGGGCGAAAGTCACCGCCACCGCCGCCATCCCGCCCGTCTGCGTCACCAGTAGCAGCACCCATCCGTAAATGAAGGCCACCGCCGGATGATAGGCTTCCCGCAGGTAAAGATACTGGCCGCCCGAATCGGGCATGCGCGTGGCCAACTCCGCCCAGATGAATGCGCCGGCCAGCGCCAGGGCCCCGCCGATCAGCCAAACGCCCAGGATCAGCAGCGGAGTATGCACCTGCCCCGCGACCACATACGGATTGATGAATATGCCCGAACCGACAATGCCTCCCATGACGATCATGGTGGCGTCGAATAAGCCGAGCTGGCGGCGAAGTTGGGGAGCCGGCAAGTTTCATAAGATACCACGCAGGCCGTCGCGTGGCGCACGCTTAAGCGTCGCTTTAGCGTGCTGCGGCGAACTTTAGTTCGCAGGAAAAGCGGGACTTAAGAGTCCGGCCGGCACGCTTAAGCGTGCGCCACGGGCAAGCGGCCAATCGTCGGGAGAAGTGTCCAAAACCGGCGGGACTGGAGGTTAAAGCCCGGCGGCGGGGCATGATTGCCCGCCCGCCTCAATGCTGCGCCTCGCGTGGAGATCGTCCGCAGAAGACTGACGATCAAAGCCTATGTGGCGGGATTCAAGGTTTATAGGTGGTGGGTTGTGGGAGGTAGCTTATCGGGCGTGGGTTCCAGGTTACGGATTCTGGGTGTGGGTTATCGGAGTGGGCTCATTTTTGGGGACAGATTGGGTGGACTGCTTGGGGTGGTTTGCCAGATTGTCAAAGATCAGGGGGGCAGGTGGCTAGCGGGTATCCGGGGAGACACGGGCGCACGATAGCGGCTGGGCGTCCGGGGCGCCGGACATCACGTATGCGGGCGGCGGGGCGGGCCGGTACGCGGGAGCTGTGACGGCGGGCTCGGTGTGCACCGGCTGCACGGGCTCCGGCTGAGTGCGGACGCGGCGCTCGTTTTGCAACTGCTTCAGTTCGCGCATGGCGGTGCTGAAAGAGCGCTCCAGGCGGACGCGCTGGGAGGAGACGCGATCGAACAGGGCGGATTGTTGGGGGCCCGGCACGGTTGCGGTAGAGATCCAGGCTTCGCTGTTGTCGGCGCGCATGAGCAGCCAATGGGCGACGACCATGCGTTCGAGCAGGATTTTTTCGGTGGGGGCTTGGGGCTGCCACTCGGATTCGAGTACATCAAAGAGCTGCTGGTAGGCGGCTTCGTCTTCGTCGAAGAGGACGACGTTGCGCGCGCGGAGTCCGAAGGTGACGGCGTTGAAGCGCACGGCGGCCTTACCTTCCGGGGAGACCGGGCCGGTCGAGTGTTGCGCGTTCTCGCGATTGGCCTGGTGCTGTTTGCGGGAAATCAACATGGATTGTTCCTTGCGGTTGGATTTGGGGATGGGATGAGGCGTCCATACCCGATTTCATTTTAGGGCCGGGGTGATAGGGAACCGCGGTATGTGGAGGGTGGGGAGTTAGTAAGTAGCGCGGGTGCAGTTAGATGCCGGGGAGGATTATATTTTGCAGATTGGTGACCGTGCGCCAAAGCGGGACTTGAAAGTCCCGCCGGCACGCTGAAGCGTGCGCCACGGGCAGGCGGCCGATGGCGCCGGGCGCGCCTCGGTATAATCTTTCGTTGAGGCGGAAACTTCTCACCGCGGCCTACTGGCTGGTCCCTTCTATCCTCTGCCTGATTCTTTATTGGCCGGGATTGCTGGCCTGGTTCCAACAGGACGACTTCGTCTGGTTGAACCTGCCGAATCAGGCGCACGGCTGGGACGGCCTGCTGCGCATGCTGATACAGCCCACCTCTCAGGGAACCTGGCGGCCCCTCAGCGAGCGCGCATTCTTCCTGGCGTTCGGCGCCCTGTTCGGCAGCGATGCCCTGCCCTACCGCATCTGGGTGTTCCTCACCATGTTCGCGAACCTGGCGCTGGCCGAGTCCGTTACGGCCCGCCTGACCGGGTCGCGCGCCGCTGGCTTCTGGGCCGCCATTTTCTGGCTGGCAAACAGTAAGCTGGCCACGGTGATGTCGTGGACCTGCGAGTACATCCTAGTGGCCTGCGGATTCTTCCTGCTGCTGGCGCTGCACTTCTTCCTGCGCTACGTCGAAACCGGCGAGCGGCGCTACTATCGCTGGACATGGGTGGCATTCCTAACCGGCTTCCTGGCGATGGAGACGAACATCGTGTTTCCGGCGCTGGCGGGCAGTTACGCCCTGCTCTGTGCGCGCCGCTATTTCCGCCGGACTCTGCCGTTCTTCGCGGCCTCGGCGGTCTACGGAGTCCTGCACTTCGTGCTGGCGCCCAACCAGGGCACCGTGCCTTACACGATGCATTTCGACAGCGCCATTCCAGGCACTTTGTGGACGTACTGGCGCCGCTCCTTCGAGCCCATCGGCCTGCGGCAACTGACGGCCTTCCCTCCATGGGCCGACGTGGCATTGATGGTGGCTTGTTCGATCGCGCTGTTGGCGTTCACCATCCATCAGGCGCGCCGAAAACAGTGGCTGGCGGTAGTTTTCCTGGCCTGGTATTTCATGGTTCTCGGTCCCGTGGTTCCTTTGCGCTATCACATCATGGACTACTCTCTCACGCTGCCTGCCATGTGCCTGGGGATGCTGGGAGGTTACGCCCTGGCTTGGGCCTGGCGGCCGGGCGCGCCCGGGAAGAATGCGCCGCGGATCTTGAGCGCCGTGCTGGCCGCCGGCTTCATTGCGCAGCACGCTCCCGTAGGCCGGCGCCTGGCCCAATGGTACCGCACGCGGAGCGAGGCCCAGGAGGCGCTGGTGCTGGGAGTCGCCCGCGCGCACGAGTTGCATCCGGGCAAAGTCATCCTGCTCGATGGCGTCGACGACGAATTGTTCTGGGGCGCCATCGCGCAGCGCCCGTTCCTGTTCCTCAATATCCCGGACGTGTACCTGACTCCGGGTTCGGAAGCCGGCATTTCGCGCCATCCGGAGTTGGACGAAGTGTCCAAGTTCATCCTGCCCGCCGAGGAGGCTCGCCGCGGATTGAAAAACGGGCGGATCGTGGTATACAACACGGCCAGCGGGCCGTTGCAGAACATCACGCCCCGTTATGTCCCGCCCGCCGGCGATCCGGCCGCGCCCGGACCGCTGCGCGTCGACATGGCCGATCCGCTGGCGCAGGATCGGCTCGGCCCGGAGTGGTATGCGCTCGAATCGGGATTCCGGTGGATGCCGCGCCGCGCCACTTTGCGCATGCCCGGACCGCGTAGCCCGGATCGGCGCTTGTACCTGACCGCGATTTGCCCGGCCGCGCAAGTCCGGAATGGACCCTTGGAGATGACCGTGACCGTGGACGGTACGCGGCTGCCTCCCGTCCAGTTTACGAAAGGCGATGCGCAAGCCACGTTCGCGTTCGCCCTGCCGCCGGAAACGGTGGGCAAGAGCGAAATCGGCATCACGGTGGAGGTAAACCGCACCGTGCGCGTGGGCACCGACCAACGCGACCTCGGGTTGGCCTTCGGCCGCTTCGAGATCAAATAGCCGCCGCGTTCCGTTCGCGCCCGGCAATTCGCCGTACGACCTTTAAAATCCGCTGTTAAGCGGCCACGGTTCGGGGATCGCCAAGACCCCTTCCTACAATAATGACCATGGCGGATTTTAAGGTAATACAACCCGAAACTACCTATTCTGGATCGCGCATCGAGCCGTTGCGCAAGGGCCTTCCCAAAACCACCCAATCGCTGTGTCCGGAATGTACCCAAACTCTGCCGGCCGATATCTTCGAGGAAGGCGGCCGCGTGATCATGCAGAAAGTCTGCCCCGAACACGGTGAATTCCGCGATATCGTATTCTCCGACGCGCGCCTTTACCTGAAGATGGAGGAATGGACGTTCGGCGATAGCCGCGGGCTTTCGAATCCCGTGGTTTCGACGGCCACGCGCTGCCCGGACGATTGCGGTTTGTGCAATCTGCACACCAGCCACACCGGCCTGGCCAATGTCGACCTGACCAATCGATGCAACCTGACTTGCCCCGTGTGTTTCGCCAACGCCAATGCGGCCGGCTACGTCTATGAGCCGCATTTCGAGCAGATCCGCGGCATGCTGCAGGCGCTGCGCAGCGAACAGCCGGTGGCCGGGCGCATCGTGCAGTTCTCCGGCGGCGAACCGACCATTTATCCGCGCTTCTTCGATGTGCTCAGGATGGCCCGGGATATGGGTTTCTCGCACCTGCAGGTGGCCACCAATGGGCTGAAGTTCACCGACCTGGAATTCGCGCAGCAGGCCAAAGAGGCGGGTTTGCATACGCTATACCTGCAGTTCGACGGCGTCTGCGACGATATCTACCGCCGCACGCGCGGCCGTTCGCTGTGGGAGCAGAAGCTGCAAGCCATCGAGAACGTGCGCAAAGCGAACCTGAAGATCGTTCTTGTGCCCACCATCGTGAAGGGCTTGAACGATCGCCAGATTGGCGACATCCTGCGCCTGGCGCTGGAGAATATCGAATGCACCAGCGGCATCAGTTTCCAGCCGGTAGCCTTTACCGGCCGGATCGCGCGCCGGGATCTGGAGGCCAAGCGTTTCACGCTGTCGGACTTCGCGCACGCGGTGAAGGAGCAGACCGGCATTTGCGAGCCCTACGAAGACTGGTTCCCACTGGCTTGCGTCTCGCCGTTTTCCAGGCTGTTGAGCGCCATGCGGGGCGAGCAGACCACCACCCTGACCTGCCATCCGCATTGTTCGCTGGGGACGTACCTGTTCGTCGATCAAAACCGGCACGCGGTTCCGGTCACGCGCTTCGTGGATGTGGGACCCATGCTGCAAGCCATGGACACCCTGGCGCGCAAGACCGAAACACGGCGCGTGAAGCTCTTCTCCAAGTTCGAGAGCTGGAATATCCTGCGTAAGTTCTTCCACGCGGAAAAGGCTCCCGAGGGCCTGACATTCCAGAAGTTCCTGCAAACCCTGCAAGGCATGACCGACAAGCGCTACGGGCGCGGCAAGTTGGAGACGCAGGGCTTCACTTACCGTACGCTGATGGTGGCGGGCATGCACTTCATGGACTCTTATAACTACGACATCGAGCGGGTGAAGCGCTGTGTGATTCACTATGCCGCGCCCAACGGCAAAATCTACCCGTTCTGCGCGTATAACTCGGGACCGGTGTACCGCGAGAAGATCGAGCGGGAGTATGCGGTGCCGCTGGAGGAGCCGGCCGACGTGGGCGAGAGCGTCTGCTGTTCGTGAGGAGTCACTTCTTCGGCATGTTATAGCTGAAGGTCAGCTTCAGCACAATGCGATCGCCCGTGAATCCCGTGGGGAAAGGCGGGAACGGATGCGACGCGTCGATGCCCGCTACGGCGGCGCGTTCCAGGGCCGGGATGGAATGCAGCACAATCACCAGCTTGGGAACGCTGCCATCTTTCTCGATGAGGAACTGCGCTTCCACTTTTCCGCGCAGGCCCATCCTGGCGCTCTCCGGATAAACCGCGAACCAGTTCCTGCGGACCGCTGCCAGGACCTGCAAAAGATATGGCCTAAAATCGACGCCTTTGGTATCGCTGAGCAGTTCGAGGGAACTCGCCATCTGGCCCGAAGAAGGCGGCAGATTCAGGCCGCGGCCGATCCCGCCCGGACCCGGATCGCTGGTATCGTCGCCTACCGTCATCCCGCTCTGCGAACCACCGTGTGTAAGTTCCCGGATCGCCCCTGCCACGGAAGGATCGAAACGGGGCACCCTTCCCACCCCGCCTGAAGGCGGAGGTTCGGTGGGCGTCTCGAACGCCAGCTTAGGCTTCTCCTGCTCCTGGATTTGGGGCTGCATAGGCTGGACGGCGGGAGGGCCTACCGGCAGGCCGCGCGGCGGCTGCGCATCCCGATTCCCGGCTTGCATCTGCGGCGGCTCCGGTATCGTGGGAGGTGGAGGCTGCGGCGGAGCGGCGACTTTGGCCTGGGGCCGGGTGGTGGAAGGCGGCGAGTTGGGCGCCTGAATGTGGGGACGCGCCTGCAACGCTTCCACCGTAACTTCCTTGGCGATGGGACCCTTGTTGGGGGCCTTCTGGGTCAATTCCGTGGGCGGTTCGATCAGCGGCGTCATCTGTTCCACGCGCCGGGGCGGCTGCATCAGGCTGCGCGGCATCAGGAACAGCGCCACGATAGCCGCTACGTGTGCCGCCACGGAAAGCACGCGCGCCCAGCCGACACGTCCGCGATCCTGCTCCCAACTGGTCAGCAGATGCAATTCCGACGGATCTTCCACCGAGGAACGAACTAGAGTTTCCATCCGCCTGCCAACGACCTTGAGACGATCTCCGAGTGTTCCTTGATTTTATCAAGGATGGACAAAGCGATCCGCAATGTTTGACGCGCCGCGGGCCCCGAAGTTTTCGGCGATTTTCGGCTTTCTACGCTATTGAGAAAGGCGTCGAATTGCGACTGCAACGGCTCGGATTTTGTTACCACAACCGGATCGAAGGCCACCTGGCGGTCGCCGCCGACCGAAAAAATGAGCAATTCCTGGCGGGCGTAATCGAGCGAAACGTATTGTTGCGGCTGGAAGAGGCGCAGTTTGCGCACACGCTCGGTGGAAACCCGGCTGGCCGTCAGGTTCGCCACACAACCGTTGGGGAATTCCAGGCGGACATTGGCAATATCCACCTTTTGCGAGAGGATGGAAACGCCCGCGCCGCGGATCTCCTGCGGCTCCGCGCCCGTGAGATTCAGCACGATATCGATGTCGTGAATCATCAGGTCCAGAATCACATCCACGTCCAGGCTGCGCGGGCTGAATACGCTGAGCCGGTGGATCTCGAAGAACAGGGGCAGTGTGACGCGGCCTTCGAGGGCGATTACCGCGGGATTGAAGCGCTCCAGATGCCCTACCTGGAGCACGCGGGCGTGACTCCCGGCAGCCGCGATGAGCCGGTCGGCGGATTCCAGGTCCGGCGCGATGGGCTTTTCCACCAGCACGTCGATGCCATGTTGCAGCAGCCAGCAGCCAATCTCCGCATGGGCCGATGTGGGGGTGGAGACGATCGCCGCATCCACTCTGCCGGCCAGGTCGCGGTAATCGGAAAGGGTGCCGCGCGCGGGATCGAGGTCTACCACCGCGGCCAATTCCGCGCGCGGCGATTGCCGGACCACCCGGCAATGATTTTGCCCGAACTGGCCGGCGCCTACGACCGCGATTCTATGCATCCGGAGCCTGCCCCACCACCGCGATTCCGGCTTCGTCCGCGCACGCCAGCATCCGCTCGCGATCGAGCAGAAGCGTGCGGCCGGCATCCACTGCCATTACCGTCGTGCCGGTTTCCCGCATTACCGCAATGGTATCGAGACCGGCCACCGGCACGTCGAAGAGTAAATGCCGCCGGCGGTTGGAAACTTTCACCAGGGTCAACGGCCGCCCGTTCACCAAGCTAGCCGCGCGCCGCAGCAGGGCGTCGGTTCCCTCCATAGCCTCCAGCGCCACACAGGCCCGCTCGCAGATGGCCACGCTTTGGCCGACGTCGAAGCCGGCCAGCGCGGCGGCCACCTTCCTACCGTAAGCGATATCGCCTTCCTCGCGCACATCCGGTTTGCGCCGCGTCAGAACCCCGCGGCCGGCCAGCAGTTCTTTCAGCAGCGCGGTCGAATCGCGAAGCTGGATTCCCTCGTCGGCGAGCACCTGCGCGACTCCGCCAATCAGCCCGTCGGTATTCTTCGCCGGCAGCGAGGCCAGCAGCTTGATGAGCCGCCAATCGGGCCGGATGGAGGAAAAAATCTTGGCATGCTTCACCTGCCCGGCCATCACCACTTCGCGAATGCCTTCTTCCTTGAGGATCTCGATCAGCCGGCTGAGCTGGCCCAGCGAGAGCCAGTGGCAGCGCGAAGCCAGGCGTGCGACCTCCGGCGAGGCTTCTTCCTGAATCGCCAGCACCACCACTTCGTGGCCCAGGCGGCGCGCATTTTCAAGCGCCAGGAGCGGGAAGCGCCCGTTACCGGCGATCAGACCGTATTTCATCGCGGGGCGGGACTCCAGTCCCGCGGCCGTCTGCCCCCCATCTACTTGACGACTCCCCGCTGCGATTCGCGGATGAACTCCAGCAGTTCTTCCACTTCGGGGCACCCCGGAATCTCCGCGCGGATGCGCTCCACCGCCTGCGAAGTATTCAAGCCGGCGCGGGTCAAAAGGCGCATCGCGGTCTGCAGCTTCTCGATGGTGGACCGTTCGAATCCGCGGCGATCGAGCCCGATCCGGTTGGCGCCAAACACCTTGATCCCGCGCTCGCTCACGGTATTCGAAAACGGCAGCACATCCTGGGTCACCACGCTATATCCGCCGATGATGGCATGCCGCCCGATCCGGCAGAACTGGTGGACGCCGGTAGACGCGCCGATCACCGCCCAATCGCCCACAGCGACATGCCCTCCGAGAGTGACGGCGTTGGCCAATACCACCCGGTTACCCACATGCACATCGTGCGCCACGTGCGAGTAGGCCATCAGCAGATTGTCGTCGCCGATGCGGGTGACGAGTCCGCCGCCTTCCGTGCCCCGGTGAATCGTGACAAACTCGCGGATCTTGTTCCGGCTTCCGATGCGGGTTTCGGCGCGCTCGCCGCGATACTTCAAATCCTGCGACGCCACGCCCACGGTGCTATATGGAAAAAAGACGTTGTCTTCGCCGATCCACGCCGGCCCTTCCATATAAACGTGCGCCATGAGCCGCGTGCCGGCGCCGATTTCGACGTCGTCGCCGATGATCGAATAGGGCCCTATGTCGGCGGTTTCGGCGATGCGCGCCGCGGCGGAAACAATCGCGGTGGGATGAACCGGCATCGATCAGGAAAGCGCTTCCGCTTCTTCCTTGTCGGCCAGCTTGCACATCATTTCCGCCTCGGCCACCACCAGGCCGTCGACCGTGGCGGTGCCGGTCATCACGGCCACGCTGGCCTTGCGCTTGAGAATCTTCATCTCCAGGCGCAGCGTGTCGCCCGGCACGACCGGCCGTCGAAACTTAGCGCTGGTGATGGAGGCCAGCAAGACCAGCTTGCGGTGCCGGTCCGCAACGTGTTTCAGCACCAGCACGCCGGCCGTTTGCGCCAGCGCTTCCACAATGAGCACCCCCGGCATCACCGGGTAGTCCGGAAAATGGCCCTGAAAGAAGGGTTCGTTCTGCGTCACGCACTTGATGCCCACAATCCGCTCCGCCTCTAACTCGATGATTCGATCGACGAGCAGCATGGGATAGCGGTGCGGCAGTATGTCGCGGATTTCGTTGATATCCAAAACGGGCATGGAAGTCGTTATTATCGCACGGAACGGCAACTCTATGATTCCACAACGGCCATCAGACCTACTTCTCGCCCGGCTTCAGGATTTCCTTCACCCGGGCGATCAGCTCGGCGGGCGGGAACGGCTTGGGAAAGACCAAAAAACCCTCATCTGTGGTGCGCGCTTCAATTCGTTGGTCGGCAGGCAGACCCGAGACCATGAGCACGCGCATGCTGGGGCATTTCTGGCAGAGGTACAAGGCGGCGTCACGCCCGTTGATGTTGGCGACGTAAACGTCGATGACCAATAAATCGGGCGGGGATTCGCGAACCATATCCACGGCGATTCCCAGATCGCCCGTGGCCCTGACCACCCAGCCCGGGCGCTCCAGGGTCTCCTGCAGCACCTTGCGCACGATGGGCGCGGAGTTAAAAACCAGGATGGTTGGACAATTGGCGCTCATCGGCTTGAGTCCGGCATCAGTCCGCTTCAGTAGATGATACAACAATTGGCTGCGGGTCAGCTTGGACCGGTATAATCAAACTACGTGGAACTGGAAAAGACACTGCTGCGCAAGGTGGGCGAAGCCATCCACCGCTTCAAGATGATTCGCGACGGCGACCGGGTGGCCGTGGCGCTCTCGGGCGGCAAGGACTCGGTGACGCTGCTGGAGACGCTGCTGCTTTTGGCGGAGCGCGCGCCGATCGATTTTTCGGTCTGCGCGTTCACCGTGGAACAGGGCAAGTTTCTGCGCCCGATCGAGCCGCTGGGCGAATACCTGAAACAGCGCGGCGTAGCGTGGACCTACTATCGCGACAAGCCGTCGCTGCGCCTGCTCGAAGAGCAGCCAGGCCATGGCTGCGACCTGTGCAGCCGCTATCGCCGGCGGGCAGTCTACGAGATCTGCGCGGGCTTGGGCGCCAACGTGATCGCCTTTGGGCACACCGCCGACGATTTTTGCGAGGCGCTGCTGCGCAATGCGCTCTTCACGGGACGCCTGAGCGCCCTGCCGCCCATCACGCACTCGCGCGACCGGCAATTCCGCTTGATCCGCCCCCTGGTTTTCGTGACGGAGGAGATTACCCGCGCCTATGCCGCGGCGCGCGCCATTCCGTTGACGCCGTGCGATTGTTCTCTGCGTACCGGAACCGTGCGGCGGTCGTTGCGCGGTCTTTTTGGCGAGTTGGAGAAGGAGTATCCGCACCTGAAAGAGAATATGCTTTCGGCGATGGGGAACGTCGACACCAAGAGGTTGCTCGATCCGAGGCTCCTGGATATGGACATACCGGAGCCATTCCCAATTCTGACCGAGTCTTGAGCGGCCGCTTGAAAGTGAGCACCGCGGCTCATGGCAGTTCCACAGTCGCCATCTGTCCCACGATGCGTTTCTTGATCTCCTCTTCGTCGAAGGTATAAGGATTCCAGGGATTGACCGGCAGATCCGCGACGATCGCGGCGGCGCCGGGCGCTTGCGCGATGGTGGCGGAAGGGAATCCCAAGGCGTCGGCCAGCAGGCAAGCGGTGTGGGTAAGAGATACCAGGTCCTGCCTGACCGTGGTCGTCGCGCCATGATGACAGCCCGCCACGCGCGAGTACTCGGACGGGAAACCCCACCGTTGGGTGAGCAGCAGGCCCGCCTGGCAGTGGTCCATCTCGAAGAGCCGGCGCTCCGATTCGAGACAGTCCGCTAAAGTCTGGTGTACGGTATTGAAAACCGGGGCGTAGCGGTGGCCGTATGCCCTTAGCAACCCCAGGCGCCCGACATCGTGAATCAAAGCGGCGGTATAGGCCCGGTCTCTGGCGATCTCGTATAAAGGTGAGAGTTCCTCGGCCAGCAGCGCGGTGGCGAGGCTGTGCTGCCAGCAGGCTTGCATGACTTTGGCGTTTGCGGGATGGCGTGTGAAGGAACGGAGGGCCACAGTCAGGGTGAGCGACCGGGTACGCTCGAAACCCAGCACCAGGACCGCCCGCGGCAGGTTGTCGATATGGTGAGGGGTGCCATAAAAGGAAGAGTTGGCTACCGCCAGCAATTCCGCGCTAAGTGCGGGATCGGAGCGCAGCAAGCCCGCCACGCCCGCAACTTCGGTCTCTTCGTTTGCGAAGAGCTTCAACATTTTCAGAGCCACCGGCCCGAAAACCGGCAGGCGGCAAAGCCCCTCGCGGGCCTGAATCGCCCCCGCATCGATACCTGAGTCTTCGAGGATACATCCCACGAATATCTATCGGTGAAATGCGGCGCAGCTTTAGGGGCGATGCCAATTAGCTTTGGGTACTCGGACGCGGTTATCCTATTAATATGCCCGAGACAACCGGGAAATTCCAAGAAGCGGGCCGCGAGCAGGAGAGCTTCTTCGCGCCGGTCGAAAAGCGCCTGCTCGTCCGCATGGCGCGCGCCACGCCCGGCTGGATCAATTCCGATCACCTCACGCTGCTGGGTTTCGTTTCCATGTTCTTCGCCGGCTTGTGCTACTGGCTGGCGCGCTGGAACCGGTACATGCTGCTGGCGGTGATCTTCTGGCTGGCGGCCAACTGGCTGGGCGACAGCCTGGATGGCACACTGGCCCGCGTGCGCAATCGGCAGCGGCCGCGCTACGGATTCTACGTGGACCACATCACAGACGCCTTCGGGACGTTTTTCCTGATCGGCGGCATGGGTTTATCCGGTTATATGAGCCCCATGGTGGCGGCGGTCTTGCTGGTCGCCTATTTCATGCTTTCGATCCAGGCATACCTGGCGGCTTACGCGCTCGGCACGTTCCAACTCTCGTACTGGAAGTTCAGCCCCACCGAACTGCGATTTTTGCTGGTGGCGGGGAATATCGCGCTGCTGTTCCAGCCGATGGGAAACCTGTTCGGTTACCGTTTTCCGCTGTTCGATGCGGGCGGCGTGGTGGGAATTGCCGGCATGTGGCTGATGCTGATTGTGTCGAGCGTCCGGAACACGGCGGCACTATACAGGGCGGAGCGGCTGCCTCCGTTGTAGCGCACCGTTGAAAACCCAATGGGGGGCGGGCAATCATGCCCGCAGCCGCCTTTCAGGCGGCTAAGCCGGCTGGAAAGCCGCCCCCAGCGGGGACCCCGGGCCAGGATTGGCCGCCCTCCAAATTGAGTTTTCATCACATGGGGCGAACTTCAGTTCGCCTTAAGCCGGCTGAAAGCCGGCAGCGGGACTTAAAAGTCCCGCCGGCACGCTGAAGGCGTGCGCCACGGCAGCCACGATCTATGATAGGGATGACTCCATGACGCTCTGCCTGAGCGAAGCCGACATCCGCGCCCTGCTGCCCATGTCCGATCTCATCACGGCCATGGAAGGCGCGCTGGCCGCGTTCTCCGCCGGCCGGGTGGTGCAGCCGGTGCGCCCCGTCGTCGAAATGGGAGACAGCGCTTTCTTCGCCGCCATGCCCGGATTTGTGCGGGATCCCGCGGTTCTCGGCGCCAAGCTGGTAGCCGTCATCGGCGCCAACCAGGCGCGCGGCTTGCCGACCCACCAGGCCAGCATCCTGCTGCTCGATCCGGAGACCGGCGCGCTCCTGGCCTTGATGGACGGCCGGCTCATCACCGAAATGCGTACGGCGGCGGTTTCGGCCGTCTCGGCAAAGTACATGGCACGCCCGGATGCCGCGGTCCTCGCGATTCTGGGCTCCGGCGTGCAGGCGCGCAGCCACCTGGCGGCATTCCGGCTGCTTCGCGCCTTCACCGAAGTGCGCGTATGGAGCCCGACGCCGGATCACGTCCGGCGGTTTGCCGCGGAATCGCCCGTACCGGTCCGCCCTTGCCAAAACGCGCGGGATGCCGTGTGGGAGGCCGACATCGTGGTGCTGGCGACCGCCTCGTCCACCCCGGTGATCGAGGATTCCTGGGTGAAGCCAGGCTCGCATGTCGTATCCGTAGGAGCCTGCCGTCCCAACCAGCGGGAAATGGACCCGGCCCTAGTGGCGCGGGCCCGCCTGGTGGTGGATTCGCGGGCCTCCGCCTTTCAGGAATCGGGCGACATCGTGCTGGGAATACGTGAAGGCCAGTTCGCCGAGAGCCACGTGGTGGCCGAACTGGGGGAAGTGGTGCCGGGAGCGGTGCCCGGCCGCACCTCGGACTCGCAGATTACCGTATTCAAATCGCTGGGACTTGCCGTGGAAGACCTGGTGGCGGCCCACCTGGCGTATCAGCGCGCCCGCCCGGAGGCGGGCTATCGGTACTGCAACCTATGAAACTCGATACTGATGGGTTGCGGAACAAATCGCGCGGCTCTGCGTATTATCCTGATGGAAACGTCTATGCATAACTGGATCGATCTCACGCTCGCCGTGCTGATGATCGTTTCGATCGTCTCCGGCCTCAAGCTCGGTTTCGCCAGGACGGCTATCGGTCTGCTCTCCTCGATCCTGGCCCTGGTCTTCGGCCTGCGCTATTACCGCGCGGTTGCGGTCAGTCTGCGGCCGCACATTTCAGCAACCGTCACCGCCGATCTGGTGGGGTTCATGATCGTCTTTTGCGGCATTCTGATTCTAGGCGAGGTGGTCAGCGGGATGCTGGCGCGTTTTATTCGCTCGACGGACCTGGTCTGGCTGGATCGTGCCCTGGGCGGGGGATTCGGGGTCGTGCGCGGCTTTCTGTTCGGCGCCATCACGATCTGGGGTCTGATGGTGCTAATGCCCGTGCCGCCCAGGCTGGTGCTGTCGCAGTCGCGCCTGGCGCCCTGCGTGATGGATACGGCCCGCCGGGTAGCGGACGCCTCGCCCGACGAAGTGAAGCGCACCTTCCGCCAAAGCTATCGCGAGTTGAACCGGGTCTTGCCTGAGAAGATCAAGGACCGCCTTCCAAACCTCGCACCCAGCCAGATCTGAGGCTTGCTTTCGCCGCCGATCCGTTGTAGCTTCTTAATTGAGAGCGGTGGAGTTCGCTTAACGCCGTCGCCGGCGGCCAATGACTCCTACAGTGGTTCATCTGTGGGAGTATTGCGTTGCCTATCCCGCATCGACCACTCAGACAGCGTGTTGAGGACTCCGTGTAATGGACCAAATGTGGTTGGTTGCCGCTCTGTGGCTCGCCTTGGCGCTGGTTGCGGTTTTGGCGGCCAACTGGCTGCGCATCTCGACGGCACTTTCCGAAATAGTCATCGGCACCGTCGCGCAATTGATTATCGGCGCGCTGGTGGGCCGGAACGCGTTGAGCGCCAAGGCGGAGTGGGTCACCTTCCTCGCGGGCACCGGCGCCATCGTACTGACATTTCTGGCCGGCGCCGAGTTGGACCCCGCCGTCTTCCGCGCCAAATGGAAAGAATCCATGGCCGTAGGCCTGGCAGGCTTCTTCGGACCGTTCTTCGGCGCGGCCCTGATGGCCCATTTTGTCCTGCATTGGGGATGGCGGCCCAGTTGGCTCGCCGGCGTGGCGCTCTCCACAACTTCGGTGGCGGTAGTGTACGCCGTAATGCTCGAATTGGGGTTCAATCGGACCACCTACGGCAAGGCCATCCTGGCGGCCTGCTTCATCAACGACCTGGGCACGGTGATCGCACTCGGCCTGATCTTCTCCCCCTTCACCATCAAGACGCTGATCTTCCTGGGGACCTGCCTGGCGTTCTTTCTGGCGCTGCCCTTCGTCACGCAGTGGTTTTTCCGGCGCTACGGCGGGCGCGTCTCGGAGTTGGAAACCAAGTACCTCCTCTTCCTCCTATTTGGCTTGGGCGGCCTGGCGGTGTGGTCCGGCAGCGAGGCGGTGCTCCCCGCCTACCTCATCGGAATGGTGCTGGCGGGAACCGTCGGTAAAGATCACTTCCTGATCCGCCGCCTGCGCACCTTGACGTTCGGCATGCTGACCCCGTTTTACTTCATTCGCGCCGGCAGCTTCGTCTCGGTGCCCGCTCTGGTGGCGGCGCCGCTCGCGTTCGTCACCCTGTTTCTTGCGAAGATGGCCTCGAAGCTCGCCGGACTGTTGCCGGCTGTGCGCGCGTTCGGATACCGCGGGCACGACGGCATCTATTACTCGTTGATGATGTCCACCGGACTCACCTTCGGCACGATTTCGGCGCTGTTTGGCCTGAATCACGGCATCATCGACCAGACCCAATATTCGCACCTGGTGGCGACGGTGATCGGCAGCGCGGTCATTCCCACCGCGCTTGCGAATGCCCGATTCATGCCGCGCCACCTGTTGCCCGAGCAACAGAAGGAGCTGAAAGAATCGTCGTTCGGGGAGCCGGTGGGAGACCTCGATGTATGATGCGATGTAGGACACGAAAGGAGACTCGTACGGTTGGACAAATACCTGGTAGTGTTGGCGGGCGCCGGCCTGGGCGGCCTGGCCCGTTACGTGGCGGGCACCTGGATCATGGCGAAGTACGGCGGGCGCTTTCCGCTGGGCACTTTCGTCATCAATATCACGGGCGCATTTCTGATCGGGGTGCTGATGACGCTGCTGACCGAACGATTCCATCCGCATCCCCACTGGCGGCTGTTTCTGGTGGTGGGGATTCTGGGCGGGTACACCACGTTCTCGAGCTTCGAATACGAGACGTTTCAGGCCGTCCGCGACGGCGAGCGCTGGCTGGGGCTTTTGTACCTCAT
>JBEKIM010000049.1:0-23277 GCA_050011755.1 Bryobacteraceae bacterium | reverse complement strand
GATATAGACGGGGCTGCCGCTCATGCCGCCGGCGACGTTGGTGCGGATCGCCTTGCCGCCCAGCTTTGCGAGGATAATATCCTGCCCCGGTCCCCAGGCATTCTTCCATAGGCCCAGAATCTCCACAGGAATCGGTTCGGGGGCCGTCCCGGAAAACACGGTCCAGGCAGTTCCCTGCATGCCCGGGCGCAGATCCGAGGTTTTGAAGAGGGCCACTTTGCCGATCTGCGGACGTTCCGGCGCGAGATCTGCCGCGCAAGAAGGAAGAGCGAACGCTACGATCGATAATACGACCGCGGCAATGCAAAACTTCATTGGGTTGGATAGCTCCGTTACGACCATTGTACTATGGCCGGACGAAGAGGAATGGATTTGACCTTCCGGCTGCGAAGCGGTAGGATGTGAATGCGGGGTGGAGCAGTCTGGTAGCTCGTTGGGCTCATAACCCAAAGGTCGTAGGTTCAAATCCTACCCCCGCAACCAAACTCCACTCGTTATTTTAATAATCAAGTCAACGCGTTAGAAGCAGCTTCTTGCCGCTTTCCGTTTGCGTGGGTCTCGTCTGAATCGGCTGGTGTGCCCAAACGTGTGCCCGTGCCGGGGAGCGGCCCAAACTGGACCTGAGCCGTTCCTCCATTTTTTCTGCTGCCTCGCGGATGTCCGCCCATGATCGAATAGCGGTCGAACACCGATCGGCTGTGGTGCCCTGAGATCTCCATCGCGACGTTCTCCGGAATACCGGCCAAGCTCATGCTCCGGATCGCAGATCGACGGAGGTCGTGAAACAGCAGTCGTGGAACCGCAATCCCGGGCCTGGCAGCCGTTGACGCCTCAGTGCGAGATGCGCTGTTTTAGAGGCGGCGGGCGATGGGGCCATTATGGCGGGATCAGTGGGACCACACCGCCAACGCTCGATGGCGGTGAATGGGATCACCTCCTCGCGGAGGTACCACACAGCCGCGCGCAGTTACGAAAAGAATAATCGCTAGCTCGCCGCGAGGCCACAAGCCTTGCGTCTCTGGCCTGTGAAGAAAGATGAAGATTTTGCTTGACTCAAGCGGACACTTCGAAGATCATAAGGGCCTGCGGCCGCGTCGAAGAAAGGCGCGGTTGCCGCAGGGCAACCAAAACCACAATCAAGGGGTCGGCCATCCCGTCAAAGTCCATTGCGTAACCACGCAGGTGGTCCCCTTCCTGCCCCGCCAAACTGGCCCCCTTTCTCGCCGCCACCGATAATGCGCGCCAGGATCACTCCGGAGCTTGCGGGCTCATGAGCCCTGCTCCAACCGGCTCGATTTTAAACCCCAAAAAATTGTATAGCGGTGCCCTTGTAGCCCAAAAACTTGCGGCGGGCTCTTAACTCCCGCCTTGTCAATACCCGATTGCCAGATCCTCAGCTAGGCAAGCTTTCTGTTAAAGCCCACAAAATATCATTGTGGCAACCTAAAACCCCGAAACATTGCTACGCTAAGGGGGGAGGGAAGGCTCTAATGCCCGATTTCTCCAAGATGCCCGAGGCTTTCGTTTCCAGCGCGGAGCTCGCTACTGCCGTTTCCCGTGAGGTCAAAGCAGGACGGCTGCGGAAGTTGGGGTCCCGGCTTTACACACGCAATTTGAAAGACCCGGCAGAGAAAATCGTGCACCGGAATCTCTGGCCGTTGGTGGCGGCTTATCTTCCGGATGGGCTAATCGCAGACCGGACAGCGCTAGAAAATCGACCGGCGCCGGACGGGTCGGTGTTTCTTATCGCAGATCACAAACGCAACATTGCTCTGCCGGGGGTGACCCTTCGCCCCCGCAGAGGAGCACCACCCTTGGAGAGCGACAGGCTTTTTATCGGTGGGCTCAGAATCGCCTCGCCCGCGCGAGCCTTTCTGGAGAACATGCGTCCATCGCGCGCGCGCGAAGGCGTGGCGCGCACGCTGTCTAGGGGCGAGATCGAGGAGCGCCTTGACGAGATGCTGCGTCGCGCCGGCGAGCCAGCGCTCCAGCGGCTGCGCGATGAAGCTCGCGCGGTTGCCAGCCAGATCGCCGTCGCGGACGAGTTTCAACGCCTCGATGTTCTGATTGGCACGTTACTCGGTACACGCGATGCCGCAGTCGAATCTCCAGTTGCCGTCGCGCGCGCGGCGGGTTTGCCATACGATCCGCAGCGACTTGACCTGTTTCAGCGCCTTTTTACGGAACTCGCGGGAACCGCGCCCATGACTCGCCTGGCGCGTCCCACAGACGGTCCACCACTTCCATTTTTCGAAGCTTATTTCTCTAACTTTATCGAGGGCACGGAGTTCGCCGTCGATGAGGCAGCGGACATTGTGTTCAACGGACACATACCGAAAGCACGACCCGAGGATGCCCATGATGTGCTGGGCACATGGCGAGTGGTCTCCGACCAGAACGAAATGTCTCGTCTCCCTGGCAACTCCACCGAACTCATCGCTCTTTTGAAGAGCCGGCACGCCCGAATCATGGAAGGGCGCCCAGACAAAGGACCGGGACGCTTTAAGGCGGAACCGAACCGGGCTGGCTCAATCACCTTCGTGACACCAGAGCTGGTGGAGGGAACGCTTGCGAAAGGTTTTGAAATCTACCGTGGTCTGACAAGCCCACTGCATCGTGCGATCCTCATGATGTTCCTGATTTCGGAGGTCCATCCATTCGCCGATGGCAACGGCCGCGTAGCTCGCATCATGATGAATGCCGAACTCGTCGCCGCAAGAGAGAACCGGATCATTGTGCCGACGGTCTACCGCAATAACTATCTGATGGCTTTGAAGGCGCTCTCACAGAACGGCGTCACGGGCGCTCTCGTTCGCGTGATCGATTTCGCGCAGAAGTACACGGCCGCGGTGGATTTTTCAGATTTGGCTCGAGCCCGTTTGGTCCTTGCCCGAACTCATGCATTCGCCGATCCTAATGAGGCCGATGCCGCAGGCATCCGTTTGGTGCTCCCGACGCCTGAGGTCGTTGCGGATGTGCCGCAAAACTGAGTCCGCGGTTGATGGTCAAGTGGGCGTCGCGCAGGGAGATGGCGGTTTTTTTTCGGTGAGAGTCCGTGGTCCCGCCCGCAGCAGCCGGCGATCATGCGGCTTTCAGGCTAGTGTGCCCAAAAGTGTGCCTGTCACCGCGCGACCCAGGGCAACTGAGGGTTACAGCCACTGCTGAGAAGTACGGAGTTAATAACTCCCAATCTCCGGCGGTTACGCTTGGAATGGATTCATAACCCAAAGGTCGGTGGTTCAAATCCACCCCCGCAACCAAAAGATTAACCCCCACATTCCTTTCTTGCGGTCTGCTTTTTGGCGCAGGTGCGAATGCGATTGCCGCCCAAATGTTATCGCGCGATGACGGGCGACTGAGCATTCGCTTGCGGGCTGCGAATACCAGGAGCCGGCGGGACCGGGAGCCTCCACTGAATGAACTGGGGCGTGGTCTGCGAGGCAGATCCAGGCGCGAGCCCGGTCGCTCTGAGCCGATCAACCGGATCATTACTTGCTGCCGGCGGTTCTATTAGGGGCGCCCAAAAACGCGGTTCCGCCGGGCCAAGCGCGTCAACCGCCCGATTGAAAGGCCTTCTACGCACATCAAGCCGTGCACGCCACCTCGATCGACAACGATTTGAACGGTTGGCAGTGCCGAACGATGCCAGGCCCTCGAACCCGGCATCGTAAGGCTTACTAGCCCCTGATTCCGCGATTGCGGGTGCAAGAAGTGTGTCCGCGCTCCCACCCTGGTGCTTGGCCGAACCTAAAGATGGGCGAAGCCTTTATTGTAGCGAATCGAGAGTGAGCTTCAGGAGACACTACGCGCAGACACTACGCGCAGGCTCCCGAATGTCCCGCCGGCAAGACTGTTGGAAAATGAACTATGGCCATTATCGGCAAGCCACCTTGCGACGAGGCCGCGATTCTAGCCGGTTCAAGCGAGGGTCCGGCCGCAGCCAACGGACGCTGGATTCTAGCCGCGGCCATCCTCGGTTCGAGCATGGCGTTCATTGACGGAACGGTGGTGAACGTGGCGCTGCCGGCGCTGCAATCGGCCCTTCATGCTACGTTGGCGGATGTCCAGTGGGTGGTCGAGTCTTACGCGCTTTTCCTGGCGGCCCTGATCATGATTGGCGGGTCCCTGGGAGACCGGTATGGCCACCGCGAGATCTTCGCCTCCGGACTCGCGCTCTTCTCGGTAGCGTCGGCCTGGTGTGGCCTCGCGCCCAACATCGGGCAGCTAATCGTTGCAAGGGGAGTCCAAGGAATCGGAGGAGCGCTGCTTGTCCCCGGTAGCCTGGCTTTGATCAGTGCAGGTTTTTCCAAGAGCGAGCGGGGCCGCGCCATCGGGACCTGGTCTGGGTTTACGTCGATCACGGCCGCGATCGGTCCGGTACTGGGTGGATGGTTCACGCAGCATGGCTCGTGGAGGTGGGTGTTCTTCATCAATCTTCCATTGGGCGTCGTCGCGCTGACGCTGACTTTATGGAAAGTACCGGAGAGCAAAGCCAGTGCGGATGGCCAGCCGTTCGACTGGACGGGTGGCTTGTTGGCAGCTATGGGCTTCGGCGGAATCGTCTTTGGTCTGATCGAATCGACGCCGGTCGCTGCCGTAGCGGGCGGCGTTGTACTAACCGCACTGTTGTTCTGGGAGGCGCGCTCGTCCTCGCCAATGGTGCCGCTCGGCCTGTTCCGTTCCAGAGATTTCACCGGCGCTAACCTGCTTACGCTCTTCCTCTATGCCGCGCTGAGTGGCGTCCTTTTCTTTTTCCCGCTGAATTTGATACAGGTGCAAGGGTATTCGCCAACGCAAGCGGGGGCCGCACTGCTGCCCTTCATTTTGTCGATGTTCGTACTGTCGCGCTGGTCTGGCGGACTTTTGGACCGGTACGGTGCCAAGGCTCCATTGGTGATTGGCCCCTTAGTCGCAGCCGCCGGATTCGTCTTATTTGCCAGGCCGGGTATCGGCGGGACCTATTGGACTACCTTCTTCCCCGCCGTGCTAACCTTGGGCCTCGGCATGGCGATCAGCGTTGCCCCATTGACCACGACCGTGATGAATGCTGTGGAACAGAGCTATGCGGGGGCAGCGTCGGGGATTAACAATGCGGTCTCGCGCATCGCCAGCTTGATGGCCGTGGCAGTTTTCGGAGCCTTGCTCTCCGGCGTCTTCCACGGTGCTCTGTTCCGGCGATTGGACAGTCTCAACTTGGCGGCTCCGGTGAGGGCGCAAATCGAAGCGCAGCAATCCAAGTTGGCCGCCATCGAAACCGCGGACGCGCGCGGGCGCCAGGCAATAGACGAAGCGTTTGTCGCTGGATATCGTGCAGTATTGTGGCTGGCGGCGGGGTTGGCAATCGCCAGTTCCCTCAGCGCGACTGTCCTGATCGCGCGCGGCAGCAGATTGTCACGCCATCGGGAATGACGGCCGCGATTTCTCCGGCCATCTTGGGTGTTCGAAATACGTTTTGAACAGATCCAACGCAGGATTATCCGCCTAAGCGCGGCGGACGCCCGCCCGCCGGCACGGATATGACCTCGAAAAACTCACCCGTTTCATCAAGAAACGTGGTTCTCGCGATCCGATGGACTCCCAGCAACGGGGGGATGATGTGGGACGCCAGCGGGCGGAGAATAGACTCATGACCTTAAATCGCCGCGACTTTATGGTGGTGCCGGCGGCCACCGTAGCCGCTTCCCTATTCGCCGCCGAGCCGGCCGTGCCGTGGCAAAGGAAAATCCGTCGTGTCGGCCAGACCAACATGACCGAACACGATCCCGCGGTGCTCGACGTTGAGCAGTGGGCGGATTACTGGGCCAGCCTGAAGGTGGACGCCGTACTGGTCAGCGTCACTGGCATTCTCGCGTTTTACCAGACAAAGGTGCCGTACCACCGGAAGGGCAAGTTCCTTGGCGACCGGGATTTCTTCGGCGAGAGTTGTGCAGCCGCGAAGAATCGGGGGCTGCACGTGATCGCGCGCATGAGTCCGGACCTGAATTGGGAGGACGCGGTGAATGCCCATCCGGACTGGTTCCAACGGGACGAGCAGGGTAATGCCGTACACCACGGCGAAGACGCCAGGTTGTTTCGCACCTGCATGTTTACGGCTTACATGACCGATTACGTCCCGGCGATCATGCGAGAGATCAACTCGCTCTACGATGTCGACGGCATGTACACGAACGCGTGGCCGCCCCTGGGCTCACTGCCTGTCTGCCATTGCAGCCAATGCAAGGACCTCCCGCCCGTAGGAACCGTTGATTACTGGGAGAAATTCAACGACCGCATCATGTATCTCTGGAAACTCTACGACTCCATCGCGAAAGAGAAGAAGCAGACGAACTTCTACTTCGGCAATCTGGGCGGTGGCATTCACAGCGCGGCGGATTTGGTTAACCTGGGCGAGGTCTGCGAGTGGTTCCAATGTGACAACCAGGGCCGCGGGGGAGACGATACGCCAATCTGGGGCTGCGCCTTGCAGGGCCGCGTGGCCCACTCGGTGCAGAAAGGCAAGATGGTCACCAACGTGACAGGGGCCTGGTCCACCGGCAGACCGCGCTGGCGGAACGTCTACAAGTCGCAGCAGGAAGAACAGATGTGGTTCGACGAAACACTGGCATCGGGAATGGTGCCGTATCACCACATCATCGGCGGCGAGAATGGGATGGGAGAGGACCGCCGCTGGCTGGAGCCTGCGCACAGGTACTTTGACTGGATGGCCAAGCACGACGTCCATTTCAGGAACAAGCGCTCGATTGCGAATCTGGGCGTAGTCATGGGCCAGCGAACCCACCTCTTTTATAACCCTCCACGCGGCGTACTAATGCGGGAGTACATGGACGGGATGTACTATGCGCTGCTTGAAGGCCGCTTCCTTTTCGATTTCGTGCATGAAGACCAATTGACGCCTGAGAAGTTGGCCAAGTATGCCGCGCTGCTGTTGCCGAACACAGCATTGCTAAGCGACCCGCAGTGCAGGCAATTGCGTGCCTATGTCGACGCGGGAGGATCGCTGCTGGCGACGTTTGAAACCAGCCTGTACACCGAGCGCAATCAACGGCGGTCCGATTTCGGCTTGGCCGATGTGTTCGGTATTCGCAGAAACGGCGACATCATCGGCACGCTCGGCAACGGGTATCTCGCGCGCATTGAGAGGCAGCATGAGATTCTCAGCGGCTTTTCGGGTACCAACTGGCTGCCGGGTGCGGAGAATCGCATACCCGTGGCTCCCGTGGAGGACCCGTTGCTGACTGTGGTGCCCGGCTTCGTGGCGTATCCGCCAGAATTGTCGTATCCCGTACAGGCGCGAACCCATGAGCCCGCTATCGTGGTCCGGCGAAAGGGTGCCAGCCGACTGGTGTACTTTCCAGGGGATGTCGAGCGCACGATGTGGCGTTCCGGGCACACGGATCTGGCACGGCTGCTCCGGAACTCTATTCGCTGGGTTGCGGGAGGTGCCGCACCAGTTACAATCCAAGGAGACGGTGTGATCGAAGCCTTCGCATGGGAAACGCAGGCGGGCTTCGCCGTGCACATCCTCAATTACACGAATCCCGCCATGCATCGGGGATGGATACGGCAGTTTTATCCTATCGGCGGCCAGAAGGTGAGGATGTCACTCCCGCGGGGCAGGCGGGTGACGCGCGTCGAACTGTTGCGTGCCGAAACGAACATCCCGTTTACCGGGGGCGGCGACGCAATTGAGTTTACGATTCCCGGAGTCCTGGATTACGAAGTGGCAGCGCTGTATTCCGCATGAGCGAACCGATGAGATCGATGACCGACGCCATATTCATCGTCCTGGTGCTCATCTGTGCGCCCGGGAAGGTGCAGGCGCTCGAATCGCCTCTGCACACCGCGAATCACTGCATCGTGGATGCCAAGGGCCGCCGCCTCAAACTGGCGGGGGTGAATTGGTACGGTGCGGACAACAAGGAGTTCTCCGTGGGGGGTCTGGCTTATCGCCCGCTCGCCGCGATCGCACACCAGGTGAAGGCGATGGGCTTTAACAGCGTCCGCATCCCTTGGTCGAACGAACTCGTGGAAACCAATCCGGTGGTCCCGGACTACGCCCTCGCAGCGAATCCCGCACTGAAGGGAAAGCACGCGCTGGAGGTTCTGGATCTGACCATCGATGCGCTTGCCGGGGAGGGCGTATATGTCATCCTCGACAATCATGTCAGCCGTGCCGACTGGTGCTGTTATAAGGACGACGGCAACGCACTCTGGCACAGCCCCGAGTATCCGGAAGAACGCTGGCTCGCGGACTGGCGTTTGATGGCACGGCGCTACAAGAATCAACCGGCTGTCATCGGCGCGGACCTGCGAAACGAACTGCGCTTCGGCACCATTTGGGGCGGCCCGGACCCAGCGCTCGACTGGCACGCCGCCGCCGAGCGCGGAGGCAACGCAGTCCTCGCCGAGAATCCGGACCTTCTCATCTTCGTCGAGGGCATCGACTACGCTCTGGACCTCAGCGGCTTCGGTCGGCTGCCGGTGAAGTTGGATGTGCCAAACCGGTTAGTTACTCGGCCCATGACTATCCATTCAGTCACAAGGGCATTCGAACGTACGACGATTACGTAAAACTCGTGCAACCAAAATGGGCATTTCTATGGCAGGAATCCGACGCGCCGCTGTGGATCGGCGAGTTTGGAACCTGCCAGGAGCCGCGCTGTCTGGATAGTTCCGATCCGAAGCAGGAAGGCTTCTGGTTTCGCAACTTCATCCGCTTTCTTCGCGAGACCGATCTGGACTGGTGCTATTGGCCGCTCAACGGGACTCAGCTCAGCGGACACACCCGGAAGTTCGGCGACTTGGAGGACTACGGGGTGCTCAACCGTGCCTACAACGGCCCGGCGTCGGAAGAGATGTTGCGGCTGTTACAGAGCGTTCAACGTCCGGCTGGCGCCGGCAAGCGGCTGCAATAAATACAAAATCACCGCAGTTGCTCAAGGGCCTGCTGGGCCTGCGCATCGCCGGGATGCTGTTTCAGCAATTCCATGAGCACGGCGCGCGCTTTTTCCGGAGCCGCCTCCAAACTGTACACACGCGCCAGGTTCAGGTATGACTGTGCAAACCGGGGCGCAGCCTTGATACACCGCTCAAACATAGCCACCGCTTCGTCGCGGCGCTGGGTTCGCAGGTACAGCACGCCAAGATTATTTAGGGCTTCCGGGTAAGACGGGCGAAGCTGTAGAGCCTTTTGCAAATAGTCATAGGCGGGGGCCGGATCGTCCGTCTGCGCGAACACCATCGCCAGGTTATAGTTCGCCTCGGGGTCCCCCGGCCGGGCCGCCAATGCGCGCTTCAGCGTGGCCCGCGCTTCGTCCCAGCGCCTTTGCACGCGGTACGCGTTGCCCAGGTTTTCGAGCGCGATCCAGTAATCCGGACTGACGCGTAGGGCTTGCTGAAAGTTGGAGACTGCGTCGTCCATGCGTCCCTCGCGCGTCGCCAGCAGGCCGAGATTGTTCCATGCGTTGGGCATCGTATCCGGATAACCCGCGTGCAGCTTTACCGTGCGCTCGAAGCTGTCTCGCGCCTCGCGCGTCTTATCCTGCTTCAAATAGACGCTGCCCAGTCCGTAACAGGCTTCCGCGCTCGACGGATCGTCGCGGAGAGCCAGCCGGAACGCCGTCCCGGCCTGGTCGAAATAGCCGCGCTGAAAAAAAGCCGAGCCCAGGGAGAGCGAGTTTCGCCCGAATTCGTATGTCTCGGTCACTCCGCTAAACGGCAGCGCCTCCGCCAGACGATCCGCCGGCGTCCGCGGAATCCGGCGTGCATCTTCGCCCACCTGGGCTTGCGACACCGGACCGCGGTAGACCCTGACGATGTCCCCACGCTCGTCGATGAGAAAAGATGTGGGAAGGACTAGGTCGCGATGCCGGTCGTACAAGTAGCGATACAAAATGTTATAAGTGGCGGCCAGATCGTCCGCATCGTTCGCGGGTATGCTGAGTAGCTGGACGCCGGGCACCGCCCAGTCTGCGCGTGTTGTGTCCCGGGCGTCCGGTGCGCGAAATTCGAGAAGCGCCGGCTTGCCCCGGATCGCGGCAGGTGGCAGCGAAGGAGCGCTCACGGGCGAAAGGAGCCATGTGTCAACCGTCGCCGGGAGCGTTTCCCCGGCCGCTACAGGCGAAGATCCGTGCGGGACAGGCGGGACTCGGAACGGCTCCAGGCGGGACGGGGCGGCGCCCTCCTCAATCCACACCCTGCGGTTGAGCGGCAAATCCGGGATCTCCTGGATCAGGCCGCTCGGCCAACGGATGGTGGCCTTAACGGGGCCCTTGGCCAGCCCCAAGCCAAAGAAAACCTCCTTGCTGTGCTGGGAAAGGAAGCCCGATCCCGCTTGCAGCGTTTTGGTCTGGCGCGCAGATTCTGTTTCCACCGTGACCATCGCGCCGATCGCGTCGCGATTGCTCTTCACACCGCGCAGCCGGAAAACGACGGACGCCGGCAATCCCTCCAGGACACTTTTCAGCAGCCGTAATTGCGGCGCGCCGCGATTCTTCAGGAACAATTCCTGCCGCCCGTCATGATCGAAATCCGCCAGGGCGAACGATCTGCCGTCTTCGATGAAATCCAAGCCCACCGCGCCCGAGACGTCGGAAAACGTGCCGTCCCGGTGGTTTGCATAAAAAACGTTGCGTTCAAACCCGCTCCATGTATAGTCGGCCCGGATCAATTCATTGATCGCGGTCCAGCCCTGCTCGTAGTCGGGCGACGCTTTGGCGTCGTCGGGCGATTTCGCGACCACCTGGCGCCAGAAAAAACCGTTCAGATCTTCGCGGATCGGTCCGGACAACATTCCGTTCGCAATATAGATATCCGGAAAGCCGTCGTGATCGAAGTCCCATGCGTCGCTCGACCACGACCATCGGCCCATGCCGGCTTGCGCGGCCGTCGTGGAATCCTGAAATACCGCGCCCCGGTTCCGGAACAATGAATTACCCATGGCGTGCTTGCGATAGAGCGTACGGGCCGCTTCTGGTGCGCCGGCTTGAAAGGCGTCCTGCATGGAGATGCGCTCGCCGGCGGCCGTCCACATGTTGCCGACGTAAAGATCCGGGGCGCCGTCGTTGTCGTAGTCCAGCCATGCTACGCTCATGCCCGCGCCTACATCCTCGACGCCCGCCTCGGCTGCGATGTCGGTAAAGGTGCCGTCGCCGTTGTTGCGATATAAGTTCTTTCGCCCGAAATCGTTCACCACATACAAATCGGGCCATCCATCGCCGTTCGAATCGCCCCAGCCGCAGCAAAAGCTATAGCGCGTGTTGTTTCGATTGAGCCCCGTTTCCCCGGTCACATCGCGAAATGTGCCGTCTCCGTGGTTGCGCATCAGGAAGTTGGGCGGCCCATTTTCAGCGGCATAATAAGGAACCGGATACTTGTATTGATCCGTGCCCTGGTAATACGCGTACAGGCAGAAGTAAATATCCAGCAGGCCGTCGCGATCGAAATCGGCCGCGGCCGCTCCCGTAAAGGTACCCTGCGGGGGATTCGCGAAATGAAACGCATCGTGCGCGCGGCGGAACCTGCCGCCACCCTGGTTCAGGAAGAGCAGGGGGCCGTTGGCCCGTACCACCACGAGGTCCTGTCGTCCATCGTTGTCGAAATCGGCAATGAGCGCGCACACCGTGTTCTCCAGTATCCCGGCTCCCGATGCCTCGGTGATGTCCGCAAACGTTCCGTCGCCCCGGTTCCGATACAGCCGGTTCGGAAGCCCGGCTGGCTGGCAGACGTAGAGATCGTCGAACCCGTCGCCGGAGACGTCGCCGGCGGACACCCCGTTGTGGCCGTAAATGTCGATGCCGGAGGCGCCATCGAGTACGGTGCGCCAGTAATCGACGCCGTGCAGCAACTGCCGGGAGTATGAAGGATTGCCACCAAAGGCGTGCGTGGTGATATCGGCATACCAGGGCGCGGCAGTCCGGCTGCGGGTTTCATCCTGTATGCGCCAGCGCCGCAGCCGGTACACGCCCGGCTGTCCGCCCGACGGCGGGTTTTCCCATTCGAGATCCCATGCGCCGGTGCGCTGCTCGCGGTGGAACCCCGCGCCGGTTCCCACGATTTCGTAGCGCACCCGCGTCTGGAGGCCTCCAGGCGCCGTGTCGATCCGCGTCACCTGGAATTCGGCCGTCGAAATCTTTGTGTAGCCGGCGAATTCGAGCTGCAGCTCCCGCAGAAAATCCTGCGCCCCTTGTGACGTCTGCGGCGCAAAGGACAAGCGGCGAACCTCCAGCGCGGGCCCCGGCCGCAGGACGCGGGATGCCGCCGGCCGCGGCGGAGCGCCCTGAAACCCTGGAGCGAGAGCTTTCCCAACGGCCGCCATGTTCCGCGGCGATTCGATCAGCGCCGCACTCCACTGTTCCAGAATGGCGGCCACCCGGTCGTGCTCTTTTTCGCTTGGAAAATCGTCGAGGGCCGCGTCCACTTTGGCCCGCACGGCGTCCAGGGGCGTCTCCACGCGATAGCGCGGGTGCAGATGAAACTCGCCGGCCGGCGATGGGGCCTGCGCAGCCAGCGGCCTCCCGCGCAAAAGCAGCCCCGCGGCGGCCTGGCTGGATTTGATCAGAAAACTACGTCTTGGAACGTCGCCTATGGCGCTCACAGCGGAAATTAGAATCTACCACGGACGATGCGTTTCCGCGGCTGCCGACACCGGGCCGGTAGACCGCTTGCACGCGCCGGTGATTGGCAGTAGAATGTTCGGAACTCGCAAGCAATTTGAAAACTGCGGATAAAAGGGAGGAGTCTCAATGCACCTTCGAGTGAAGATCGCGCTTCTCATAGCGGTATCCCTGGCGGCTATCGTTCCGCTGTACGGCCAGAATCGAGGATCGATTACAGGAACGGTCCGGGACGCCACCGGTGCGGTACTTCCCGGCGCCGACGTGGCGGTGAGCGATGTCGGCACAGGCGTCACTTTGAAAACGTCTACGAATTCGGGCGGCGACTACCTCGTGGCGGGGCTACCCGCGGCCACCTACAACGTGAAGATCACGGCCAGTGGATTCAAGGCTTTTGAGGCAGCCGGCATTGTGCTGCCGGTGGGCGAGAAGATGCGCCTCGACGCCAGCCTCGAGGTGGGGCAGATTACTAGCGAGATCAGCGTGCAAGGCACGGCTGTGGCGCAGGTCGAGACCCAGTCCTCGGAACTCTCGGGCGTGGTCACCGGAAAAGAGATCAGCCAGCTGGTGCTCAACGGCCGCAATTTCACGCAATTGATCACCCTGGTTCCCGGCGTCAGCAATCAGACCGGCCAGGACGAAGGCGTCGTGGGCGTCGCCGGAAATGTCTCCTATAGCGTCAACGGCGGCCGCGTCGAATACAACAATTGGGAGATCGACGGCGGCGACAACATGGATAACGGAAGCAACGACACGCTGAACGTCTACCCGAACGTGGATGCCATTGCCGAAGTGAAGGTCTTGACCTCCAACTACGGCGCGCAATACGGCAGAAACGGATCGGGCACCGTCGAAACGGTGACGAAATCGGGAACCCGGGACTTTCACGGAGACGTGTTCGAATTCCTCCGCAACGACGACTTCAATGCGCGCAACTATTTCTCCTACACGCCCCCTCTAGTGCCTGAATACAAGAAGAACGACTTCGGCGGCACCATCGGCGGTCCGGTATACATTCCGCACCTCTACAATACGAAAAAAGAGAAGACCTTCTTTTTCTTCTCCGAGGAAGTGCGGCGGGAAATCGTTCCGGGCGGAATCTTCACCGGCCAGGTTCCCTCCGCGCAAGAGCGGCTAGGGAATTTCTCCGACGTCTGCCCGGCGGCCAGTCTGTCCTCCGTCGTAGACACGACCAATTTCCCCGATTGTCCCGTGAACCCCGCGACGGGTTCGTACTATCCGAATAATACGGTTCCCGTGGACCACAATGCCAAGGACCTGCTGGCGCTGCTGCCCGCCGCCAACCTGCCCAACAACTATTACAGCGCCTCGCCGGCGCTACCCACGCATTGGCACGAAGAGCTGTTCCGCATCGATCAGAACTTCAGCGATAAGTTCCGTATGTTCTTCCGGTTTATCCACGATTCGTGGAGCCAGACACAGCCGACTCCAACCTGGGGAAACGGCGCTTCGTTCCCCACCGTGGAGACCAATTTTGTGGGGCCCGGCGTGAGCCTGGTAGCGAACATCACGGCCAATGTATCGCCCACCCTGTTGAACGAATTCACGTTCAGCTACACCACCGATCACATTTTCCTGAATTCCATCGGACCGGTCGCACGGCCCTCCGACTTCAACATGACCGGCCTGTATAACAACGGGTTCGGCGGACTTCTTCCGGCCGTTGGGGTGGCCGGGGGCGTCAACTACGATACCGGCGGTTTTGCCCTCGACACCGGATACTTCCCCTGGAATAACGCCAATCCAACCTATACCTACAAGGACCAGTTAACTAAGATCGTCGGCGGACACAACCTCTATGTGGGCGTTTATTTTGTCGCCGCGGAGAAGAACGAGGAAAACAGCCCATACATCCAGGGCATCCTGGGCTTCGACAATACCGATGCGGCCATCAGCACCGGCAATGCCTTCGCCGACATGCTGACCGGCCAGATCGCGAGTTACTATCAGGTCAATCAAAAGGTCAAATACTACAACCGGTACAAAGTCGTGGAACCCTACTTCCAGGACGATTGGCATGCCACCAAGCGGCTCACCTTGAACCTGGGGCTGCGCATGAGCATGTTTGGGACTTACTACGAGAAGTACCACCAGGCGTATAATTTCGATCCCGCGGCTTACCAGCTTTCCACGGCGCCGCAACTCGATATCGACGGATCGGTGACGGGGCAGTCCGGCGCCATTATCCCCAATACCGGCAATCCCTACGACGGAATCGTGCAGTGCGGCGTAGGCGGCGTTCCCCGGGGTTGCATGAAAGGCCATCTCTTCAATCCCGCGCCGCGCATCGGCTTCGCCTTCGACCCGTTCGGAAACGGCAAAACGTCGATTCGCGGCGGCTATGGCATCTTTTACGAGCACACCAACGGCAACGAAGGCAACAGCGAGTCCCTCGAAGGCAGCGCGCCCCTGGTGCTGGGCTCCACGCAGTACAACATCTCGGGCTACACGAATATCGGCGGCGCCGGCGTAGTTTTCCCACTGGGCCCCACGTCGGTTCCGACGCAGGCGATCTGGCCATACGTGCAGCAATGGAATCTCAACATCCAACGCGAGATCGTGAAGGAAACGGTAATGAGCGTGGCCTACGTAGGCAGCAAAGGCACGCACCTCTCGCTGCAGCGCGATATCAATCAGCTCTACCCGATCTCGCCGTCGCAGAATCCTTACCCGGCAGGCCAGGCCATGACGACTGCCGACTGTACTAACGGCACCGTGAATGGAGTGGCGCCCACCGGAGCCGCGGCCAACCAGTTTTCGGTCGCCTGCGGAGGGGATGCCGATTTCTACCGTCCCTATCAGGGATACGGATCCATCACCGCCCTGGAACCCCAGGCCAATTCGATTTACAACGCCCTCCAGGTTTCGGCACACCGTCATGTGGGCCGGCTGAGTCTCGACCTGGCGTACACCTGGAGTCACTCCCTCGACGATTCCTCCGATCGCTACGACGGGAACTTCGTCAATGCGTACGACCTGGCACTGACGCGCGCCAGTTCGAACTTCGATCAGCGCCAGCTTTTGAACGTGGGCTACGTCTATGATTTGCCTTTATTCACGGAACATGGCTGGGCCCACACGCTGGTTGGTGGTTGGCAGATTTCCGGAATCACCACTTTTCAGACCGGCACGCCGTTCAGCCTGACGGATGGCCTGTTTAACGCCGGCGTTGGAAACGGCACCGGAATCGGATCCTATCTGGACCAGATTGGCAATCCCAACGCGATTCCCACTCTCTCTACAAGCCCAGCGGGCGTTTACGGACCGCTGTTGTTCAATCCCGGGGCTTTCGCCGCTGCGCAAGGCCTCAGCTTCGGCACTGTAGGGCGGAATTCGTTGAACAACCCGAACCGCACGAATTTCGATATGGGCCTGTTCAAGCATTTCGCGTTCAACGAAGCGCGCGCCCTAGAGTTCCGCGCGGAGGCTTACAACATCTTCAACCACACGCAGTGGAACGGGGTCAACTCTTCCACCAGTTGCTTCGGCGCGGACTTCTCGGCGGGCGATGCGAGTTGCTACGCCAACAACAACTTCCTGCGGGCGGGTGGCTCGCATAATCCGCGCATCCTGCAGCTCGGCATGAAGTTCATTTTCTAAGCGGGACCGGCGCCGGCGGCAGGTTTCCTGGCGCGCGCCCCGAAGCTGTTATTCTGGCCCTATGGACGAGGAGCAGCTTCGGCAATTGTTTGAACAGGTGCGCGCCGGCGCGGTGGATGTGGACGGCGCGCTGCACCGGCTGCGCCACATGCCCTTCGAAGATCTGGGCTTCGCCAAGGTGGACCACCACCGTGCGCTGCGCCACGGCATGCCGGAGGTGATTTTCGGCAAGGGCAAGTCGCCCGAACAGATTATCGCGATCGCGGCATGCCTGCTCGAGAACGCGCGCAATGTCCTGATCACCCGCGCCGACCCGGAGGCCGCCGCGCGCGTGCAGGCGCAATTCGAATCCGCCGAGTACTTTCCGCTTTCGGGCGCCATCCGCTTCTGGCGCGACAAGAGCGTGCGCGGGAAGGGCAAGATCGCGGTGGTCTGCGCCGGCACCAGCGACATCCCCGTTGCCGAAGAAGCGCGCGTCACTGCCGAGGTGATGGGCAATGAGGTGGACGCCATCCACGACGTGGGCGTGGCCGGCATTCACCGCCTGATGAGCCATGCGGAGCGCCTGACCGCAGCGCGCGTGGTGGTGGTTTGCGCCGGCATGGAAGGGGCCCTGCCCAGCGTCGTGGGCGGCCTGGTTTCATGCCCGGTGATCGCGGTGCCCACCAGTATCGGCTATGGCGCCAGCTTTCAGGGCCTCGCCGCGCTTTTGGGAATGCTGACAAGCTGCGCCAGCAACGTCGCGGTGGTCAACATCGACAACGGGTTTGGCGCGGGTTACGTGGCCAGCCTGATCAACCGGGTGTAGCCGCGGCGCGCGTCCCGTTGAGCGTTTCCATCTCGTCCAGGATGGTGCGGACCACCACCTCGTCGCCCACCGCCGAGTTGATCATCAGATGATATAGGTGCCGGCTGGGCCATTCCTTGCCGAAATACTTCTTCACGAAAGTGGCGCGCTCCTGGTCGATGGCTCCCACCAGTTCCACGGCTTCCGCGTCGGTCTTGCCCAGATCCCGCACGCGCCGGATTTTTTCTTCGAGCGGCGCATAGACAAACACGTGCAACGTGTCGCGGCGCTCGCGCAGCACGTACGGCGCGCCACGGCCCAGGATCACGCAATTGCCCGCCGCGGCCGCGCCCTCCACCACCCGCTTCATAAACACCACCATGCTGTCCGCGTCCAGATGTTCCAGGCCATTCACCGGCAGGCTGCGTTCGTAACTGCCGCGCATGAATACCTTCATCAGCCGGTAAAACAGCGGATCTACGCGCTCTTCCATTTGCGCGACCGAACTCTGATCGCAGCGCGCCATGCGTGCGATTTCCGCCGTCAGTGCCGTGTCCCACAGCTTCCATTTCAGGTGCTCGGCCAGCTTTTGCGCGATGGCCGATCCGCCCGCGCCGTACTCCCGCTCCATGGCGATGATGCGGATCATAGGCTCAAACCCGTTGCGCGGTCCAACGCGCCTGCCCGTACTCGCCCAACTTCACGACGCCTTCCATGCGGCCGCCCGCCGCATCGCCCGCGAATTCGTAATGCAGCATCGCGCCCTCTATACGCTGCGCGCTGCGCATCGTCACGCGGCGACCTTCCACCATACCGGTCAGGCTCCCGGACAGAATATCGCCGCGATGCACACCGCTGAGCTGCCCGCCCTGCTGCGCGATGGTGAAATGGTGCCGGGAGGATCCCAGGATAAAGGTCAGGTCCGCGACCCATTCTCCAGAAACGTCCACGCCGGCCGTCTCCGGCTCCGGAACCGTGATCTGCGGCGGATTGGCCAGCACCTTGCGGATGGCCGCGGCCGCGATATGGTCGTCGCCGGGCATCATCATGTAGGGCATGACGGTGAGCGAGCTCGGGCGTTTATCGCGGCGCGAGCCGCTGCCCTCATTCACCGCGATGCGCGGCTGCCCATGCCACAGAATATCCTCCGCCTCGCTGCCGGTGATGCCGATCCGCGCCGTATCCCAATTCAGCCGCAGGCGCGGCGCATGGTTCGACAAATCTTCGGGCTGCAGAACTTCGCTGGTGACTCCGGGGACCTGGGTGGCCTGTTCCGCGATGGTATTCAGCCACCCCTGCCATTGCTTCCATTCCGCATCATGGTCGCGCTTCACCCACATCTCGACAGCCGCCAGCATTCCCATGATTTCTTCTTTGCCCACTTTCAGCGAACGGCCGAAGGTATGGTGCGGCGCGCTGTTGATCCAGGCCGCGCGCACCAGGTCCTTCTGCCCCAGCAGCAGCCCGGCCGCCTGGGGACCGCGCAGGCACTTGCCGCCGCTATAAGCCACCATGTTGGCTCCGTGCGCCAGATGAATGTTGGGAATGGTCAACGTCTCGGCGGCCGCATCCACCACCACCGGGACGCCTTTACGCCGCGCCATCGCGCAGGCATTCTCTATCGACAATTCGCCTTTCTCCGCGGCCGGGCAGGAGAGAATCATCACCATGGCCGTTTGGGGCGACAGCGCCGCTTCAAATTGCGCCGCGGTTTCCACCTCCACCATCTTGACGCCCAGCATGCGCACCGCGTGATCGTACTCATTGCGCGAATAGCGCGGCACGACCACTTCGTTCTTCAGGCCCGCCAGATTCGGAACCCGCTGCATCTTCTCCGGATCGCCGCCGGCGATGCAAGCCGACGTGGCATGCGTCAATGCCGCCGCGCATCCCGCCGTCACGATTCCCCATTCTGCCTTGGTCAGTTCGGCCAGGCGCTGGCCCACGGCGTCCATGAGCTCATCCATGTGGACGTAGGCGCGGGAAGCCTCTTCCATGGCGCGCTTCACTTCGGGCAGCGTCTGCGACCCCGTGATGATCGTATAGGTGCCCCGGCAGTTCACGATCGGCGTAACGCCGATCGATTCGTACAGGTTGCCGCTCAACTCAAGCGCCGGCGCAGGCGCGCCCAAAACCGGTTCGGGAAGCGACGCGGACACTCCCGCGGCGGCCAGGACGGCGCCCGACCGGAACAACCCGCGGCGGCTCATTTTCTTTGAAGGCATAATTGCCCCTCCACTTACGTGATGCTAAACCGTGGAGGGGCGGATTGCAAGGCGGTTGGCGGCGCCGGGCTACCGCCGCCCCTCCAGTTCGTCCAGCAATTCAGACAGCCGCGGCGCCGCATCCGCCTGCCCTCCGAACCGCAGCGCATTGTACGCCGACGTGAATTGCAGCACCAGCATGCCCATCTCCGAGGGAGGCAGTGACGCGGCGAATTCATGAGGCGTAAACCAGCCCGGCTTCTCATAACCGCGGCGCTTCAGCAGCTTCAACATGCGCCGATAAAGCAGCGTGGCGTCGGCTACGCTCACCTGCCCGCGCCGCAGCCGCCAGATGCCCCGCCGCATCCGCCACGCCCGCCATAGCTTGGGCGCGGACCACGCACCCGCCACGCCGCAAGCCAGCCCCAGGAGCCAATACAAGCCCGTCTGGATCAGCCAGACCTTCGCCAACGCCCAACTCGACCCCGTGTCGAACAGGCGGTCGAGCCAGTGCATGCTGACGCGCCGGCTGGCCTGTTCCATGCGATCGGCCAGCGTCGCCTGATGGCCCAGATCGTAGCTGACCACCCACTCCTGCCAAAACGTTTCCACCGCGTCCGCATAGAGCGACAGCTTGACGAGCAGGGCATTGCCGCCTGGCGAGGGATCCGGCGGCGTCGGATCGAAAGTGGTCCAGCCCCTGCCCGGCAGCCATGCTTCCACCCAACTGTGCGCGTCGGAAGCGCGGATCACATACAGTCCCGTCAGGGGATTGAAAATCCCGCTCTGAAAACCGGTGACCAGGCGCGAAGGGATGCCGATGGTACGCAGCAGCACCGCCATTGCCGAAGCGAAATATTCACAGTGCCCCTTCTTGCGGGTAAACAGGAAATAAGCCAGGGGGTCGGCGACCGCGTGGGAAGGCAGTTCCAGCGTATAGGTGTAGCGGCGGCGCAAATAGCGCGCTATGGCTACGGCGCGGTCCGTATCGCCGCTCAGATCGCGCACCGTGTTACGGGCCAGCTCCGGAATCCGCGGGTCCAGCGGCGGCAGGCTCAGGTATTGTCTTCTCTCGCGGATTCCCAGGGCATCTTCGGCCGATCCGGTATCGCCCAACCAGCCGTAAACATCGTAAAAGAACCCTTCCGACGGCGGGCGCACCAACCGGTAGCTGCCATCGTCACGAGCCATCAGCATGGGTTGCCGCATGTAGACGATCTCGGGGTGGCCGGCAAAAAACAAAACGTTCGAATCGATGCCGTTCAAGCTGACCCGGTAATTGACGCTGCGCGGCATGCGCCTGCGCAACTGGTCGTTGGCAAGCTGGAAGACGATCTTGGCGACCGGCGAAATGTAGCTCGGGTCGGAGGCGGGCTCAAACCAGGACCGGCCATCGAACTCGCTCAGCGTGGCCCCCCGCCATTTCAAATTGGCCGGAACATGGCTATCGGCAAAATGTACGTGCATCACCGGACGCGCCGTCGCCTTGATTTCGCCGATCTCGCCCAGCGTCACCTGGTTCGAAAATCCCGGCAGGTAGAAGCGCTTGGCCACCAGTTGCCGCAGCGCCGCGTCGGCCGTGCGCGGCAGCATGAAGAAGAGTCCGCCCGTAAGCGCCAGAATGCCGATCGTGATCACGGCCGTCAGGGCCGCCAGCCGCGGATGGAAGCGGCGCAGTCCGCTGCGCGCCACGGTAAGCCGCTTCTGCATCGAGCGCCGGATCTCGGCGCTGGTGAAAGCGGCCATCGCGAAAAGCAGATACAGCGTCAGGAAAAGGAAGAAATTCGAATTGCTGGAGAGGATCGCGGCCGCCAGCAATTCCAGGAACGCGATCATGGCCATGAAGAAGTAATCGCGGTTCGTGCGCGACGTCAGGATCTGGATCACCGCCAGGAAGAAGACCAGGTGTACGGTCGATTGGATGAATGCCCGCGAAAGGAAAAAGTAATCCAGCGGAAAGAATCCCACGTAAAGAAGCGTGAGCGCCACTACCAGCTTTGGGGAAATATCGAAGCGCAGCAGACCGGAGATCAGCAGCGCACGCGCCAGCAGTCCGGCGCCGGTCAACAAGACGGTCGGCGCATCCAGGTACCCGGAGCCCGCCACGGCCAGATATCCGCTCACCACCAGGCCCCACAAGGCGAATTGAAAGAAACGCTCGACCGAAGCTGCGGCGTTCGCCGGTGAGCGGGACATATTCTTAATCTTAAATGGTGGTGTGGGCCGGCGTTCGGCGAATCAGGCCATCCGGCCGCAGAGCCAGCCCGACCATGCAGATTGCCGCGAAACCAAAGTAGGATCCCAGCCAATGCAACGTCTGCGCGGGCGACCCTGGATCCAGTTTGATCCAATGAAGCGCGAAGGCCAAAAATGCCGACGCAAAGCCGAGCGAAACCGCGCCCGCCGCGCCGAGAAGCCATTCCGCCGCCAGACGGCTCCCCACCCTCCGGGCGGCCGCCAGTTCATATATGGCGATACTCATGGCCATCACCACGACCAGCAGGGCGATGGTTCGAAAGCTGATTTGCCCGCCGGCCCGGAAAGCTAAGATCAGTCCGAGCGCGCTGCAGGCCAAGCCGTTCAACACCAGCATCCAGGATCTGCCCCTTCCGGAACCCCAGATTCCCGCTGCCGCGGTGCAGACTCCCGCGGCCAGCGCCAGCACACCCATATTTACAAGCGTGCCGCTGCTGTTCACAAATGTACGCAAGGTGAGCGACCCATCCGGACGCTGCATCATAAAGTTCATGCAGGAGTAGATCGCGTCGATGACGCCGCACAATACCAGCAACCATCCGTTCTTAACCAGCGTCTGGATCACGGGCGCCTCCCGATGCAGCTACCTTTAGCTTAGCACTGGCTCAATCTTGCCAAGCCCTTGCGGATGGCTGAAGGCTTGGTGCTAATATAATCTCTCCAATCCGCCATATGGACCACATTCTCTCCATCGTCCTCTTCGCGCCATTGGCCGGCCTCCTGGTGCTGCTGTTCCTGCCCGCCTCGAACCCGCGCTTGATCAAGCTCTGGGCCAATATCGCGTCGTTCATTGGATTCCTGGTTTCCCTGCCCCTGGTCTTTAACTTCGATCGCACCAAGCCCTGGGCCTTCGAAGAACAGGCCTCCTGGATTCCCAGTATCGGCGCCTCTTACCACATCGGCCTCGACGGACTCGGCCTCCTGCTGGTCATGCTCACCACGGTCGTAGGCTTCCTCTCGATCTTGTCGAGTTGGAATGCCATCGAGACCCGCCTCAAGGAATATTACGCTTTCTTCCTGCTGCTGCAGACCGCCATGCTGGGCGTATTCATGTCGCTCGACATGCTGCTGTTTTTCGTGTTCTGGGAAGTCACGCTGGTGCCGATGTATTTCATCATCGCCATTTGGGGTGGCCAGCGGCGCGCCTACGCCGCCATTAAGTTCATCATTTATACCTTGATCGGCTCGGTGCTGATGTTCCTCGGCATCCTGACCCTTTACACCCAATATCACGCGCAATTCCAAACTTATTCGTTCGATTTGGCCGACCTGATGCGCACCAGCCTCTCGCCATCCCTGCAGTGGTGGGTCTTCTGGGCGTTCTTCGTAGGATTCGCCGTCAAGGTTCCCATGTTCCCGTTCCACACCTGGCTGCCGGATGCGCATACCGAGGCTCCCACCGCCGGTTCCGTCATCCTGGCCGCCGTCCTCTTGAAAATGGGGACTTACGGATTCCTGCGCTTCTCCCTGCCTCTTTTGCCCGACTCGGCGAAAAATTCCACCATCGTGAATATTATGGCCGTGCTCTCCATCATCGGCATCGTCTACGGCGCGCTCGCCTGCCTGATGCAGAAGGATTGGAAGAAACTGGTCGCCTATTCGTCGGTCAGCCACCTGGGATTCTGCACCCTGGGCATTTTCGCCCTGAATCCCGCGGGCATTTCCGGCTCCATCATTCAGCAGATCAACCACGGCATCTCCACCGGCATGCTCTTCCTGATCGTGGGCGTGGTCTACGAGCGCCGTCACACGCGCGAGATTTCCGAATACGGCGGATTGATGAAGGTGATGCCCA
>JBEKIM010000048.1:0-23647 GCA_050011755.1 Bryobacteraceae bacterium | reverse complement strand
GGTGCGACAGGATCACGTCCGGAACATTGGAGAGATCGATGTGCAATTCGCGCGCGTTGCGCAGTACGGTGTCCGGATGCGCGCCCGTATCGAATAGAAATCGGTGGCCATCGACAACCACCAACGCCGCGAAGCCCCATTCCCCGAAACCTTCGTCGGCCAACATGGTGGAGAGGATGCGGACATCGACCGAAGTGGCCTGGTTCGCGGCGGAACAAACCGTGGCGACTCCGAGCAAAATGGCGAGGAGAGCGGACCGGCAGGACATAGACTGATAAATTAGCACAATCGGGGAGGAACCATGCTGAGGAAATGGCGGAGGAAATGGCGGAGGAACTGGAGGGGAAAATGGTCGATTGCCTGTTTGGCGGCCGGACTCAGCTTCGGCCAGCAGCGCGGCGTCGTGCTGGCGGACTTAACTTGGGTGGAGGCGCAGAAGGTGCTGCGGCCGGAAACCGTAGTAGTGATTCCGATCGGCGCGGAAGCCAAAGAGCACGGGCCACACCTGAAGCTGAAGACGGATCTTCTCGAAGCGGAGTATTACAAGCGGCAGATTCTGGCGCGCGCGGATGTGGTCGTGGCCCCGACCGTCAATTACAGCTATTATCCGGCCTTTGTCGAGTATCCCGGCTCTACCACGCTGCGGCTGGAGACCGCGCGCGACATGCTGGTGGATATTTGCCGTTCGCTGGCTCGCTTTGGTCCGAAGCGATTCTATGGCCTGAATACGGGCGTCTCGACGCTGCTGGCGCTCCAGCCGGCGTCTGAGATAGTAGCCCGTGACGGGATCCTGCTGCGATATACGAATGTGCGCGAAGTAAGCGCGGAAGCGGAAAGGCGCGTGCGGCGGGAAGAGGGCGGCACGCACGCGGACGAAATCGAAACGTCGTTGATGCTGTTTATCGACCCGGCAAGCGTGGATATGAGTCAAGCGGTGAAAGATTACCATCCCGCCGACGGCGGGCTCACGCGCGACCCGCGTAAGCCGGGCGCATATTCGGCAAGTGGGATCTATGGGGACGCAACCCTGGCCACACGCGCCAAGGGTGAGGCGGTGGCGCGCGCCACGGTCGCAGGCATCCTGCGGGACATAGAAGCGCTACGGAATGCCGCAGTGGACAAAGCGCACCGGTAAGGGATGCGAAGGATTCCGTTTATTGCTTATCGAGAACGATGGTAATGTCGAAGGCGCCCTGGGACGTCTCAACGTGATTGGCGATGGTGATCTCTTGTTTGTCGGAGGAAAGGGTCCAGGCCTCCTTCTGGACGATTTCCATGCCCTGCACTTCACGCTTGCTCGCAATCAACAGGGTGTCGCCATCCCAGCGCGCGTTGCCCGTGAATTCCTGGCCGCGGATGACATTCTTACAATCGGTGCCGTCCGTGGTGTATGCCAGATCCGTGACGATCTCGCGCTGCTGGCCGAACTGGGTGGTCCGGATTTTCAAGTGGGAATCGTGCTGGGTGATCTTGCGGGCCATACGGTCGGGCGCCGGCAACGGAGCGAAGGTGCTCTTTTGGGGGTTCATCTTCCACTCGCCGGTAAAATTCGGTTGCGCGCACAACTGGTTGATGGCGCCCAACAGGATGGCGACCGGCAATATCCGTAATGCGAATGTCTTGATCTGCATCTTAGTGCTCCTTTGATTGACTGTAATGTTCTCTCGTAAAATCCGGATCGGATCAGCGGGACCCCAGCGCGATATGGAATTTGGGTCCGTAGGTGCCCTGCGACGAAATCACGTCCATGCATTGATACGGCCCGGTTCTTGCCAGCGCGCGCCTCTTGTTTTGGAAACGAAGATGCGCCGGGTCCCAATCCTCTCCCGTCTCCGCCAGCAGATCGTAGATCCCAGGCGCGATGTGCCGGATGCAAACCCTACTCTTCGCCTGAATGTAGACCACCCGCAGAGACGCGGTCGTGTCCGACTCCACCAGCCTGGCAACGGCGTCCTGGTTGCCCGGATTCAAAATCCAGAGCTCACTGCCACCCGACATACGGGTCCGCAGTAATTCGGTCCCGTTCTCCGGCCTGTCCGGAGTTACCGTAGCGGGGTCCGGGCGGCGCGGCAGTTCGCGCGGGACTACGTCGTCGCTTTGCCCAATCTTCGGCAGCGACTTCCAGATGTCGCGTGCCTGGTCGCGGGCCCAACTCGATAATTCGTCGGCGGTGGCGGGCCTGTCGCCAAACGGACTCACAAACCGCGAAGGCATCAAGATTCCCGGCGTGGATGGCCCACCCTGAGGCGTGAGAGATTCCAGGATGGGCACCCGCCGCACGCCGAGCAGAAGGCTGCCGATCACCAGCGGCGCGAGACACACCAGGCCCAGCCATGCGGCCCGCAGGGTCCAGCCATAATGCAGATTCCAGGCGGGCCGATCGGGACCGCGAGAAGGCGGAGTGGCGTGGACGGGCGGAGCGGGCTCGGCAGGCTGCGGCTGAGGTGCCGGGTCCGGTTGGGGTTCAGTGGAGAATTGCGAATTCTTGATCGCTAAGTAGGCTTCGTTAATCCGCTGAAGCTGCTGTTCGGCCCTACGTTGCAACTCGGGATCGGACTGAAATCGATCGGGGTGCCACACGCGCACCAGGTCTTTATAGGCTTGCCGGATAGCCTCGAACGAGGCGTCGGAGTCTACGCCTAACAGGCGAAAACATTCCGTGCGAGACATCCGGCTGCCTCGTTGATAGGTCCGGGAATGAGGTGGCTCGTGTGCAGTCGCTGACATAGAAGTTCGGACTTGCGATATGCGTCGGGTCCGCCGAAAGGAGCGGCTCCGCGACGGGCGCATCCTGGTACTGGCGGTGCGGGGCGAATTCGCGGCAGCCTTCGGCCCGATTCCACGTTTACAGTCTGCCATGAATCCCGTAGAAAGTAAGTGTTGTCCGAAGATAACAGGGCGGCAGAGTAGTGGTATGCTCAACAGTTCCCATAATGGGTTCCGGTACCCACCCCTGCGAGGGCTTCAGAGAACTCGATCCGCGGACGTTGTGCGCGCCCGATGCGCCCGCCCTGGTTCGTCCGGGCCAACGCATCTTGTCGTTCCTGCAGTGCGCGGCGGCCGCCGCCGGCATTGCGCGCGGCCTTCAACGAGCGGGCGTTCACCGCGGAGATCTGATCGCTTTGGCGATTCCAAACGCCGAGGATCTCTTGCTTGGATTTCTGGGTGTCTCCCGTATCGCGGCGGCCGCGCCACTCGATTGTAAGCTGGCCGAAGCGGAATTGCGGTCCCGTCTGCTTCTGCTGAAACCGGGTGCGCTCCTCGCGCCGGCCGAGCCCGATCCTAAACTGGTGCGGGCGGCCTACGCCGCCGGGACAACACTGCTGAGCATGCGATTCCCGAGCGATGGTGACCACCCGCCGGAGATCTCCTTAGTCCACCCGGGCGCGGCCGGGCGGCGTGTCGACGCGGAACTGGCGGCCGTGTTTCAAACTTCGGCCACTACGGGCGTCCCCAAACTTGCGCCGCTAACCCGCGGGAACCTCGACGCCATGATTTTGAATGTGCAGCGCTCCTTCGGGCTGAGGGCGGACGATCGTTTGCTGTGCCTGATGCCGCTTCACCACCTTTCCGGTCTTCTGATGTGTCTGGCGCAATTGATGCGGGAAGGCATGGTCATCTGCGCCAATGCCTTCGATCCGGGCCGGTTCGGTGAATGGCTGGCGGCGTACCGGCCCACCTGGTATCTGGCAGGTCCCGCCATTCACCGCTCTATACTGCAAGTGGTCAAGGAACGGCCGGACGGATTCCGGCAAACCTCCCTGCGGTTCATCCGTTCCGGAAGCGCAGCGATTCAGCCGGCTCTGGTCGAGGCCTTGGAAACCTCCCTGCGAGTGCCGGTGATCCACGGCTACGGTATGACGGAATCGGGAGTGATTACCAGCACGGGCATTCATCGCGGCGCTCCCGGTTCGGTGGGCAAGAGCATCGGAGTGACCGTCGCCATCATGGCTCAGGATGGCAGCCTGCTGCCGCCCACCGCACAGGGCGAGATCGTATTGCGCGGCCCTGCGGTGATGAGCGGGTACCTGGACGATCCGGCGGCCAACCAGAACGCCTTTCACAACGGTTGGTTTCGGACCGGCGATCTTGGGTGGCTCGATCCGGATGGAGAGTTGTTCATCACCGGCAGGATCCGCGAGATCATCAACCGCGGAGGGGAGAAGATTCTCCCGCACGAAATCGACGCGGTGGTGGCCGAGCATCCGGCGGTGGCACAGGCGGCCGCGTTTGCGATCCCTCATCCCACTCTGGGGGAAGATATTGCCGCGGCGATTGTCCTTCGCCCGGGGGCGGTCGCCGTTGAATCCGAAATCAGGAACTACCTGGCCCTCCGCGTGGGACCGGCCAGTCTTCCCAGCCGTATTTTCTTTGTAGACGAGATTCCGGTTACAGCTACAGGGAAGCCTCGCCGCCGGGAGTTGTCCCACCTTTTCGCGGGCGCGGCGGAGGATCGGCCCCTGCCCGCGGGAAACTCGTTCCCGAACGATGCGGCCGGCGATCGGTTGGAACAACGAATCGCTGGAATCTGGTCACGCGTCCTCGGAATTTCCACGCCGCCGCCCGAAAACGAAAGCTTCTTCGCGTTGGGCGGCGACTCTCTCGCGCTGGCACAAATGCTGGCCATCATGGAGGCTGAGATGGGCGTGGATGCCCGGCGTCTGGCCGCGCCAGGATTCCTGGCCGCACCCACCATTGCGGCCTTAAGAGACGCCATAGTCGAGAACCAGACGAGCGTGAAACCTTCGTTCGCGCGTGCTGGGGTCGATGCGGTGGTATTACAGGAGCGCGGTAAAGGGCCCCCGTTCTTTTGTTTACCGGGCGCCACTCTGGACGCATCGTATCTGCGTCCGTTGGCGCGGCTCGTCGGCGATGCGCAACCCTTCGTCGTTCTGCGTGACACAAGCTGGGATGCCGCCCCCGACGCTCGCGCTTTCGAGGGCCTGGTGCAAAGATTTGTGGATTATATCCGGGACACGCAGTCGCGGCCTCTCGGTCCCATCGGCGGGCATTGCTTTGGCGGCATCCTCGCCTTTGAGTGCGCATGCCGTTTGGAAGCCCTCGGATGGCCGGTGCCCTCGGTGGTGTTGTTCGACACGGCGGTGCCGGGTTATCGAAAGCCCTTGCAGCAATGGATGCAGCACATCAAATGGGCGCCCCAACTCGCCCTTTCGCTGCGGCGGGGGACCCCGCGGGCGGAAGAGCGTACCCTGTTGGCTTCCATGGCGGAGGCGGCCGCGGCGATGATGCGCGGCTACGTGCCGCGACCCTTCGGCGGTTCGGTTGTCAACTTCATGGCTGCCGGCCAATGCGTGAGTTCGCGCGTGCTACAGGATGCCCGCCTCGGGTGGGACGATTTCGCGAAACGCGGATTCAAGTGGTACAGGGTGCCAGGCAGCCATGACTCCATGTTTTCCGAGGAATACGTCGCGCCGCTGGCGCATCTTCTGCGCGGCATCCTGCTGGATTCCCGGTAGTGGATCAATTTGGTTTTTGGAGGGCGGGCAATTCTGCCCGCGGCCGGCTTTCAGCCGGCTTAGCCAATCTCCAGGGCCGGCTTTCAGCCGGCTTAGCGGGACTTAAACGTCCCGCCGGCACGCTGAAGCGTGCGCCACGGGGACTCAGGCGGGCCGTTTGAAGAACATCGTGTATTGATCGAACGCTTCTTCGTTCTCGTCCATCAGGGATTGACAGGTGACCGAGACAAGTTCCCATCCATCCTGCCCCAATTCGTCCAGGTTTCTCTGAATCCCGTCAAGGTCTTCATCGGTCTTGCAGATTGTATAGTTCCATTTCATAAGCAATATCATGACAGAATCGGGTGCCCCGTGCGATTAGGGTCCCCAGTAGCGTCGAATACCTCTCCCATTCCCCAATCCGGCCCCGCACCAAGGGCCTAAGATGGATCCTTGACATATGTATTCTTTACGTGTCAGTATGCTTCAAATGCCCTTCATCCATCAATGCCGCCTGATGTTGGGCCAATTCTGCGCGGCTGGCGCGGTGTTGCTCGTTTTATGTTTGCCCGCCTGGTCCGCCACCGCGTGCACATATCCTCCCGGCGTAACCATGGGCGGGGGGGGTAAGAACTTCTTCGGCAGCTTTGCCGAGTCGCCGAGTCAAGGTTATGAGGTGGCGATCCCCGGCGGGGGCGGGGCCATAGAGGCCGGCGATCTCAACGATACTTATTTCAGGTTATATTACAGTATCTACAATCTTCAAAGCTATTGGATGGCAATGGGCTACTGCCCCGTCGAACTGATCATCGGCGGGAGTTTCCCTGACGTGCGATATTTTTCCATCACCGTCAACGATATGCATAAGACGGTGGCCCAGCATATCACGGACGCGGGCCTCGACCCCGCCAACGGTACCTATACGAACCCGTTCGTGCCGGGCAGCAGCGGCTCCAGCCCGCCGTACACCACGGGCCAGGCGTATCTGGTGCCCATCAGCCTGGGAACCTTGCCGGGTACGACCACGAGCTATCCCGGCGGAACCGTACTGCCCGCATGCGCGCTTAGTCCTTTCGCGGAGGATAACCTGCTCGATGCTACCGCGCGGCATCCGGCGAGCGATTGGAACGTGAATGTGCCGTCGGCCAGCGCGTTTATGGCCCCCAACATCCTCTCGGGCCTGCAGCCCCACGTTGTCGACAATCCCGGACATGTCTACGATCCGGCCACCAACAGCGGCCCTAATACCGCGGGGAATATCATCCTCCGCGATTATCTTTCCCCGCCTGAAAGCTGCCCAAGCGGTCCGGCATCCTGCTTTCAGTCGAAACGGGTTCCGCAGCCTTATGTAATCGTACGCGATACTTATACGGGCTGTGCTTACACGGCGCAAGAAGTGGCGAATTACTTTTTGTACGACCCGGGCGGGAAGGTAAAGCAGATGTGCAATCTTTCTCCCGCCAGCCTTTGCCCATCGCCCACTACGGCGGTGCTGTCGATCCTCGATCCATCGCCGCAGGCTCCTGCAAACTGGACGGACGTAGCTCAGCAGGAACAGCATTCCTACTACACCAACACCACTCCGGAGGCTTGTTACGCGGATGGCGACCCGGCTCTCGCGCCGCCGCCCCCGTACGCGAACAGGGTGGCGTGGGTGCGCTCCCCGCAGTGGGAGATAGATCCGGGGCCGGACGACAGTTACCTGGGCGGCGCTATATCCACTGCCGATCTGGGAAATATGGCGCCTGCCGCCGCCGGCAGTCCGCTCTGTAGCGATAGCCAGGGTCACGCCAGCACCGACGGGTGTATCATGCGATTCCGCTTCCAACTCCCGGTCATGCCCGCGACGCCCTGTCAAGCGGGACCCGGTACACCGGCTCCCTGCAGCCTGAGTGACCAGGTGCAGATGCGATACACGAGTCTCACGTTCTGGTATGGGTCCCAGGACACTAACGTGGAACCTATTCACCCGAATGTAGCTCCCAGCCCGATCTCGATCGTCAGCCTTGCGGATCCCGCCTACGCGCCGATTGGCGCCGGCAACGGGCAGTATGTGACTCTCTTAGTCAATACGGGCGCCAATCTGCCCGCATGGCTCCAACCGCCGGCCAACCTTCCAGCCTGCGCGGCGCCGAACACGCCTGGCTGCGGTGTGACCGCGGGAGTGCAGCCGGTTCTGAATTCGCCCGCCTCACCGCCGTCCGGCTACGCGGTCTGGACCACACCCAATGGATACACAGTCCTGGACTTGACCCAGTTTAAAGGCGCGTACCCCTTCTCCACCGCAAATGCGCTTCGGCTCACCATCCGGAATACGCTGCCGAACTTGACGCCTGGGCAAAGCTTCAATTGTTCCGCCGCCGCGGTTCCTTTTCTTACCGCGGAGTACACCGCGGAAGGCGGCCTGATGGGGCCATACGCCCCGCTGGTGGATTACGTCGATCCAATGAATCCGACTGTCCTGCCGCAAGTGCCGTCAGTGTCGTCGGGCCTGCCCCCCGCCACCGCCTGCGGAGTTCTTCCCAATGTTCTTCCCGGCTTCAATGCGCCGCGAATCGGCAAGGAATACGATTGCGCGGGTAAATCGGCGACTTGCCTGGATTGGCCAGACCAATTCTGGCCGTCGGCTACCGGAACTTTGACGCCGCCTCTCAACTGCCGGGCATCGAGCCCGGCAACTCCCCAGATCTTCTTTGCGGCAACCCAGTTTCCCATTCCGGCAATTACCGAGTTCGGCCAGACGGAGTGCGCCAGCCAGCCCGGCTTTTGCAGCCAGATTCTGCCGCAATCCGCTTTGGCGGCGCTGCTACCCTCCGAGACGGCGTGGCAACCCCCGTTGCCTGTGACGATTGTCGGCAGCGGTTTCGGATACTTACCGCAACCGCTTCCGTTCGCGGGCCCGGCAAGTTCCCTGGTGGGCCCGGCCGGCCAGTTTCTGGTGATAACCGACGCAGGTAACGGCAACGGAGGAGATGCCTGGAGCACGAACCCCAGCGACAGCACGTACACCACGGCCTGCCAGGTGTATGTCGCGGATTGGAGGGACACCGGCATATCGCTGATCGCCAACCTGCCTACAGGCGTGACGGATTCGTACCAGCAGCAGCACGCTCCGGGGGCGACGCTGTCGGCGCTGGTCGACTTCAGCCCACTGACCCTGGCGGCTGCGCCCCCGTTTGGCAAGACAGGTTGCCCAATAGCCGCGGGGGACATCCTGACATTCACCGTGATGAATCCACAGAATGGGCAGACCTCTACCGCCCAGGTTACGGTTTCCCCAGCCACGGGGACGACGCTGTTCTGACTTAGTACTTCTGTGCCTCATTGTGGGGCGGGCAATCCTGCCCGCAGCCGGCTTTTAGTTAGCCGGCTTCTGCGAGCTAGCGCTCGCCAAAGATCGGGTCTGGAGACCCTCTGCAGGCGTAGACGCCCGCCCCACTAAACTTAGGCCAGCGCCGGGTAGTCGGTGTAGCCTTTCGCGCCGGGCGTGTAGAATGTGGATGGGTCGGGCGGGTTTAGCGCCGCATCGTCCCGCAGGCGCTTCACCAGGTCCGGATTGGCCAGGTAAAGCGATCCGAAAACGATGGCATCGGTGCGGCCTTCCGTCAAAGCCAGGTTGGCTTCGTCCTTCTGGAAGCCGCCTCCCAGAATCAGGGTTCCCGGATAGGCCTCCCGCAGCGCGGCCTCCGCGCCGATACCCGCGCGCATGACGTGCAGGTAAGCGGGACGGTGCGGCGCGATAGCCTTGGCCAGTGCCAGATAAGTCGGGATCGGATCGGCATGCCCGATGTCGTTGAAATTCATGCCGGGACTGACCTTCATACCCACCCGGCCGGGAGATCCGGCGGCGGCGATCATGGCTGCCAGCGTCTCCTCGACGAAACGAATGCGATTCTCGATCACGCCGCCATAGGAATCGGTACGCCGGTTCGTATCGGGGCTCAGGAATTGGTTGGGCAGGTAGCCGGATGCCGAATGCAGTTCAACGCCATCGAACCCGGCCGCCAGGGCCTTCCGCGTAGCCTCCGCGTATTCGCCGATTACCGCGGGGATCTCGGAAGTTTCCAGTGCCCGCGGCATGTCATAGGGTTGCATACCCAAGCTGTCCGTCCACATCTGGCCGGCGGCGCGAATCGCGGATGGTGCCACGGGAGGATCGGGAATGCCCCGATTCGCGGAATGCGCGATCCGCCCAACGTGCATGAGTTGAAGAAAGATCCGGCCGCCGCGCGTGTGTACGGCATCCGTTATATTTCTCCATGCGGCAATCTGGGCAGGCGTGTAGATGCCCGGAGTTCGCGCATAACCCATGCCTGCCGGGCTAGTGCCCGTGCCTTCGGTCACGATCAGGCCGGCGTCCGCGCGCGAGCGGTAATATTCAACCGCAAGGGGTGAAGGGACGCCCTGCGCATCGGCGCGGGCGCGGGTCATAGGCGCCATGACTATGCGGTTCGGCAGCGCGTAGTCGCCCAAGGTTACAGGTGAGAAGAGATTCATTCCCTGGTTGGATGCACGGGATTCTCCGGTAGATGCAACCGGCGTCGTCTGCACGTTTGAGCAGAATCCTGAAAGGCATCATGATAAAGTGATCTTTAAGTCTGTTATTGGTATTGAAGATCACATGACTCGCTACTGGGAAGGCCGAGCTTTTCTTGCCGGCGGCGTGCTGCTCGTCTGGGCAAGCCTGGCTACGGGATGCGCCAGCAAGAGCGCGACGCCGCCGCGCCAGGCGGAAGGCGTACCCGTGGTGGTGGCCACGGTCAGCCAGCGGACGGTCCCGGTGGACGTCCAGGCGATCGGGAACGTAGAGGCATACGCCACTATCGCGGTGAAATCCCAAGTAGGCGGCGAACTGACTCGCGCGCATTTTCGCGAGGGCGACTTCGTGAAAAAGGGCGATGTACTTTTCACCATCGATCCCCGGCTGCTGGATGCGCAGGTGAAACAGGCGCAGGCCACGCTCGAGCGGGATAAGGCGCAACTCAGTTTGGCGGAAGCCAACCTGGCGCGCGACACGGCACAGGAAAAATATGCCTCCGATCAGGCCGCCCGGTACCGCAAGCTTTTTCAGAAGGGCGTGATCTCGCGCGAGCAGGTTGACCAGTATCAGACCGGCTCCGACGTGCAAACCGAAGCCGTGCGCGCCGACAAAGCGTCCGTGGAGAGCTCGCGCGCGGCGCTGGATGCCGACGATGCGGCGTTGCGCAACATCGAGGTGCAGCGCTCCTATACCGAAATCCGCAGCCCTATCGACGGACGCACCGGCAATCTGACGATCAAGCAAGGAAACGTGGTGAAGGCCAACGATGTGGACCTGGTGACCATCAATCAATTGCAGCCGATCTACGTTACGTTCACGGTGCCGGAGGCGCGCCTCGCGGAGATCAAGCGTTTCATGACGCAGGGCAAAGTTAAGGTGCTGGCGAGCCCGCCGGAATCCGGCGAAGCCCAGACCGGAGATCTCAGCTTCATCGACAACGCAGTGGATTCGACCACCGGCGCCATCAAGCTCAAGGGCACTTTTGAGAACGCCGGACGCACGTTATGGCCCGGGCAGTTCGTGCGGGTCACGCTGCGTCTGGGCGCCTCGCGGGATGCCTTGCTGGTTCCCATCGAAGCCGTCGAAAGCGGCCAGGACGGCCAGTTCGTTTTCGTAGTCAAGCACGACATGACGGTGGATGCCCGCCCCGTGGTGGCCGGCGCCAGGATCGAAAAAGAACAGGTGATCGAACAAGGCTTGCGGGTGGGTGAGACCGTGGTCACGGAAGGGCAGCTCCGGCTGGCGCCCGGCGTTCGGGTGAAGGCGCAGGATAGCCGGCACGCGCCTGGATAACAGAGGCGCAGAGATGAATTTCTCAGATATCTTCATCCGCCGTCCCATCGCCACAAGCCTGCTGATGCTGGCGATCGCCCTGTTCGGGCTGGTGGCCTACCGGGCCCTTCCGGTCAGCGACCTCCCCAACGTGGACTTTCCCACCCTGGTGGTGACGGCCAGCCTGCCGGGCGCCAACCCCGATACCATGGCCTCCGCGGTAGCCACCCCGCTGGAGCGGCAGTTCTCGATCATCGCGGGCCTGGACACCATGAGCTCCACCAGTTCGCTGGGGGTCACCCTGATCACGCTGCAGTTCGATCTCAGCCGGAATCTGGATGGCGCGGCGGTGGATGTGCAGACCGGCATTACCCAGGCATCGCCCTACCTGCCTCAAGGCATGCCGACCCCTCCGACGTTCCGCAAAGTCAACCCGGCCGACCAGCCCATCCTCTACCTGGCGTTGACCTCGCCGACGCTGCCCCTTTACACGCTGGATGAGTACGCCGAGACCACCATGGCACAACGGATCTCGATGATCAACGGCGTGGCGCAGGTCTCCGTCTTTGGCGCCCAGAAATACGCGGTGCATGCGCAACTCGATCCCCACTTGTTGGCCGCCAAGCAGATCGGGATCGATGAAGTGGAGAGCGCCATCGAGAAATGGAACGTGAATCTCCCTACCGGGACTCTGTTCGGCGCGCACAATTCGTATACGGTAATGGCTACCGGGCAACTCATGAGCGCCGGGCAGTTCCGCCCGCTGGTGGTGGCCTACCGCAACGGCGCGCCGGTACGTTTGGAAGATCTGGGAAACGTCATCGACAGCGTGGAAGACGACAAAACCGCCTCCTGGTTCTACAGTAAGCAGGTAGCCGGCCGCCGCTCGATGATCCTGGCGATCCAGCGGCAGCCCGGCACCAATACCGTGGAGGTCACCGACGCCATCAAACAACTGCTGCCGGTTTTCAAAACCCAGATACCACCCTCTGTGGAAATGCACATCCTGTACGACCGGTCCATCAGCATCCGCGAATCCTTTGACGACGTGAAATTTACCCTCATGCTGACGCTGGGCCTGGTGGTCCTGGTAATCTTCCTGTTCCTGCGGAATCTTTCCGCCACCTTAATCCCCAGCCTGGCCCTGCCCTTTTCTATCATCGGAACATTCGCGGTGATGTATGTCATGGACTTCAGTCTCGACAACCTGTCGATGATGGCCCTCATCCTGTGCGTCGGCTTCGTGGTGGACGACGCCATCGTGATGCTCGAGAACATCGTGCGCCACATGGAGATGGGATCTTCACCCATGCAGGCGGCCTTCGAGGGATCCCGGGAGATCGGCTTCACGATCATCTCCATGACGCTCAGCCTGGCGGCTGTATTCATCCCCGTGTTGTTTATGGGCGGCATTTTAGGGCGGCTCTTCAAGGAATTCGCGGTCAGTATCTGCGCCGCGATTCTGATTTCCGGGTTCGTTTCCGTAACCCTCACGCCCATGCTGTGCTCGCGCTTTCTGCGCGTGCGCGACTCAGCGGAGCGCGGCGCGCTGTATCGCGTGACCGAACGGTTTTTCGACGGCATGCTGAGATTCTACGACCGCAGCCTGCAGGCCGTGCTGCGGCACCGTCCGGCCGTCATGGTGGTCTTCTTCGCCATCCTGGCGGCCACCGGTTGGTTGTTCGTCAAAATTCCCAAAGGCTTCATTCCGGACCAGGACAACGACCAGATCTTCGTGGTCACCGAAGCCGCCCAAGGCACCTCCTTCGAGCAAATGAAGGAGTATCAAAAGCTGGTGGCGGAGGTGGGCATTCACGATCCCTACGTGGAGGAATTTATGTCCAGCGTGGGTGGCACATCCGCCGCCAGCCTGGGCGGGCAGAATTTCGGCCGCATGTTCTTCCACCTGACGCCGCGCGCCTCGCGGCCGCTGGATGTGAACGGGATCATGCGCGAGTTGCGCCCCAAGCTGGCGGGCTTTCCGGGCATGCGGGTCTTCATGCAGAATCCACCCACGATCCGGATCGGCGGCCAGCTTACCAAGAGCCTCTACCAGGTGACTATGCAGGGGCCCGACACCGCGGAACTGTACCGCGAGGCGCAGGGCCTGGAACGCCAGATCGCCCGCCTGCCGGGTTTGCAGGACGTGAACAGCGACCTGCAGATTAAGAATCCGCAGGTCTACGTCGAAATCGATCGCGACAAGGCGGCCGCATTAAACGTGAGCGCCGAACAGATCGAAAACGCGCTCTACGATTCGTACGGTCCGCGTTGGATCTCCACCATCTACGCGCCCATCAACCAGTACAAGGTGCTGATCGAACTCATGCCCAAGTATCAGTCTACGGCGGATGCCATCTCGCTGCTGTACGTGCGCTCGAGCGACGGCAAACTGGTGCCTATCGACACGGTGACCCGCATGACCCGCGATACAGGTCCGCAGACTATCAACCACTTCGGACAGTTGCCCGCGGTGACTCTTTCCTTTAACCTGCGGCCGGGCGCCGCGCTGGGCGACGCCGTCTCCGCGATCCAAGGATTGATCGGCGGCCTGCCGGCTTCCATCAGCGCCACGTTCCAGGGGACCGCCAAGGCTTTCCAAAGTTCGCTGGGCAACCTCTGGCTGCTCCTGGTGGTCGCCATTTTGGTGGTTTACATCGTACTGGGCATCCTGTATGAGAGCTATATCCATCCCCTGACGATTCTTTCCGGGCTGCCGTCGGCCGGTTTCGGCGCGCTGCTGACGCTCTATCTTTTTCACATCGAACTGAGCATTTATGCCTTTGTCGGCCTGATCATGCTGATCGGGATCGTGAAGAAGAACGCCATCATGCAGATCGACTTCGCGCTGGCGGCTGAGAGAAAAGAGGGTAAGTCGCCGCGCGATGCGATCTACGAAGGCTGCCTGATCCGCTTCCGCCCGATTATGATGACCACCATGGCGGCGCTGTTGGGAGCCGTGCCGATCGCTCTCGGCTACGGCGCCGGCGGCGAAGCGCGGCAGCCGCTGGGCATGGCCGTGGTCGGCGGGCTGCTGTTCTCGCAATTGATCACCTTGTACCTGACGCCGGTGGTGTATACGTACCTGGCGGCTTTCACCGGCGACTCCGCCAAGCCGTTGGACGGGGATGTGGTACACGCTTTGGCGGGCAAGGGCGAACTTTAGTCAAAGGACGGAGCACAGTCGAAACACAATTGGAGGGCGGCCAATCTTGGCCGCAGCCGCCTTTTTAGGCGGCCCAGCCGGCTGAAAGCCGGCTGCGGGCAGGATTGCCCGCCCCACTACTTGGTTTTCATCGGCACAACCTTCAAAACCCCATTGAGTGGCAAGTCTTCCGACGATTTGCCAACCATGATCTCAAAGTCGCCTGGGACAACGCGCCATTGCATGTCGCGGTCCAGCAATTGCAGATCTTCACGCGTTAATGTCAGGGTGACGTTTTTCGTCTCGCCCGGCTTCAGGTCCACGCGCGCGAATCCGCGTAGCTGCTTCACCGGTGTCGAAACCGGACCCGTTGTTTCGTGCACGTACAACTGCACGGTTTCCGTTCCGGAGCGGCCGCCCGTGTTCTTGACCGCCACGCTGACGCGCGCCATGCCATCCGGCGGGATTTGAGGCGGCTCGATACGAAGATCGCCGTATGCAAACTGCGTGTAGCTCAAGCCGTAGCCAAACGGGTATAGAGGCGTTGCGGGCATATCGACATAACCTCGCTTTTCCTCCTGCATCCAGTACGCTTTGCCGGGTTTGTAGTTGTAGTAGACCGGCAACTGGCCGACGTGCCGCGGAATCGTAATCGCGAGGCGTCCGCTGGGGTTGTAATCGCCGAACAAGACATCCGCGACAGCTTCCCCGCCGCGCTCGCCGGGACGCCACGCTTCTACGATCGCCGGCACGTGTTCGGCGGTCCAGCGGGTGGAGAGCGGCCTGCCGTTTACCAGCACCACCACGGTGGGAGTTCCCGTCGCGTACACGGCCCTCACCAGGTCCTCCTGCACGCCGGTGAGGTCCAGGCTGGCTACGTCGTGGGCTTCGCCGTCCGTGGGAGGATCTTTTCGCTCGTCCACGCCATTCTGGCCCTGGCTCTCTCCGACCACTACAATGGCCACGTCCGCGCTCTTGGCTACGCGCGCAGCCTCGGCGAACCCGCTCTTGTCGCTGCCCAACACGCCACAACCTTTCACCGCGACAACCTTTGTTTGCGGGCCGGCTTTGGTTTTGATCCCTTCCAGAATCGTGACCACGGGTTGCAGGACTTTGTGCGGCGAATAATCCCCGAGTTGGTTCAGGATGTTCTCCGCGTCGGGGCCGATCACGGCAATCGACTTCAAGTCCTTCGCCAGCGGCAGCAGGTTTCGTTCATTCTTGAGGAGCACGATCCCTTCGCGGCCAGCCCGCAGGGCCAGGTTCCGATAGGGTTCCGAGTGAACCGTGCGGAGGGCGCGATCCACATCGACATAAGGGTTTTCAAATAGGCCCAGACGAAACTTCAGTGCCAAAACCCTGCGCACGGCGCGGTCAACCAACGCTATGGGCACGAGCCCTTCTTCCACGTTCTCAATTAGAGGTCCCATATAGGCGGGTTCATAGGTGATGTCCAGATCGACTCCCGCTTTCAATGCCAGCGCACCCGCCTCCTTTTGGGTGCGCACGATGTGCTCGTAGATCAACGTCCCGAATCCGCCGCCTTCGCTCTCCACCACCCCCTGGAAGCCCAGTTCCTGCCTGAGGATACCGGTCATCCATTTCTCGGAAGCGTGCGCGGGTACGTCCTCTATTTCCGGGTACCCGGCCATCACACCCAGACCGCCGGCTTTGGTGATGGCCGCGGTCCAGGGAAGCAGAAAGTTCTCACGCAACGCGCGCTCAGATAATTCGATGGCGCCACGCTCCAGGCCGCCGGCAGGTTCGCTTTGCGTGGGGAAATCCGTCAGCACGGCGATGACTTTGTCCGCGGCGGCGATGTTGGTTCCCTGCGTGCCCCGGACAATGTTCTCCGCGATGCGTGAATAAAGATAAGGGTCCTCCGTATAGGCTTCCTCGTTTCTGCCCATGCGCGGATCGCGGTCCAGTTCCAGCACCAGGGTCGAGAGCATATGGATGCCGACGGCTCTGGCCTCCGCCGCCGCGGCTGCGTAGACGGATCTCACCAGATCGGGGTCGAACGAGCTGCCGATGGCCAGGCCTTCCGGAAAGACCGTCGCCCCAGGAAACATGGCGCCATGCGTGCCTTCCTCGTCTTCGAGTAAAGGGATCTTCAGGCGCGTCTCAGTGCGTGCAATCTTCTGCAGTTCGTTGAAGTACTCAGCTTGCTGGCGGGCGCCCTCATGCAGGATCTCATTGGCCAGGGTGAAAAACCCGGAGCCGGGACCAATCTCGCCGGTATAATTCCCGGCAGCGAATCTCCGGCACGCCGCCATCTTCGCCGGGATATCCTTCCCCAGTTGATTCACATAAACGCACGGCAGGTTAAGCTGCCCGACTTTCTCCTTGAGTGTCATGCGCCGCATTAAGTCGTCGACACGTTCCGCAACGGGCCGTTTCGCGTCGAGGTAGGCCGGCAGTTCGCTACCGGCCTGTGCGGCGATCGCCGGTCGATGGACCAGCGCTACGCCTGAGGCGGTCAGGATCCACAAGATCTTCTTCAGCACGGCTCACCTCCCGCGGGCAAGACAAGTACACCATAGAATACACTTGTCCGTCGCGTGGTAGGCTTGGGCATGTTTGGATTTCGACTGCTTGTTGCGCTCGGGATCATCGAGGTCTGCGCCGCGCTGGCGCCGGCCGCGGAATTCCGCGCCTCGGCCGTGAAAGTGGATATCACTCCATCGGCCAGCAAGTGGCTCGCGGGCTATCCGGCGCGTCAGTCCACGGGCGTACACGATCGCCTTTATCACCGCATCGTGGCCATGGACGACGGACATACGCAGTTCTTCCTGGTTTCCTCCGATCTTTGCCTGTTCGCGCCCTCCGTGTACGACGAGGCCACCGCGCAGTTGAAAAAGGAAACGGGAATCGAACCCCTGCAGGTCTGGTGGACGGTGACTCACACGCATTCCGCGCCGGAGGTCGGCCCGCATGGCCTGTTAAAGCTCATGATGCCCGAGCGCTACAACCACGACACGGACCCTGAGTACACGGCCTCGGTGGAGAGATCCATGATCGACGGCATCGGCAAGGCGCGCAGCGAGCTGGGTCCGGCACGCCTGGCCTTTGGCACCGGATACTCGGCCGCCAACATCAACCGCCGCGCGCGAGACATAGACGGCCGGATTTCGCTAGGCCTGAATCCGGACGGACCGGCAGACCGGCAGATCGGACTGATCCGGCTCGAGCGCCCGGGCGGCTCTCTCGTTGCCCTGATCGCCAATTACTCGATGCACGGTACGGCGGTCGGCCCGCAGAACACGCTGATCAGCGGCGATGCGCCAGGTGTGGTCGAGACTTATGTCGAAGAAAAGCTCGGCGCTCCCATGCTATACATCAACGGCGCAGCCGGTAACCTGGCGCCGATTTACACCGTGCAGGAAGACTTTCGCGCCGCGCATATCACCGAGTTCAACGTCCTCCTGGGAGACCGCATCCTGGCCGCCAACCGTTCGCTCGCGCCGGCCGGCGCGGAAGTCGGCATCAGGGAGGGAGAGCGATTTGTAGAGACTCCCCGCCGCAAAGGCTTCGGCTGGGACGATTCCCTGGGTAATTATCTACAGGCCGGCCAGGGCGAAACCGGCACGATCCGATTTCCCATCCGGTTTGCGACGATCAACGACACTCTGGCGTTATGGTCGGCGCCGGTCGAGCTATTCTGTGAGATCTCGATGAATATACGAAGCCATTCGCCTTATCCGCAGACGTTTTACTTCGGCTATGCGAACGGCTGGCTCGGCTATCTGGCTACCCGGCAGGCCTTCTCGGAGGGCGGCTACGAGACCCAAACGAATCCATTCACCGGCCGCGTCGAAGAGGATCTGACCCAGACCGTTTTGACGTACTTGCAGGGTCACGGCCGGTAGGCCGTCTTAAGCGGCGAAGCGTGTCCCGCGGTGTCAACCTCGCTGTCGTTGACGTTCACTTTGCAGGCAGGATGGCCGGTCCCGCAGGACTTGAGTGGCGATCTTCGAGCCGCCGGGGCGACCCAGTCCGCGTCCGAGTTGTAGACCGTGGCATCCGGAGATCCTATGGGCGCAGCGTAGCCGATCGGGTGCCGATGCGGCTTCCCGGATTCATAAGCTCGAATGTGTGAAATCTGGTGGCGATTCCACGTAGGGTCTGCCGGTGCTTCCCCGGAAACGATCCAAAGCACGTTCGGCAGATCGTTCAACGTGTCGATCGTCTTTTCTACATAGCGGTCCTGGAGCCGGGTGATGGCATTGGCTCCCGTGAAAGGGTATCCATCGTTTGAACAGCGGAAAATATTGAGCCACTCACCCGTGAATAAATACACGCCCACGTAGATGCCTGCATCATTGAGGGCTTGCGTGCGTGTCCGCAGGCGATCGAAGAAGCTGGGATTGAACTTCGTAAGATCGAATTTCAGCCCGCCGTCGGTGGCATTTCCGGGACCCGTTCTGAGCCAGGGAAGCGGCCCCGCTGTCAAATCCGATAGGGCGCCGGCGGCCGCTGGAAAACCGCAGAATCTTGGCATTTCCGCGGTCCACAGCAAAGTGAAGTTATGACCGTGCGTTGTCAGAAAGCTGACGTAAGCGCTGAAATCCAGTTCTTGCAGCGACCTGTTGCTACCCCAATCCTGAAACGTGTTCCAGGTTTGGGATCCGCTCAAGACCAGAACCCTGCCCCGGGCGTCCTTGAAATAGTTGGGACTGCCGGAAACCACGAGCGGCCCGGCCACTTGGGCCGCGGGAACTGGCGGCGCGCACAACAAAGACCCAAGCGGCGCGGCTGCGATTCTCACGCCGGGTATTGTAGCGAAAATGTCGCTACTGGCTCATTTGCCCGCCGCAGGCTCCCTGGAAGTTTACCAGCCACGTCGAGTTGCCGCCCGCCACGGGATCGTCCGCCGTTCCGTTCTGAACCATGAGTTGGGTTCCAGCCAGGTTCCACACCGGGAACATGGCGTCGGCAAACTGCGGAGTGTAGTCGGGCGAGCCTGGTGTATTGAAGTATGTCAGTTGCTGCACCCCGGTTCCATCCGAGTTCATCAGGAACATTTCATTATGCAGATAGGTCCGGAACTGTCCCCACGGCAGCGTCCCGTACTGGGGGATGATATTGGGAAACGGGAGCGACGAGATATATGCGATCTTCTGCCCATCCGGTGAAAACTCGGCGTGCTCTTCCCATGAGTACGGCGAATTCGTGAGGTCCGTGTAGTGGCCGAAACTCGGTCCCGCCACGAGACTGACGGTATATAGATCGACTCCATACGCATTCACGCCGGGCGTGTAGGATTGCACCACGAGCTCCGTCCCGTCTGGAGAGAATGCTTGCGGCTCGTAGAAAACATCGCCCGGCAGCGAGAGATCCGTTAAGTTGGAGAAACTCGGCACTCCGGTGGTGGCGTCGACCGAGAAGTTGGCAAGATACAAATGCCAGTAACCCTGTAGGTTCGCCGCATCGGGCGCCTGATAAGTCTCCGAGAACATCACCATGGTCCCGTCCGGAGACCAGCGCGGATCCAGTTCGCCATATGCTCCAGGATTGCCTTCCGGCGGGGCGGTGAAATTGGTCATTTGGTACCATTTGCTCCCATCCGGAGTAGTAACCCATAAGTTCCCGTAATACCCGTTGTTGCGTAGGATCTGCAGATTGGCGGCGCTACTTTGGTTGATCACCGGCCCATCGGCGCCTTCCACCCTTACCAGTATCCAGTCGCCCTGTGGCCGCAAAACGGGTGTATTCTTGTACCGGTCATTAGGCGGCGCGGGCGGGCTTGTACAGGAAATACACGTAGGGCTCTGCAAGCTTCCATCCGCGGCGACATTGGCGATGAACACTTGATCGACGTTGGCGCTGGTGGCCTGCTGGGTATACACTTTCTTGCCGTTTGCGGTAGGCCAGATACCCGGCGGAAGAAGCGTGCCCGAACTCACGGGCGTTACCGAGGTCACGGTGCATACACCCGCGGGGGCGGACGTGAAGGTATACGGCGGATTTGTGAATTCCGTACACCCGGCGCAAGCTGGCGCCGCCGTGGCGAAGCCGAAACTCACCGTCAACACATTCGATACCACACCTCCCACCGAGATACTCAGATTGGCAATCCCGGTGCCAGCCAGGCTCTGCGGCAGCATGACATTCACCTGGTCCAAACCCTGATAACCTGAAGCGGCTCCCGCATAAAAGGCTGGAAGCGTCTGGCCGCCGATCGTCACCGCGACGTCGGAGAGAGAAGTAGTGCCCCGGATTCCCGTTCCATACAGCACCAATGCGGTGGACCCGCCCGCCACGTCCAGAGCCAGCGGCACGCAGTTTACGGCTCCGGCCCCGCATTGGTATATATTGCCGAGCGTCTGCGAACCATCGGAAAGGTTCGTGGCGATCTGTGCCGAGGCTACGTTCTGGCCCGTCTCGTTGGCGGAGAACAGGCCCGGAGCTACGGGGGCGATGGTCACCGAACCCGAGACATTGCCGGTGGGCGTCGCAATCTGCACCTGCGCCGCGCCGCTTTGCACACCGGACGGAATCAGCGCGTTGATTTGTGCCGGACTGACAAAGAAGAGTGGTAGATCGGCGCTGGCGCCGGAGCTGTCGACGATGGTTGCCGTGACACCGCCAAGGCTGTTGGGTAGAGGCTGCGACATGGCCCCTGCCGCGCTGGCGGCCAAGCCTGTGCCATAGATGCTGACGATCGATCCCGGCGCTACCGGCGCCGTGCCGCTGGCGGCTGACACCGTCGCCGGACCTGAGGCGGCCGCTGCCCCGGCTGCCAGTATCGTGAAGAGGAAAACAGCCCCCGTAAATCGCATGTGGTACTCCTTCGGGATCGCGCCCGCATAGGCGCCAGCACCTTTCGGACCAGTGTGCTTTTCAGCGCGGGGGACCGGCGAGGCGCCACGCGCGCGCCCCAAGAGTCGGGCTTACCTGGCTCCGAAAAACGATCGCTAACCGCAAAGATGATGAAAACCAAGAGTAGTGGGGCGGCCAATCCTGGCCGCAGCCGGCTTTCCAGCCGGCTTGGCCGCCTGAAAAGGCGGCTGCGGGCATGATTGCCCGCCCCACGGTGAGTTTTCAACGGTGCGCCACGGGCAACGGCAAATCGACTACGGGGCGAAAGTCCTGAGAACCTTGCCGCCGCGGGCATCGCGCAGCACTACGGTCGAATCGGAGAAGGCCGTCAGCAGGCGGCCTTCGCCGGCCCAAACGATAGGCCCCTCGCCGGCGAATGGCGTCCGTATTTCGCGTGTGCGTTGACCCGCCTCGCTGAAAATGGCGATGTTCGGCGGCTCCCACGCGAAAATCTCTTTACCTCCCGGACTCCAGGTGAAGTCGAGGCAGTTGCAGGCAGTGATCTTCTTGGGCTTCAGAGACTCTGGATCGAGGATCGCCAGGCTGACACCGCGCACGGACGCAACCAGGGTGTCTTCGCTGGTCCATCCCACTTTCACTGCGGCGGAGTGCCCGCCGGTGTCCAATTTCGTAGAACTGATCACCCGGCCGCTGGCGGCTTCCCAGGTGGACACCTCGCCGTTATCGGTCGCCACGGTGTAGTAACTTTCGGATGGATGCCACACCACATCCGTGATAATCGCACGCGTTTCCAGCCGGTGCTGCCACTGTGTATGGCCTTGAGCGTTGATCAGGAAAATATCGCGGCCGATAGCCACCATCACCGAATCGACCTGCTGCGACCAGCTAAATGCGGTGATGCCCTTCACCAGCAGACGGTGTGGCACCAGCACCGTGGATGCGCCGGTAGTCAAATCGTACGAGATCAGGCCGGCATCGCCTTCCTGCGTGAACGCCAGGCGGCGGCCGGTACCGCTGAAATGCGCCAGGGGCACGTTTAGCGTGTTCTTGGGCGCCGAAGCGTTATAAACATGCTTTACACCCGCCGTTTCGAAATCCCAAAGCACGACTTGGCCGCCACGGTAAGCGGCGGCCACCAGGCCTTTGGTGTAGCCGATGGAAAGGACGTCGCGCTGCAACTCGCCCGCCGCCAGTTGAAGGCTGCAAAACAAAACGGCAGCCGCGGCGAACAAAACTCGTTTCATAGCTTAAACTCCGGCGTGGAACACCGCATGGTCTCACACCGGCAGGCCCGCTGTCGAATCCCGGCGGCGATCGGGTTGTCCGCGGTGCATGCCGCGCCGGTTAACCATAGGTAGTACCAGGGCTATTACGGTTGGCAACATGCTAAACACCGGGCGATAGCTCTATTCTGGTGGCATCACTGCATGATGTCTGGAATTGGATCTTCAAGTTCTCGCAACGGTCTGGCCGTGCTCCTGGTAGCTGCCGCCGGCGTGCTGGCCGGCTGCGGATCGGATCCGCCGCCGCCGCCCGACCTGGTTCCCGAGGCCGCCGCCGCGGCCATTTCCCAGCTCTGGTCGCAAGAGCAGATGAATCATTTCAAAGTTACTTTCCACTCCGACGACCTGGTGGAGTGCGGCGTGAAAAACGATTTCTGGAAACTGGTGGAAGTCACCGACAAGGCCGGCAACGCCTGGTCGACGACCTACCGGCTGACCGATAAGGGCAGCAAAATGGTGACTGCGATCAGCCTGCAGGAGTCCGGCAGGGGACATGAGATTCTGCTGAAGGGTCCATATCTGATCGAGGTCACGGGGATTACGGATGGCAGCCAGCCGGGCACCAAGGCCGTCGCGTTCCGCTGGGAGATCGATTGGGATAAGGCTTCGAGCGATCTGAAGACGTGCCTGCCGCGGTTTGAGCTGTCGGGAAACCAGGTCGCGTTATTTCAGCTCGATAACAACAGTTGGAAATTCGTTTCGTATCTGACCCAGGAAGACATTCAAAACCTGCCGCCTCCTCCGGACGGCGCTCCGCCGACCACACCGGCGATCACCTCGCCGCTGACGCATTAGCGCGGGGGTCGCTCCGGGCCTGGAGTATCATAAAAAAGGCTTGGAGTGACGATGGGCAAAAACGATTTCAAGTCTGTGGACGAGTACATTGGGTCCCAGCCGGAGGCCGTCCAGGCCACACTGGCGGCCGTGCGGGCCGCCATACAGCGGGCCTTGCCGAGAGCCGAAGAGACCCTTTCGTACAAGATTCCGGCGTACAAGCTGCACGGCGAAGCGGTGCTCTATTTCGCCGCGTGGAAGCGCCACTTCTCGCTCTATCCGGCCGGCGCGCGGCTGGCCGCGGCGTTCCAGGACGAACTGGGGACCGCCCAGGTGGTCAACAGCACCCTCCGTTTTGCCCTCTCCGAGCCGGTTCCCGTAAGGTTGATCGAAC